>RFOZ01000001.1 GCA_009926405.1 Cytophagia bacterium
GCATGAATCTTCCCCCCTCGATATGCGAATGGACCATAGGAGCGGAGTCACGGCCGAAGAATGGTTAAAGACGACTGAGCAAAGCGAGATGGCGGAGGTCTTTTATCGTTATGGCGAAATACGGCAGGCACGGTCCCTGGCTTTGGATTTGGTTAAAGCACGTAGCGAAGGGGGCATCAAAACCACGGGTCAACTCAAAGCCTTGGCCATGAAATATGTTGGTCAAGAAAAGCCATCGCGCTTTGTGGCCAAGGTTTTTCAGGCCATCCGTATACACCTTAACAGGGAATTGGATAGCCTCTGCGCCATGTTGGAACAATCAGCAAGGCTCTTGGCAGAGGGTGGGCGCTTGGTGGTCATGAGTTACCATTCGTTGGAGGATCGTTTGGTCAAAAACTACATCAATCATGGTAGCCTCGAAGGCCAGGCACGCAAGGATCTCTATGGTCATCCCCTTCGGCCTTTTGATCCTATCCGAGGACGGTTTGTGACGGCAGATGTGGAAGAATCTGCCCAAAATCCACGATCTCGTAGTGCTCGTTTGCGGGTAGGGGTACGCAATGATTTGACCTGGAAACAGTGGCAGGAACGCTTAACCCAAGCCGTGTTATGAGTAACACCGGAACCAATCCAAAATCTCCTTCTTGGAATCTATGGACTGTCCTGGACCCTGAGCGTTGGGTTCAGCCCGATGCAATGCGTAGGCACGGCCTGTTTGGTGTTTACCTGATTGCGCTAATGATTTTGTACATCGCCTACATTCATCGCTGTGAAAACTTGGTTCGTAACATGAGTTTACTCGAAAAAAACAACCAAGAGCTGCGCTCTCAATACCTTTTTTTGAAAACAGAATTGGTGAGCTTAGGGCAACTGGAACGTGTATCCGAACGTGCCTTGTCAATGGGACTTGAGCCCCTGCGTGTTCCGCCGTTGGCTCTCAACCGGCGGGCGCATGAATCAGGCAAAACCTCCCTCGGAAAATCCACAACCAATTCATTATCAAAACCATAATTCAATGATTGGCTCGAATCAAGGATGGCGTTTGAATGGTGCTTTTTTGGTGCTTTTGGTATTGGGTTTTGTTATTTTGGGCAGAGTATACCTTTATGCCACAACCTGGGGTACGGAATACAGGGCTCAATCGGTGAAGGAAAACCTTCGTCTTTTTGATTTACCAGCCAATCGAGGGGATATCTACGATTGTCAGATGAATTTGCTGGCCTCTTCGGTTCCAATGTATGAGCTGAGGATTGATTTTGGGGTAGCGACCATGGCCGATACCGCTTTTAATCGGCAAGTTGACGGCTTGGCCACAGGACTATCCAAAATTTTTGAGGATCTTTCCCGACTCGCATGGAAAACCAAATTAATCCAGGCCCGTTATGCTTCAAAACCCAACCGTTATTGGTTGTTACGCAAAGGGGTCAGCTTTGGGACCATGGCACGGGTGCGGCAACTACCCATGTTAGGCAATGAATCGACCATGCGGGGCGCACTGGTCGCGATTCAGACCAATCATCGGGTGATGCCCTACGGAGAATTAGCGGCAAGAACCATTGGTTATCTCAAAAACGATACAGCTCGAATAGGCATCGAAAAGGGTTTGGATACGATTTTGGCCGGTAAGCCGGGTTTGGTTCTCAAACAGCGAATGGGTGGGGGTGTATGGAAGCCGATGGGTGAAGGAGTTCAACAGGAACCCAAGCATGGTCAGCCTGTTGTTACAACTCTTGACATCCGTTTGCAGGAAATTGCCCATGAATCCCTCATCAAATCGATGGAGGAGCACAAGGCCCGCTTGGGTTGTGCCCTCTTGTTGGAAACGCGTACCGGTAAAATTCGGGCCATGGTTAACTTGGTTCGTAACCAACAAGGTCAGGCTTACGGGGAATGGAACCAAGTCGCTTATGGATACCCTGTCGAGCCAGGTTCGGTTTTCAAGTTAGCCTCGTTGATGGCCGGTGTTGCG
Organism: Cytophagia bacterium; assembly: GCA_009926405.1. Taxonomy (GTDB): domain Bacteria; phylum Bacteroidota; class Bacteroidia; order UBA7662; family UBA7662; genus SYHX01. The sequence continues at coordinate 1,970 of RFOZ01000001.1, forward strand.
GATGGTTACTGGAATTTGAACGATACGATAGATATGGGTTCTTACCAATTCAAGGCCGGATCCTATCAAATCCAAGATGATCATCGTTACGGATCCCAAATGAGTGTGGAGGAAATATTCTCCAAAAGCTCCAACGTTGGGATTTCCAAATTGCTACACCGAGGGTATGCCAGAAACCCCAAAGCTTATTTTGATCGTTTACAAGCCTTTGGTTTGGGTCGTCGAATGAAGCTCCCCTTGTTGGAGGATCCCAGGCCTCTGTACAGGAATCCAGAACATCGTGGTTGGAGTGCTTCTGATTTGTATTCAACAGGAATCGGGTATTCATTGCAAATTACGCCCCTGCAATTGTTGGCTTTTTACAACGGGGTGGTGAATGGTGGGATACGGCAGGAACCTAGTTTGGTTGAAGCAACTTCTTTGCCACGAGGTACAAGGATTTTGGAAAAAGACCATGCCGAAGCGGCCCGAAGAATGATGCGTAGGGTTGCAGTGGATGGGACTGTCAAGGAACAAATGAAGGGCCTAACCTTTGGGATAGGAGGCAAAACGGGAACAGCCCGGTTACGCAACGAACAAGGCTTGACTTCCGAAAATAGACACCGGGCCATGTTTATTGGTTATTTCCCAGATCCCAACCCTCAATACACCTGCCTAGTGATGATTGAGGAACCTTCGGCGGGAATTTACTACGCTTCGATGGTGGCAGCCCCTGTTTTTAGAGACATAGCCGAACAAACGATGGCTATCAAAGAATACCGCCCCAATACTCGTCCGGCTTTACCGCAAGGATCCATTTCAAAAGAGGTGAATGCGAATGAAAAACGGATCCAAAAACCGGACGACTTGATAGGGATGGAGGCATCGGCCGCGGTTTGGGCCTTGGAACGCCAGGGTTACAGTGTTTCGGTGCAAGGTAGCGGTCGGGTGCGTCGCTTGCTTGGAAATTTGAAGGATGATAAACCTGGGCAGCGGGTTACGCTGTTGCTCGGATCATGATGCCGCTGGAAATTTTGCTTCAAGAATTGCAGATTCTCGAAACAAGGGGACCGCTTAACCTTTTGATCGAGGCGATTTGCGCTGACCATCGAAAGGCAAAGCCCGGATCCTTGTTGGTGGCTGTTCAAGGCAGCCGCGTGGACGGCCATGCATGGGTGGAAGAGGCTCTCAAATCAGGTGTTACGGCGGTGGTGGTTGAAAAGAATTTGGACCAATGGGCGGATGCATACCCGCAAAGCACTTTGGTGCAGGTCCCTAACAGTGCCCAAGCATTGGGCCGGTTGGCGTCCGCATTGCAGGGACACCCATCCCGTCATTTGAACCTGATTGGTGTTACAGGAACCAATGGAAAAACCAGCGTGGTAACCCTTCTTTACCAGGTTTTTAGCAAAATGGGATTCAACTGCGGGTTGATTTCCACCGTAGAATGCCGGGTGGGGGACCGCATGCTTCCCTCGACTCATACCACCCCGGATGCTCTTCGTTTAAATGAATTGTTACGGGAAATGCTGGAGGCTGGATGTGTTTATGTTTTTATGGAGGTCAGTTCCCATGCCATGGCTCAGCATAGGGTCAGTGGCTTACGGTTTCGGGGGGGTGTTTTCACCAATCTGACCCGCGACCACTTGGATTACCACGGGACCATGGAAAATTATTTTTTGGCCAAGCGTTCCTTTTTTGATGGTCTGGATAACACGGCCTTTGCCTTGTACAATGCTGATGATGCGTATGGTCAGGCCATGGTTTCCTGCAGCACTGCGATGCGGGTAGCCTATACGTTGACGGGTGCAAACGAAAGTCCTTCAGGACAACAAGTCTATGAAGGTTCAAACCTGGTCTTGGAACCGGGCTGTTTGCGCATGGATACTACCGAAACCTCCTTAAAGGCAAATTTAACCGGGCGTTTTAATGCCTACAATGCCCTCGCCGTGTACGCGGTTGCCCGCTTGCTTTCGGCCCAACCCCAAGAAATTGCCAATGCATTGGCGCAAGCGGAGCCTCCCCAAGGTCGGATGTGGAACATGCAGGGACCTGAAGGACGATGGGGGGTGGTGGATTATGCTCATACCCCCGATGCCTTGCAACAAGTTTTGTCCACCCTCTATGACCTTCAAAAAGGCAAAGGTCGACTCTTGGTGGTCTTTGGTTGTGGCGGTGACCGCGATCAAGGCAAACGACCCCTTATGGCCGAGGTGGCTTATGCCAATTCTGATGTTATGGTGATGACATCCGATAATCCTCGCAGCGAAGATCCCTTGCTTATTTTGGAACACATGCGTCAGGGACTGCCTGCGCATGCCTCGACCGATCGGGTCTATTGCGAGGCGGACCGAGATTTGGCAATTCAAAAAGCGGTTCAATTGAGCTGTCCGGGGGATTTGATTTTGGTGGCAGGTAAAGGGCACGAATTGTATCAAGAAATTCAGGGTCAACGACTTCCTTTTAGTGATCGCGAGCAGTTGACTCTTCATATGAATGCATTGAAACCCACCTCTAAATTCTGATTCCGTGTTGTATTATCTTTTTGATTATTTGGACAGGGTTTGGGACTTGAGCGGTGCCGGGGCCTTTCGTTTTATCACTTTTCGAGCTTCGTTGGCCGCCGCCCTGTCTTTGTTAATCAGTTTATTTATTGGCAAACGGATCATCCGCTGGCTACAGTCCAAACAAATCGGTGAAAGCATCCGTGAATCCGGGCCTGCTACCCATCTCTCCAAAAAAGGTACCCCTACCATGGGAGGGCTGATCTTACTGGTCGCCATTTTGATACCGACCCTCCTGGCAGCAAGGCCTGATAATATTTATGTTATTTTGATGTTGGTTGCAACCTTGTGGATGGGTGTGATTGGCGGGGTTGACGATTATATCAAAGTTTTTTTGAAAGACAAAAAAGGCCTGCGTTCCCGATCCAAGGTGATTGGTCAAATAGGTTTGGGGCTTTTGATTGCATCGGTTCTGTATTATCACCGGGATATTTCAACGATGGCCCTCAAAACCAACCTGCCTATTACCAAATACGGGTTGGATTATTCCAAATTAGGGTGGGATCCATCCTTGGTATGGGCCTTTTATTTTGCACTTATTGTATTTATTGTTACTGCGGTTACCAATGCGGTCAATCTCACCGACGGAGTGGATGGTCTGGCCGCTGGGACGAGCGCAATTGTTGGAACGGGTTTGGGTATTCTGGCTTATATGTCGGGAAATATCAAATTGGCTTCGTACCTCAACCTCCTGTATGTACCGGGTTCCGGGGAGGTGGTTGTTTTTTTGGCGGCCTTGGTTGGAGCCTGTATCGGGTTTTTGTGGTACAATGCCTATCCTGCCCAGGTTTTTATGGGTGACACGGGGTCGATGGCCCTGGGCGGAGCCTTTGCTTCGGTCGCACTCATTATCAAAATGGAATTAATGCTGCCGATTCTGTGCGGTATCTTTTTTGTTGAAAGCCTTTCGGTCATTATTCAAGTCACTTGGTTTCGTTATACCAAAAAGAGAACAGGAGTGGGTCAACGTGTTTTCCGTATGGCTCCGCTTCATCACCATTACGAATTGGGAGGCCTGGCAGAGCCTAAGTTGGTTACTCGTTTTTGGATTGTTACGGTGCTCTTGGTTATCCTCACTTTCACAATGCTCAAACTGCGATGAATAGGGAACGTTTGCTTGTTTTGGGAGCCGGTGAGAGCGGTTGTGGTGCCGCCCGACTGGGAAAGGTTTTGGGGATGGAAGTAGAGGTTTGGGATCAGGGAACCATCCGGGAGCAGCGAATCCAACAATTGGAAGCGTTGGAGATTCCGTACACCGCATCCTGTTCCAAGGAAATTGCTTTATGGAAACCGGATTTGGTTATCAAAAGCCCTGGAATTGCTCCGGAATTACCTTGGATTCAGGCGGCCTTGGACCAAGGGATTCCTGTTGTCGACGAAATTGAATTCGCTGCGGCTCATACCAAGGCAAAGTTGGTGGGGATTACCGGTACCAACGGCAAAACCACCACCACCCATTTGACCCATCATGTTCTCAAAAGTGCCGGATTACGAGCCGGGATTGCGGGCAATATGGGTCGCAGTTTTGCAGGTGCTGTGGCCGAGGATTTGATGGCCGATTCCAACCATGGACCGGAGATCTATGTCTTGGAGGTTAGCTCCTTTCAATTGGATGGTCTGCACAAGACCCGTTTTGACATTGGGGTTCTGACCAATATAACCCCTGATCATTTGGACCGCTACGGTTATCGTATGGAAAACTATGTGCAATCCAAATTCAGATTAGTCCGTAACATGGATCACCGAAGTGCCTTGGTTTGGTGCAGCGATGATGCCTACAGCCGCCAAGGCATGGATTGCCTGGTCCAAAAGCCTTTTCAAACCTATACCCTATCGTGGGATCGTCCTTCTTCCTTTGGAGGAGGGGCCTACACCCTTGACTCTCAACTATTCCTCGAAATGAACGATAAACGTATGTCCATGCCCCTGAACGAATTGGCCTTGGTTGGCCGCCACAATACGTACAACTCAATGGCGGCGGCCGTCGTCGCCCAATTGATGGAGGTACGCAAAGAAAGTATCCGCGAGAGTCTGACAAATTTTGATCAGTTGGAGCATCGGCTCGAAAAAGTGGGCCGCATCCGTGGGGTTGATTATATCAACGATTCCAAAGCCACCAACGTCTGGTATGCTTTGGAATCCATGGACAAGCCGGTGCTCTGGATCGCGGGCGGTGTCGACAAGGGGAATGATTATACGGCCCTTTATGATTTGGTGGCCTCCAAAGTCAAAGTATTGATTTGCATGGGCAAAGACAACAGGGCCCTGCATGAAGCCTTTGCCGGCAAGGTTCCGGTCATCGTCAATGTATCCGGGATGCAGGAATGTGTTCAAAGGGCGTATCAACTAGCCCAAAAAGGGGACGCTGTTTTGTTATCACCCGCCTGCGCCAGTTTTGATTTCTTCGAGAACTACGAGGATCGTGGACGACAGTTTAAGTATTTTGTTAACCAGCTGTAAGAATACGTAGCCCAATGATGAACAGTTGGTCGGCATTGTTTAAGGGGGATCGGGTTCTCTGGATTCTCATTGGGCTCCTGATGGTGAGCTCTTTGCCTCTCATTTATTCATCCATTGGCCAATTAGCACTTCGTAACAACGATGGGAATATTGAGCGATTTTTGTTAGCCCATGGCTTCAAACTGATGTTAGGAGGTATCATTATGCTTTTTGTTCATCGTATACCTTACCTTTGGTTGGGACGGATTTCTGCTTGGGGCGTTTATATCGGATGTGCGATTCTTGCGGTAACCCTGGTGTATGGACAAACAATCAATTCGGCATCCAGGTCTTTGGTGATTCCCTTTACGAACATTAGTTTTCAGGGCTCGGATCCGGCTCGGTTTTTCTTGATTTTGTGGTTGGCTCGGGGCCTGGCTTTGTTACAGAAAGACGAAAAAATTCGGCGATTTAGGGATGGCTGGGCCCGATTGTTAGGCGGGATTATGGTTACGGCTGTTTTGATTGCCCCCGAAAATTTGTCGACTGCTCTCATGTTAATCGGTGTTGGGATGGGGATGATTTGGGTGGCCGGTGCCCGCATTGTTGATTTATCCAAGGTTGTTGTTGGAGGCGTTCTGGTCGTGCTTTTTCTTGTTTCGGTGGCTTATTGGGCGGGATGGCCCCGGGCCCGGGTTTGGAAGAATCGTGTTGAGTCGTTTTGGAACCAAAGCCCTGGTCAGGAGGATTTTCAGGTAACACAAGCCAAAATAGCCGTATCGGACGGGGGGTTATGGGGTAAGGGACCCGGAAAAAGCATCCAACGGAATTTTTTGCCCCATGCTTATTCCGATTTTATTTATGCGATTGTGATTGAAGAGTATGGGATGGCCGGGGCCATCTGGGTTTTGGTCTTGTACCTGGGTTTGTTCTATCGTGTTCGAAAAATTGCGATGCGGGCCCGTTCGCCTTACGGGGCCTACATTGCATCGGGGATGGGCATGGCTTTAATGGCCCAAGCCGTGGTGAATATGCTGGTCTCGGTGAGCGCCATGCCAGTGACCGGACAGACCCTGCCGTTTATATCGCACGGTGGAAGTTCCATCCTCATCAATGCCTTGGCCATGGGCGTGGTTCTAAGTGTTAGTCGGGACATGACCGGGGAAGGGGACTGGTCTGAATTGGATATTGAGAGCGAATCCAGCAATTCGATTGCGTCGGAAACAAATTCATCCAACGGGGAGGCCGCGTATGCCTAGTTCATTGCAACATCAACCGGATTCGGTTTGGAAAATCATGGTGAGCGGCGGTGGAACCGGGGGGCATGTGTTTCCAGCGATCAGCATCGCCCAGGCCTGCAGGGATCTGAGTCCGAATTGTTCGGTTCACTTTGTCGGGGCTTTGGGTAAAATTGAAATGACGCAGGTACCGTTGGCTGGATTTCCAATTACGGGTTTTTGGATTAGGGGATTTCAGCGCAAAGCCTTTTGGAAAAACTGGGCCTTGCCTCTGCAGATTCTGGTTTCTGTGGTGCATGCCTGGGTCTTGTTACGAAAGTTTCGCCCCCATGCGGTGGTCGGCGTGGGTGGTTATGCCAGCGGTCCGCTTCTTTGGGTTGCTCAGCGTTTGGGTATCTCAACGGCTTTGCAGGAACAAAACGCCCTACCGGGAGCCACCAATCGTTTTCTCTCGGGCGGTGCACGCCGGGTTTATGTGGCTTTTGAAGGCATGGAAGCCTATTTTGGCTCGAACAAAACGGTGGTGACCGGCAACCCGGTTCGTCATGAATTGCAGATTCAGGGGCCTAGCCGCGAAGAGGCCTTGAAATTTTGGGGCTTGTCCGGCGAGCAAAAAACAGTCTTGGTTTTGGGGGGAAGTTTGGGGGCTAGGGCCTTGAACGAAGCGGTGGAAGCCTGCCTGCGTTCTGATGCCCTCGAAGTGGTCTGGCTCTGGCAATGCGGCCGTCATTACCAATTGCCGGAAGACCTAAAGGCAAAGCAAGGGCCGAAATTGAGGGTTTTGCCTTTTGTACAAGAGATGACGATGGCCTATGCGGCGGCCGATTGGATTGTATCGAGGGCTGGTGCTGGAACCATGAGCGAATTGGCCTTGGTTGCCAAGCCTTGTTTACTCGTGCCTTCACCCTACGTCGCTGAAAATCATCAACATCACAATGCGATGAATTGGGTAAACCAATCCCTTGCGTGGATTAGCAGCGATGCTTCGATTGCAAATGATTTACCACGGGTTCTAGGGGAATGGGGCAAGGATCCCAAAGCTGCGGAGGCCAAAGCTCTGGGTTTGCGAAAATGGTCCCGTCCGGATGCAGCCCGACGAATTGCGATCGATTTGTTTGATTTAACCTACAAAAAAAACGCCGCATGAATCCAATGGCCTATAAGCGTTATTTTTTGATTGGTATCGGGGGTATCGGAATGAGTGCGCTTGCCCGTTACCTTTTGTTATCAGGCAAAGAGGTAGCCGGGTATGACCGCATAAGCAGTGATTTAACCCGCGCTTTGCAGGCTTCCGGGGCCTTGGTTTTGGAGCATTTGAACACCGAACAATGTCCTCCCCCCTTTGACGAGCATCCCGAACATTGCTTGGTGATTTACACTCCGGCGGTCCCCTTTGATCAGCCTTGGTTGACTTATTTTCGAAACGGCAACTATACCATCATCAAGAGGGCCCGCATGTTGGGGTTGCTGACCGCTCGTCGTCCCACGGTGGCCGTGGCCGGAACCCACGGCAAGACAACCACAACGTCTTTGATAGCCCATTTGCTGCGTTGCGGTGGATTGGATGTAACAGCCTTTTTGGGTGGATTGGGTGTTGATGCCTCCTCAAACCTAATGATGGGCAGTGAGCACGCAATGATGGTGGTTGAAGCGGATGAATACGATCGTTCTTTTCATGAATTGCAGCCTGAATGGGCCGTGGTAACGAGTACGGATCCTGATCACCTGGATGTGTACGGGGATGCCGGTGCTGTCCTGCGCTCCTACCGACAATTTGCTCAATCGGCTGCTCGCTTGTTGGTGTCCCGTGCGGGTTTGGATCTCCAACCCATGGAGGGGGTCCGGCATTTGACCTACGGAAGCAGCGAAGGGATTTATGCAGATCAGGTAGCGGTTTCGGAGGGTTACCTCTGGTTTGATTACCATGGGAAAACTGTAATTAAGGATATCCCTAGCATGTTACCCGGTCAACATAACATCGAAAACGCGTTGGCTGCTATCACCATTGCCTTGGAATGCGGGGTGGCGCCGGAGAGTATTGCACCGGCTATGGCCGATTTTAAGGGAATCAAGCGACGCTTTGAGTACGTGGCCCGAGGCAAACGCCGCTGGCTGGTGGATGATTACGCTCATCACCCCCGGGAAATTGATGCTTTGATCCGTGGCCTGCGCCTCATGCACCCCAACAGTCGTGTTTTGGGCATCTTCCAACCGCACCTTTACAGCAGGACCCGTGACTTTGCGCCTGAATTTGCGCGTTCCCTATCCGCTTTGGACGAGTGTTGGTTGCTGCCGATTTACCCGGCCCGCGAAAAACCGATGGAAGGCGTCGATAGTGGGTTGATTGCCAAGGATATGACCTGTGTTCATCGCTGTTTGCCGGTGAGCGAAGGGTCCAGCCCTGCATGGATACAGGATGTGTTGGAGCATCCCTCCGATTTGGTGGTCACCATCGGAGCCGGTGATATCGATCAATATTTGGATGCAATCGCGGTTCGTATTCTGGCCGAAGAATCGGCTTCACCCCGTATGGCAAAGCCTTCCGGCCCCTATTCTTCGGAGGGGTCAACCAATTCAAACCCCAGCGACAACCGTGATCTCTTCGCTTAGTCAAAAAATTCGCTCCCTTGATTGGGCGACTGTTCGCCTTGCCATGCTACGCATCCTGGGGTTGGGCTTGGTAACCGTGATTTGGGTGGGTGCACAGAACGAACTCAAGGCGACCAAAATCAAAAAAGTGGAGGTGGTCTACCGGGATCAGCATGGAATGCACCTGTTGAGTGAAGGGGAAATATCCCGCGTTGTCTCTTTGAAGGCAAACCGGTCTCCTCGGGGAATGATGGTCCATGAAAAGACCTTAAGATCCCTGCCTTCGCTGGTCCGTGCCGATCTTAGCCTGGGCTTGGACCGTGTTCTTTGGGTGGAGGTGGAATTCAGTCGTCCGGTCTTGAGAGTGATGCCCGTTGGAAGGCCCGGCTATTACTTGGATAATCGCGGTCTGGGCGTGCCTTTGAGCCCCGGGTTTGCCTGGCCACTTCCCCTTATCCTGGGCAATGTACCCGGTCATTGGTCCCAAGCCAAACTGCCTATGCATACGGGACTGGCCTTGGCCCTCAGGACCCACCAAGTCCTGGTGTCAGATTCCATCTTGGGAAAGGAAGTGACCCAATACGTGCTATCCGGCAGGGACTCGGCCTCGTTGGAGTTACAGACCCGCTCCGGCCAACGAATCTGGGTAGGCACCTCCATGGATTTGACAGCCAAGCTGCGCAAGCTTTCGGTTTTTTACCGTTGGGCGCCGGCAGACTCTCTTCCGACCCGTTTTCATAACATCAATCTCATTTTTAAAGATCAAATTGTATGTCGCTAAATTTCTCAAGTTTCAGAAACGCAGTATCTCCCCGCAAGGCACCGGAGCCGGTGCCGGTGCCGGAGCCTGAAATCGTTGTCGGTCTGGATATCGGTACGACCAAAATCTGCGCGGTGGTCGGACGGCGCAACGAACACAACAAGGTAGACATCTTGGGTATGGGCTCGGCTGTTTCTCAAGGGGTCAACCGGGGGACGGTGGCCAATATTGAGCTGACAGTTCAATCCATTAAACAAGCCGTAGCAGAGGCCTCGGCTCGCTCAGGTGTCGATATACGGGTTGTCAACGTCGGAATCGCTGGTCAACACATCCGCAGTCATCAACAGCGCAACATGATGACTCGCCAAAACCGTGAAACCGAAATTTCAAAGGCTGATGTGAATCGTTTGTTGGAGGAGATGTACCGAGTGCCTCAGCAAGCGGGGTATGAAATCATTCATGTTTTGCCCCAAGATTATACGGTCGATGGCGAAAAAGATATTACCAACCCAGTCGGCATGAGTGGTATTACCCTGGAGGGTATGTTCCACATGATTACCGGTTCGGTGGGAGCCATCATGAATATCAAACGCTGCGTCGAACTTTCCGGTCTGCTCATCAATGGTTTGACTCTTGAGCCGCTGGCTTCGGCCGAAGCGGTTTTGAGCAAGGACGAGAAGGATGCCGGAGTTGTTTTGGTTGATATAGGGGGCGGCACCACCGATATCGCCATCTTTCATCAGAACATCATTCGTCATACGGCGGTTATCCCATTGGGCGGAAATATCATAACCCAAGACATACGGGAAGGTTGCTCTGTTTTGTTTGATCAAGCCGAAGCCCTGAAGGTTCGTTTCGGTTCGGCCTTGGCCCATGAAAGCATGGCCAACGAAGTAGTTTCGATTCCCGGTATTCGTGGCAGGGATCCGAAAGAAATCAGTTTGCTGACCTTGGCCAATATCATCAATGCCCGGGTCAAGGAAATTATTCAGCATGTACAATATGAAATTCGTAGTTCCGGTTATGAAAAGCGACTGAGCGCAGGCATCGTTCTAACAGGAGGGGGAGCCCGTTTGAAGAACATCAAACATTTGTTTTCGCTTATGACGGGTATGGAGGCCTGCGTTGGGGATTCCAACGGGCACCTGAGCCAGGCTCCGGATCTAATCAAATCCCCGGTTTATGCAACCGTTTGCGGTCTGGTTTTGACCTCGTTGGCCAAATTGGAAAATGAAGGTGCCTCATCCAATGGACAAGGCAACCAACGATCCGGGGGTTCTGGTGAATCGGGCGGTGATAGCGGACCATCTCCGGTTCGGGAGGGTTTGTTGGAACGATTGCTTACGGTCCTGCCGGGATTCTTCATGGATCCGGAATTGGGCTCCAAAAACAGTCCGCATCGTGGATAATTTTTAATTCAACATTCTGTCATTTAACAAAAAACGATAAATAATTTTATAACCACTTAATACTTTATTTTTTATGACGCCACTCAGTAATTTTCAATTCAGTTTGGGATCAAACCCAGGTGCCATCATCAAGGTTATCGGCATTGGTGGAGCCGGGGGAAACGCCGTCAATCATATGTTCCAAAAAGGAATCAAAGATGTTGATTTCCTGGTCTGTAACACCGATTATCAGGCCTTGGAACGCAATCTGGTGCGGAATCGCCTGCAATTGGGTCCCAACCTGACCGAAGGCCGTGGAGCAGGCAATCAACCCGAAATTGGGCGTAAGGCCGCGGTGGAAACCATGGAAGAATTCAAAGAGCTCATTGGTAGGGAAACCAAGATGGTCTTTATTACAGCAGGGCTGGGTGGTGGAACGGGCACCGGTGCGGCCCCTGTTTTGGCGGAGGCTTGTCGGGCCCTGGACATTTTGACCGTGGGTATTGTTACGCTGCCATTTTCCTTTGAAGGCAAGAAGCGACTTGAGCAGGCCGAAATTGGCTTAAAGGAATTGCGCCGATTTTGCGATACAACCTTGGTTATCAGCAACGACAAGGTACGCGAGCTGTTTGGAAACCTGGTTTTCAAAGATGCCTTTGCCAAGGCAGACGATGTTTTGGCTTCAGCGGCCAAAGGCATTGCCGAGATTATTACCGTCGATGGGTATGTCAATGTTGATTTTGCCGATGTTCGAACCGTTTTGCAGCAGAGCGGAAAAGCAGTGATGGGTTCGGGTCAGGCCAGCGGCGAGAACCGTGCCTTGGAGGCGGTTCGATTGGCCTTGTCATCCCCCTTGCTAAGCGAGAATGATATATCGGGTGCCCGCAATATTCTGATTAACATGAGCAGTGGGAATGAAGACCCGATTCGATTGGATGAAATCGGGGAAATTAACGATTATGTTCAAACCGAAGCGGGTTCAGGTACGGATGTTATTTGGGGGAATTGCACGGACGATGAATTGGGCGATGCTTTGAGGGTAACCTTAATTGCCACCGGCTTTGAGGGGGATAACCGCCGCGATTACGGTTGGTCGGGTGCAAACACTGGTGTGGTTTGGCAGCCGGTCTTAGACGAGAAACCACCCGTTATCGTTCACGAACTTGATAAGCCCGAGCCAGCACCTGATCAAGTTCTCCAGGAAGAAACCTTGCCCATGTTCACGTTGATTGACGATGAATTTATGGACGATGATGAGAATGGTGGAACAGACAGCACCACGCCCCCTCCGGGCCCTGTAGCCCCTGCCCAAGCGGTTGATCAAGGTTCCCACGATTTGTTCACCCGTGTATGGAATTTCGATGATACTGCTTCGCCCTTTGATTCGGAACATCAAAGCAACGATCGGAACGAGGAGCCGGTGGCCTCCTTGGCATCCTCGGCAAAGGAGGTCGTAGACGAGGTTAACCCCTTCTTTGGATACGATGGTCCTGTGGAATGGGACCTCGCCCCGTTGAAGGTTGAAAGCAACAACACTGCAAGTTCGGACACGTCGTTTTCTGAGGCTGAAAAAGGCAATCCAACGCCAGCCGCTACCCATACACCGTCGGTGGAGCCATTGCCCGTTTATGCCAACGGTCCGTCCGATGAAGATGTCTTAACGCGCTCTCGCTCGCGCATTCAGAATTTAAGGAATCTGAATTCTTTGCTATCCGGTGGGAATGTCGCACTCGAAGAACTAGAAAAAGTTCCGGCCTATGTCAGGGCTGGGTATCAACCCGCACCGGCTGCTTCGAGTTCGGACCTACCTTTAAGCCGCACAACGGTGACGGATCGGCCTTTGGGTTCGGGTGGCCCCCTTCTCAAAACCGATAACCGCTATTTGCACGATAACGTTGATTAGTTTGATTCCTCTGCACAACCACCCTGTTAAAGATGAACATAAGCATCCTCAAAGAAGCAAACCCTGAACACCGGGTATCGGCCACTCCGGAATTGGTGCAAGCGTGGGTTAAAAAAGGGCACAGGGTGTGGGTCGAAACAGGTGCAGGTCTCGAAGCGGCTTATTCCGATGAGGCCTATGCGGAAGCAGGGGCCCAGGGCGGTTCCAGGGACCAATTTCCACTTGATACCGAAGTCTTGGTTACGGTCAATTGCCCAACGGAACTTCCAGCTTCTGGTTTAAGGTGGTTGATTGGCACTTTGTCCCCGGCCCGCCATCGTTCTTTGTTGGAATCCTGGGTGCCGTCCGGTCTTACCATCCTGAGTTTGGACGCCTTGCCTAGAATTACCCGCGCGCAGAATATGGATGTCCTTTCCAGCCAAGCATCTTTGGGTGGGTATCATGCTGTGATCGAAGCCGCGGCCCTTTTGCCCCGATGTTTTCCGATGATGATGACGGCCGCAGGGACCGTGGTGCCTGCCAGGGTTCTGGTTATCGGAGCCGGGGTGGCTGGCTTGCAGGCCATTGCCACTGCCAAGCGATTGGGTGCGGTGGTTGTTGCCTTTGATACACGTCCATCGGTGAAAGAACAGGTGGAAAGCCTGGGTGGACATTTCATTGAAGTCGAAGGAGCCGTGGAGGATCGTGGTGCGGGGGGGTATGCTGTGCAGCAAAGCGAAGACTACCGACGCCGACAACAGGAACGCTTGAACGAAGAGCTCCTCAAAGCCGACGTTGTGATTACCACGGCTCAAATACCTGGTCAACGAGCCCCTGTTTTGATTTCTTCTCCTATGTTGAACCGCATGAAAGCCGGTTCTGTTGTTATGGACCTAGCAGCCGCCGGTGGCGGTAACTGCGAAGGGACGGTGGATGGTCAGAATATTCGGTTGGGCCAGGCCTTGGTCTGTGGACGATCGGCCCCTGCTTCGGCCAAGGCCCAAGATGCGAGCCGGATGTACTCCAGGAATTTACTTGCCTTTACCTCTTTGCTGGAATCGGATGACCCCTCCAAGTGGGCTCTTGTCAGCGATGAAATCGTAACCGCCTGTTGCCTGGCCCACCAAGGGAGCGGGCAGGGCCTACTCGCCTCGTAGCATATTGGTTTAAATCAGGAAACAATGGAATGGAGTTTACAGGATTTCCCAACACTGATTAACAGTGTTTTACCCCACCTATACCTGCTTTTGCTCGCTGTTTTTCTGGGCATTGAGGTGATTGGTCGAGTGCCACAGGTGCTGCACACCCCCCTCATGTCCGGGTCCAACGCCCTCTCCGGGGTCGTGGTGGTGGGTTCCATTCTTATGGTTGGCAAGGCTGAGCAGGCCCCTTGGCCCGTTTTGGTTTTGGGATGCTTATCCTTGGTTTTGGCTACCGTGAACGTGGTCGGTGGTTTTGCCGTTACCGGGCGTATGCTCAACATGTTCCGCAAAAAGAAATAACATGGAAACAATGATGGAGGTTGGCTACCTGGTAGCCCTTGTTTGTTTTGTGTTGGGAATAAAAGGCATGAGCGATCCGGCGACCTCTAACCGCGGTAATGGGATTCTGGCCCTGGGGATGGCTTTGGCCACCTTGGTGACCCTTTTTCTTCCAGGGCTCGCGAATCTACCGTATATATTGGGCTCCTTGGTTTTGGGGTCTTGGATAGGTCTGCGAATGTCCGCTCAGGCCAAAATGACCGAAATGCCCCAGATGGTCTCTTTACTCAACGGCTTTGGAGGTTTGGCAGCCGCCTTGGTGGCCTTGGCCGAAGTGGTGGATTTGTTGTACGGGGAAGGGCTGCTACGCTTGCTGACCGAAACATCGGGAATGGGGTCTATGGGTTCCTATTACCTGGTTTTTTATATTGTCACTTTGATGATCAGCTTATCGGTTGGTGGAATCTCCTTTACCGGTTCTGTAATGGCCATGGCCAAACTGGACGGTAAGGTCAGTGGTCAGCCCATTCGCTTCCCACTGCAGGGCTTGGTTACCAACGGCCTTCTCTTGGTTCAGGTTTTACTGATTGTGGGGATGGTTTTGTTTCCAACATATGCGGAGCCCATGGTTTACCTCCTGCTGGCCTTGTCCCTGGTCTATGGGGTGCTCTTCGTGTTGCCGATTGGCGGGGCGGACATGCCGGTGGTCATTTCTTTTTTGAATTCCCTAACCGGTCTAACCGCGGCTACCACGGGTTTGTTGTTTGACAACCGTGCCATGTTGATGGGCGGTGTTCTGGTGGGCGCATCGGGTGTGTACCTGACGGTCCTCATGTGCAAAGCCATGAACCGTACCCTGGGGGCGGTCTTGCTGGGTCAGTTTAATGCATCGGGTTCGGTTGCCGGTCGTGAAATCAGTGGTCAAATCCGGGAGATAGGCACCTACGATGCCGCGGTTTTGTTGGCTTATTCATCCAGGGTGGTGGTGGTGCCTGGATACGGAATGGCGGTTGCTCAGGCCCAACACCCCATGCATGAACTCGAGAAACTCCTTGTTTCGAAAGGGGTCGAATGCCGTTATGCCATCCACCCCGTGGCCGGCCGTATGCCCGGTCACATGAACGTTCTGCTGGCCGAAGCCGATGTTTCCTACGATTTACTGATGGAAATGGAGGCCATTAACCCGGAATTCCCCCAGACCGATGTGGTGGTAGTGGTTGGTGCAAACGATGTGGTCAACCCGGCTGCCGAGAACGATCCAGGCTCTCCCGTTTACGGCATGCCAATCCTCAAGGCTTACCAGGCCAAGAACATCATCGTAATCAAGCGCTCCATGGCGGCAGGTTATGCCGGTGTTGAGAACGAGCTTTTTTACGATCCCAAAACCCGCATGCTCTTTGGGGATGCCAAGGCCGTTTTGTCGGAGTTGATTCAGGCCGTGAAGGGTTTGTAAGGGGTGGACCTGCCAAGGCTTTTGCAAGTTTGCTGCCTGGTTCCAGCTCCCAAAAATTATTTTTGGTTTTACTACAAAAGGTGCAATTTTTGAGGAGCCGAACGTTTGTGCTTTCGGGCTCAACTTTACGCATCAACCGCCCACCTTTTTTGTTATTCTGTCCAAAATTTACCCCTTACTCATGTCCTCCTCCAACGCTGAACTCCATTACAACGGTCAGATTTACCCCTTGCCTCTTTTGGTTGGTACCGAAAACGAACCGGCCGTCGATATTTCCAAACTGCGGGACGATACCGGGTTGGTGACGTTGGACATTGGTTACAAGAACACAGGCGCCACCAAGAGCGCCATCACCTTCATTGACGGTGATGCCGGGATTTTGAGCTATCGAGGGTACCCTATTGAGCAATTGGCGGCGAATTCCAGTTTTATGGAGGTCTCTTACCTTTTGCTTTACGGGGAATTGCCGACCATGGCTCAATTGGAGACCTTTAATCATAGCATCACGCACAGGACCCTGGTCCACGAAAATATCAAGAAGTTTTTGGATGCCTACCCGGCATCGACCCATCCCATGGGGGTTTTGATGAGCACCATTGCGTCGCTCTCCAGTTTTTACCCTAATTCCTTGATTGCGAACCGTCCGATGGCCGATATGGACCGGACCTACCACCGCTTGATCGCCAAAATGGCCACCATCGCGGCGTGGACCTACAAAAAATCACTGGGGCACCCCTACATGTACCCCAACAACAAGCTAGACTATGTCAGCAATTTCCTCCAAATGATGTTCGGGCACCGAACGGAGGATTATATCGCGGATCCGGTCGTGGTTGATGCCTTGAACAAATTGTTGATTCTCCACGCCGACCACGAGCAAAACTGCTCCGCGTCCACCGTACGCATGGTCGGATCTTCGCATGCCAATATTTATGCGGCTGTTGCTGCCGGGGTAGGGGCCTTGTGGGGTCCATTGCACGGTGGTGCTAACCAAGCGGTCATCGAAATGTTGGAGCAAATCCGGGCCGATGGTGGGCAGGTTTCTAAGTTTGTGGCCAAGGCCAAGGACAAAAACGACCCCTTCCGCCTCATGGGCTTTGGTCACAGAGTTTACAAGAATTTTGATCCCCGGGCCCGCATTATCAAAGAAGCCTGCGATCAGGTCTTGAACAAATTGGGCGTCAACGACCCGGTACTGGACATCGCCAAACAATTAGAAACCACCGCATTGCAAGACGATTACTTTATCGAGCGGAAATTGTATCCCAATGTGGATTTCTACTCCGGGATCATTTACCGTGCGATTGGTATCCCCACCGACATGTTTACGGTCATGTTTGCCTTGGGTCGTTTGCCGGGCTGGATTGCCCAGTGGAAAGAGATGCGAGAACTCAACGAGCCGATAGGTAGGCCACGGCAGGTTTATGTAGGCCATCCCCGCAGGGACTATTTGCCCATTACCAAGCGCTGATTTCCCCCGCTTTGCCCCACACTTCCCCTCAAAGGGGAGGCGTTTTCTTTAGTTTCTGTGGGCGCTTTGGTAGGCCTCTTCGATTTCGTCGGTCCGTATGGGCAAATCCTTCATTAAATCAACAGGTCCGGAAGCGCTGACGACGATGTCGTTTTCAATTCGAATCCCCAGCCCTTCTTCGGGAATGTAAAGACCGGGCTCGCAGGTGATGACCATCCCTTCCTGAAGGGATTCGTAACGGGCTCCAACATCGTGGACATCCAAACCAAGGAAATGCCCCGTGCCGTGGGGAAAATACCTTTTGTAGGCCGGTGATTTGGGGTCCTGTTTGGCAACCTCTTCGGGGCTGATAAGTCCCAAGCGCAGAACCGCATCCTGCATGATGAGGGCCGATTCCTGGTTGTAATCGTTCAGGCTGCGGCCGGGTCGTAGCAAATCCATTGCCTGGCGTTGTACGTCCAGAACGGCATCGTAAACTTCTTTTTGCCGGGGCGTAAATCGGCCGTTGACCGGAATGCAGCGGGTTAAATCAGCGGCATAATGAGCGTAGGATGCGCCAAAGTCCATCAACAAGAGGTCACCATCCTTGCATGCACCTGCATTGCGGGTGTAATGGAGAATGCAGGCCTTCGACCCCGAGGCAATAATGGGCTCAAAACTAAAACCTTCGGCCCCCTGTCCCAGGATTGACCCTGCCAGGGCAGCCTCGACCTGGTATTCCATGCAGCCTGGCTTTAGCACTTTGAGACCCTGCAGGAGGGCGTTGTGGGTAATTGCTATGGCTTTTTGGAGAGCCTGAACTTCTTCTTGGCTCTTGACGGCCCTTAAGCGGTCCAAGGTTGGGGATGCCCGATGAAAACGATGCAAAGGAAATTCACTGATCAAACGACTGACCAGGCGTTGGGTGGCGGAACGAACAGGGGAGGCAGAGGCCCGGTCGTTTTCGTTCAAGGCAAGGTGAAGGTCGGTGGCGTATTTGGCCTGGGTCCACAAAACAGTCTCAAAATCCTTTTCCCAGAGGACTTGGGTAATGCCTGACAAGGCCGCAGCCTCCGCCTGGCTGTGCCGAGGGCCCTCCCAAACAGCCAATTCGGGGCTGGTTTCCCGTACAAAGAGGACTTCTCGGTAAGCGGGGTTGGGGCAATCGGGGAACAAAAGCAGGGCTGTAAGCTCCTGATCGATGCCGCTCAGCCAATACAAATTGGAATCCGGGCGGTAGGGGTGGTAGGCGTCTCCATTGGCAGGAACTTGGTCGGAGGCTACAAAAACGGCCATCGAACCGCGACCCAAGGAGGCGACAAAGCGGGCACGGTTAGCCACAAAAACAGAAGAATCGAGGGGTTGATAGCGCATAACGGGGTTTTCTAGGGGGAGGAAGCAAAGGTAAGAGGAGCGTTTTGATTGTGGATAAAGGCCCCGGAATCCCCCATTTTGTTTAAAAAAATGGCCGATACCTTTGGATTTACACACAAAACCCTCTACTTTTGCACTCCCTCAAAAATAGGGGTCGGACAACGATACCAGAAACCAAACACCATGCCTACCATTCAGCAATTGGTCAAAAACGGCCGGGAACACAAGGCGGACAAGAGCAAATCTCCTGCCTTGGACTCCTGCCCTCAGCGTCGCGGGGTCTGTACCCGTGTCTACACGACCACTCCCAAGAAGCCCAATTCAGCCATGCGCAAAGTGGCCCGTGTGCGTTTGACCAACCAAAAGGAGGTCAACGCCTACATTCCCGGTGAGGGTCACAACCTGCAGGAGCACTCCATCGTGTTAATCCGCGGTGGTCGTGTGAAGGACCTGCCCGGTGTACGCTACCATATTATTCGTGGTGCTTTGGATACGGCCGGTGTGAATGGCCGCAAACAGGGTCGCTCCAAATACGGAGCCAAGGCCAAGCAGGCCGCAGCGCCAACCAAAGGCAAAGGCGGTAAAAAGTAATTTGATTATCAAGGTAAAGTCATGAGAAAAACCTCCGCCAAGAAGCGCTATGTTGAACCGGACCCCAAATTCCGGGATGAAATCGTTACCAAGTTCATCAACAATCTGATGTACGATGGGAAGAAGAGCACGGCCAGTCAGATTTTTTACCTGGCCGTTGAGAACATCGAAAAGAAATTATCAGAGCCTGGTATCGAAGTATGGCGTCGTGCACTGAACAACGTTATGCCTTCTGTTGAAGTCAAGAGCCGCCGCGTAGGGGGTTCCACTTTTCAGGTCCCCGTTGAAGTAAAGCCCAATCGTAAGCAAGCCTTGGGCATGCGTTGGTTGATTGGTTACGCCCGCAAGCGCAATGAAAAGACCATGACCGATAAACTAGCCGCTGAAATCATTGCCGCCTCCAAAGGCGAAGGTGCTGCGGTCAAGAAAAAAGAAGACACCTATCGTATGGCCGAAGCCAACAAAGCATTCTCCCATTTCCGATTCTAATTCCAACCGATTCCAACCCCTAGCTACGGCTCATACCCCATTACCATGTCACAGAAGGATTTAGGCTTCACCCGCAATATTGGAATCGCGGCCCATATTGACGCCGGCAAGACCACGACCACCGAGCGTGTTCTGTATTATACCGGCATGACCCACAAAATCGGTGAGGTTCACGACGGTGCTGCGACCATGGACTGGATGGCCCAAGAGCAGGAGCGTGGTATTACGATTACCTCCGCTGCTACCAAGACTTCTTGGAAATGGCAAGACAAGGAGTACGCCGTTAATATTATTGATACCCCCGGTCACGTTGATTTTACCGTAGAGGTAAACCGTTCCCTCCGTGTCTTGGATGGTCTGGTTTTCTTGTTTTCAGCAGTCGATGGGGTCGAGCCTCAGTCCGAAACCAATTGGCGCCTCGCCGACAACTACAAAGTACCCCGTTTGGGTTTTGTAAACAAAATGGACCGTCAAGGTTCTGATTTTTTCAAAGTCTGCCAGCAGGTCAAGGATATGCTCGGTTCCAATGCTGTTCCGATTCAGATTCCCATCGGCGAAGAAGAGCATTTCAAAGGTGTCATTGATTTGATTACCAACCAGGCCATTGTTTGGGACGAGGCCTCCAAAGGCATGACTTTTCAGGTGATTGAAACACCGGCTGATTTAGTCGAAGAAGCCCATCGCTACCGCCAGCAGCTCATCGAGGTTTGTGCCGAATACGATGACGCCTTAATGGAAAAGTTTTTTGACGATCCTGATTCCATTACGCAAGAAGAAATCCGGTCGGCACTCCGCAAAGCGGTGTGTGACCAGAAAGTCGTCCCCATGCTATGTGGATCAGCCTTCAAAAACAAAGGTGTTCAAGCCGTGCTCGATGCAGTGTGCGCTTTCTTGCCTGCCCCAATTGATCAGGAAGCGGTGACCGGGACCAATCCCAAAACCGACGCCGAAGAAACACGTAAGCCCTCCATTGACGCTCCTTTTTGTGCTTTGGCTTTCAAAGTAGCTACGGATCCTTTCGTTGGACGCCTGGTATTCTTCCGGGTTTACAGCGGTCGTTTGGATGCGGGGTCCTATGTTTTGAAGGTCCGCAATGAGCCGGACAAGGGTATTGTTATGGAAAAAGAGCGGATTTCCCGCCTCTTCCAGATGCATGCCAACGATCGCAAGGCCATTGATTTCGTAGAGGCCGGTGACATCTGTGCTGCCGTTGGTTTCAAGGATATCAAAACGGGTGACACCCTCTGCGCCGAAAATGCTCCCATCATTTTGGAAGCGATGCAATTCCCCGATCCGGTTATCGGATTGGCGATTGAACCCAAAACCCAGGCTGATTCCGATAAATTGGGAACAGCCCTCGCCAAATTGGCGGAGGAAGATCCCACTTTCAAGGTCAAAACAGACGAGGACACCGGACAAACCATCATTTCGGGTATGGGCGAATTGCACCTCGAAATCATTGTGGATCGTCTTCGCCGTGAATTCAAGGTGGAATGCAACCAGGGCGCACCCCAGGTTAACTACAAGGAGGCCATCACAACGTCCGTTACCCACCGTGAAGTCTACAAAAAGCAAACAGGTGGTCGCGGTAAGTTCGCGGACATTTTTGTGGAAATCATGCCGGGGGATCCTGAAAAAGCAGGTCTTGAATTTGTGAATGAAATCGTCGGTGGATCCGTTCCACGTGAATTTATTCCTTCGGTCGAAAAGGGCTTTGCTGCCGCCATGGCCAACGGTGTACTCGCCGGATTTACCATGGATACCCTCAAGGTTCGCCTTTTTGATGGTAGTTTTCACGCCGTTGACTCGGATTCGTTGTCCTTTGAAATCGCAGCCCGCACGGCTTTCCGTGAGGCTTGCCGCAAAGCCAACCCAATCCTCCTCGAGCCGATCATGAAAGTGGAGGTCATCACCCCTGAAGATTACATGGGCGATGTTATCGGGGACTTGAACAAGCGACGTGGTCAGATGCAAGGCATGGATTCCCGTAACGGTGCTCAGGTCATCAAAGCCCAGGTTCCTTTGGCGGAGATGTTTGGCTATGTGACCGTTTTGCGGACCCTTACATCCGGTCGCGCCACTTCTACCATGGAGTTCTCGCATTACGCTGAAACCCCTAAGAATATTTCTGAAGACGTCTTGGCCAAGTACAAGGCCATGAAAGCCGAAAAAGATTAAACCGCCGTTATGAGCCATCGTATTCGCATCAAACTCAAATCCTACGATCACAACTTGGTCGATAAATCGGCGGAGAAGATCGTTAAGACCGTCAAAATGACGGGCGCCGTTGTGAGCGGTCCTATTCCTTTGCCGACCGAAAAGAAAATCTTTACCGTGCTCAAATCACCGCACGTTAACAAAAAAGCCCGTGAGCAATTTCAACTCTGCTCTTACAAGCGGGTAATGGATATCCATAGTTCTTCGTCCAAGACCGTGGATGCTCTTATGAAGCTGGAATTGCCCAGCGGTGTGGACGTCGAAATCAAAGTCTAACGCTATGTCAGGTATTATTGGTAAGAAAATTGGTATGACCTCCGTCTTTGCAGCGGATGGTGCAATGATTCCCTGTACTGTTCTGGAAGCGGGCCCTTGTGTTGTAACGCAGGTCCGCACCAAGGACAAGGACGGGTATGAAGCGGTGCAATTGGCCTTTGGTGATCGCAAGGAGAAATCCTCCACGCAGCCACTGATTGGCCACTTCAAAAAAGCCGGTACGGGCCCCAAAGCCAAAGTAACCGAGTTCCGTGGTTTCGACAAGGACCTTCAACTGGGAGACCAAGTGGATGTGACCCTCTTCAAGGAGGGCGATTCCGTGGATGTCATTGGTGAGACCAAGGGTAAAGGTTTCCAAGGGGTCGTTAAGCGTCACGGTTTTGGTGGTGTCGGCGGTCAAACCCACGGTCAGCACAACCGCCTCCGTGCTCCCGGTTCTTTGGGTGCTTCTTCGTTCCCCAGCCGCGTTTTCAAAGGAATGCGGATGGCCGGTCAAACCGGTAACGTTCGCCGCACTGCTCAGAATTTGCAAATTGTTAAAGTTTATCCCGAGCAAAATCTCCTCGTTGTCAAAGGCTCCGTTCCCGGTGCTAATGGCTCTTGGGTTTTGGTTCAGAAATAATTCATTCGCCTACGTCATGGAAACCGCCGTTTATTCCCGCTCAGGCCAGGCCACCGATCGCAAAGTGGTTCTGGATGATCAGGTTTTTTGTTCAGAGCCCAACGACCACGCCATTTATTTGGACGTGAAGTTGCATCTCGCCAATCGTCGCCAGGGTACTGCCAAGGCCAAGGAAAGATCCGAAATGAGCGGCTCAACCCGCAAGCTATTCCGTCAAAAGGGAACCGGTGGCGCACGCCGCGGGGATATCAACAGCCCTTTGATGTACGGTGGTGCTCGCGTTTTTGGTCCGAAGCCACGGGATTATTCCTTCAAGCTCAACAAAAAGTTGCGACAGCTGGCTCGTCGTTCGGCTCTCTCTTACAAAGTGCAGGGTAACCAGCTTTTTGTGGTGGAGGATTTTTCGATGGACTCCCCCAAAACCAAAGATTTCATGACGCTCATCCGGAATTTTTCGTTGGATGGACGACGCGTATTGTTGGTTACCGGTGAAAATCAGCCTAACCTGGTTCTTTCCGGTCGCAACATCCCCAATGCTCGTGTCATGATTGCCCAGGATTTGAATACCTACGATGTGATGAATGCACACTGTCTGCTCGTTCAGCAGAGCGCTGTGGCCAAAATTCAGGAAACCCTCCTCTAATACAAGTTATGGAAACCCTCAAAAAACCGGTGGTAACCGAAAAGATGACCCGTTTAACGGAAAAGCATCAACAATATGCTTTTCGGGTTGATAAGCGTGCCAACAAGATCCAAATCCGGACCGCTGTTGAAAGCATGTACGGTGTTACGGTGGAATCGGTGAATACCATGCGCTATGCAGGGGATACCCGCAGTCGCAGCACCAAATCGGGCATCCTCCGCGGTCGCACCGATTCCTTCAAAAAAGCTATTGTTACCCTCAAAGCCGGGGATAGTATCGATTATTACGCCGGCCTCTAAATCATTGCTATGTCAGTCAAACGATTCAAACCGCTAACCCCGGGTCTTCGCTTTAAGGTAGCCAACACCTTTGCGGAGTTGACCACGGACAAGCCTGAGAAGTCCTTGTTGGCTCCTCTATCCAAGTCCGGGGGTCGAAACAGGGATGGCAAAATGACCATGCGCTACATTGGCGGTGGTCACAAGAAAATGTACCGGATGGTGGATTTTCGTCGGGATAAGGTGGATATTCCAGCCACCGTCAAGACGATTGAATACGATCCCAATCGTTCTGCTTTTATTGCCCTTTTGTTTTATGCGGATGGTGAGAAGCGCTACATTCTAGCCCCCAAGGGTTTGAAGGTGGGAACAACGGTGATGTCCGGCAAGAATGCAACGCCTGATGCAGGAAACTGTTTGTATCTCTCCCAAATTCCTTTGGGTTCCAGCATTCATAACATTGAATTACGTCCTGGTCGTGGAGGTCAAATGGTCCGTTCGGCCGGTGGCTCAGCCATTCTCGCCGCCCGCGATGGCCAATACGCCATTATCAAATTGCCTTCCGGTGAAACCAGGATGGTATTGCAAGCGTGCATGGCTACCATGGGCGTTTTGTCCAACGAGGACCATCTTTTGGAAATTAGCGGTAAAGCCGGTCGCTCGCGCTGGTTGGGTCGTCGTCCAAGGGTCCGTGGTGTTGCCATGAACCCTGTTGACCACCCCATGGGTGGTGGTGAGGGCCGTGCATCCGGTGGACACCCACGCTCTCGCAATAGCATTCCTTCGAAGGGTTACAAAACCCGTCGTGGAAAACGTCCTTCGGATCGTCTAATCATCAAACGTCGTACCAACTAATTTAATAACGCAATCTACCTCATCGTTATGCCTCGTTCCCTCAAAAAAGGCCCCTTCATTGAATACACCCTCGAGCGTAAAATCGAGGCGATGAACAACGGTGCCAAAAAAACCGTGGTTAAAACATGGTCTCGACGCTCCATGGTAATTCCCGAATTTGTCGGTCACACCATCGCAGTCCATAATGGCAACAAGTTTATCCCTGTTTATGTAACCGAAAACATGGTTGGACACAAGCTGGGTGAATTTTCTCCAACCCGTACGTTCCGGGGTCACTCCGGTAACCGCAAATAATCGACGCTATGGAAGCCAAAGCTATACTTAGGGACTGCCCTACCTCCCCTCAAAAGATGCGTTTGCTGGCCGATATGATTCGCGGTCGCAAAGTGGATCAGGCTCAAGGCTTGTTGAAGTTTTCCAAAAAGGAAGCTTCAGCCCGTCTCGAAAAGCTGCTGATGTCCGCTGTTGCTAATTGGGAACGCAAGAACGAAGACCTCAGCCTTGAATCAGCGGAACTCTACGTCAAGCAGATTTTTGTGGACGGTGGAAAGATGCTCAAGCGCCTTCGTCCAGCTCCTCAGGGCCGTGGTCACCGCATTCTCAAAAGATCCAATCATATCACTATCGTGGTTGACGCCACGAACAACTCCGAAAACGCCTAATCAAATGGGACAGAAAACCAATCCAATCAGCCTAAGGCTGGGATACATCAAAGGCTGGGACTCCAACTGGTTTGGCGGCAAGAACTACGCCGACAAAATTCTAGAGGACGACAAAATCCGCCGTTATTTGAGCGCGCGCATCAACAACAGTGGTATTTCCAAGTTGGTGATTGAGCGTACCCTCAAACGGATTATCATCACCATTCACACCAGTCGTCCAGGCATTGTCATCGGAAAAGGTGGCCAAGAAGTTGATAAGATCAAAGAAGAAATCAAGAAGCTCACCCAAAAGGAGATTCAGATTAACATTCACGAAATCAAGAAGCCTGAGTTAGAGGCTGCTTTGGTTGCCGAAGGGATTGCTCGTCAGCTCGAAGGGCGTGTTTCTTTCCGTCGTGCGATGAAGATGGCCCTGGCTTCAACCATGCGTCTGAATGCCGAAGGCATCAAGGTCATGGTTTCGGGTCGATTGGGCGGCGCTGAAATTGCCAGAACGGAACAATACAAAGAAGGACGTATTCCACTGCACACGCTTCGTGCTGATATCGATTACGCGCTCAAAGAAGCCCAAACCGTTTACGGAAAAATTGGGGTTAAAGTTTGGATTTGTCGCGGTGAAGTTTTCGGCAAGCGCGATTTGTCCCCCAATGTTGGGGTCAGTGCAGGAGGTGGTCGTTCCGAACAAGGTGGTGGTCGTGGAGACCGTCCCGGTGGTGGTCGCGGTGATCGCCGTGGTCCCCGTGGTGAAGGACGCTCCGAAGGGCGTGGGGGTGATCGCCGCAACAGAAGCTAAAGGAAATTGATATGTTACAACCAAAAAGAACCAAATTTCGCAAAACCCACAAGGGTCGCGTTCACGGGATGGCTACCCGCGGGGCCGAATTGTCCTTCGGTAGTTTTGGACTCAAATCTCTGGAGGCCAAATGGATTACCTCTCGGCAAATCGAGTCTGCTCGTATTGCGGTGACTCGTTTTATGAAGAGGGAAGGCCAGGTATGGATCCGTATTTTCCCGGATAAGCCGATTACCAAAAAGCCCGCAGAAGTCCGTATGGGTAAGGGTAAGGGTGCACCCGAATATTGGGTGGCTGTTGTCAAACCCGGGACCCTGATTTTTGAAGCCGAAGGTGTTCCCTTGGAAATTGCACGCGAAGCATTGCGCTTGGCAGCTCAGAAACTCCCTGTTTCAACCTCCTTTGTGGTTCGTCGCGATTATGTTACCGAAGCCAAAAGCGCCTAATCGTTTTCATCGTACCCTGTAGACCGTTTTATCATGAAGAATACCGACCTCACCGCTCTCTCCGTTACCGATTTGCAGGAGCGTATCCGTGACGAAAAAGCCAATTTGCATAAAATGCGCTTCAATCATGCGGTATCAGCCGTGGAAAATCCCATGCGGATTCGTCAAAGCCGCCGTGAAGTGGCCCGGATGATGACCGAACTCAACGCCCGCCAACGCTCGAACAACAACGCATAACCTACCATTCATGGAAGATTTGAATACGCCTGCGGTATCGCCCGCTCAGACATCGACGGCCGACCAGCCACGTCGCTTTCGCAAAGAGAAAGTAGGGGTGGTGGTTTCCAACAAAATGAATAAGTCCATCACGATTTCGGTGGAGAAGAAGGTGAAGGATAGCATGTACCACAAGTTCATGAAGAGTTCACGCAAATTCATGGCCCACGATGAGGAGAATACTTGCAATGTTGGCGATCGTGTTCGGATTGTTGAAACCCGTCCATTGAGCAAAAACAAATGCTGGCGCCTCGTAGAAGTTATCGAAAGAGCGAAGTAATCCACCCTCTACAACCCTTTACAGAAAAGACCCTACCATGGTACAACAGGAAAGTCGCTTAGCCGTAGCCGATAACAGCGGCGCCAAAGAAGTTCTTTGCATCCGCGTTTTGGGCGGAACCGGCAAACGCTACGCCAGCGTTGGCGACAAAATCGTCGTTTCCATTAAATCGGCCATTCCGACCGGCAATGCCAAAAAAGGCACGGTGTCCAAGGCCGTTGTCGTTCGGACTGCCAAAGAAGTACGTCGTCGGGATGGTTCTTACATACGTTTTGACGACAACGCGGTTGTTTTGTTGAATGCGCAGGACGAGCCTCGTGGTACCCGCATCTTTGGCCCTGTGGCCAGGGAGCTGCGTGAAAAGCAATTCATGAAGATTGTTTCACTGGCCCCGGAAGTCCTCTAAGAATTTTTGATGTTATGAAAAAGTCCAAGAATCACGAAACCCCTATTGCCAAGCCAAAACTCCGGAAGGGAGATTTGGTGCAGGTGATTGCCGGTGATAACCGCGGCAAACAAGGTCGCATCCTTCAAATGGTCCGCGAAACGAATCGTGCCGTTGTTGAAGGTCTCAATATGGTCAGCCGTCACACCAAGCCCTCCGCGGCTTCGCCCAACGGAGGCATTATCAAGAAAGAAGCGCCGATACATTTGTCCAACCTACAATTGGTTGTGGCCGGTAAACCAACCCGTGTCGGACGCAAAACCAACGAGGCCGGAGATCTGGTCCGTTTCGCCAAATCCAACCAGGAAATTATCCCGTCATGAGCTATCAGGTACGACTTAAAGTCAAATACAACACGGAGGTCGTTGCAGCCCTCAAGGAGAAGTTTGGATACAAAAACATCATGGAGGTTCCACGCCTCACCAAAATTTGTATCAATCAAGGAGTTGGTGCCGCGGTTTCTGATAAGAAGTTAATCGACAATGCCCTGGGTGAAATTACCCAAATCACCGGGCAGAAGCCGATCGCTACCTTGTCCCGCAAGGCCATCTCCAATTTTAAGCTTCGCGAAAAAATGCCGATTGGCGTCAAGGTTACTTTGCGCAATGAACGCATGTACGAGTTTCTCGATCGTTTGGTTGCTGTGGCTTTGCCCCGCGTACGCGATTTCAAAGGCATTCCTGCCAAAGGGTTTGATGGCCGTGGCAATTACACCTTGGGTGTTACAGAACAGATTATTTTCCCGGAGATTAACATTGACAAAGTCAACAAGATCAACGGTATGCACATCACTTTTGTTACAACGGCCCGCAACGACGAAGAAGCCAAGGCGCTTCTGGCCGAACTAGGTCTTCCCTTCAAATCTTCAAAGAACTAAATCATGGCCAAAGAAGGTATCAAAGCCCGCGATAAGAAACGCCTCAAAACCGTTGAGCGCTACGCAGCTAAGCGTAAAGCTCTCAAAGAGGCCGGTGATGTTTTGGGCTTGCAGAAGCTACCACGCAATGCTTCTCCCGTTCGCATTCACAATCGTTGCAGCATCTCCGGTCGCCCCCGGGGCTTTATGCGTCAGTTCGGCATCTCAAGGGTCTTGTTCCGCAAGATGGCTTCAGCCGGCTTGATTCCTGGTGTTACAAAAGCCTCCTGGTAAACCTACAATTTGAATTTACGACCCGTATTTTATGACTGATCCAATTGCCGATTACCTAACCCGCCTGCGCAATGCGCTCAAGGCCCGTCATCGTATTGTCGAAATCCCGGCCTCGAACACCAAAAAAGCCATTACCCAGGTTCTTTTTGAGAAAGGCTACATTGCCAACTACAAATTTGAGGATGAAGGCCCCCAGGGTCACATCAAAATTGCCCTCAAGTACATTCCAGGTACCGGTGAGCCTGTTATCCAAAAGCTTACCCGTGTTAGTCGCCCAGGCCTACGCCTTTACAAAGGCGTTGAGGACATGCCAAGGGTAATAAACGGACTTGGTATCGCTATTCTTTCCACCAACAAGGGAATCATGACCGACAAAGAAGCCAAAAGGCTGAATGTCGGAGGTGAAGTTCTCTGTTACGTATCCTAAACCGGTCAACCTAAGTACCAACAAACGCATCATGTCACGAATAGGCAAGCTTCCGCTCCGTATTCCCTCCGGGGTTCAGGTCCTCATGGACAAGAACCATGTTACCGTGAAGGGCCCCAAAGGTGAATTGTCCCGTACGGTCGATCCGGATATTCTTCTGGAGATGAACGACGGTGTTATCACGGTGAACCGTCCCACAGACAGCAAGCGTCATCGTGCGCTGCATGGTTTGTACCGGGCTCTTTTGGCCAACATGGTGCAGGGGGTATCCGAAGGTTACACCTTGCAACAAGAATTGGTGGGTGTTGGTTACCGTGCCAATGCCAACGGGCAATTGCTTGAATTGGCCTTGGGTTTTTCGCATGAAATCGTTATGCAAATTCCCAAAGAAGTCAAATTAGCAACCGAGACGCTCAAGGGTAAGAACCCGATCATCACCCTCAGCAGCCATGACAAAGAATTGCTAGGTCAGGTTGCTGCCAAAATCCGTTCATTGCGTGCACCGGAGCCATACAAAGGCAAGGGTATTCGCTTTGTGAATGAAATCATCCGCAAAAAAGCTGGTAAATCAGCTTCCAAGAAATAATCGCTAATCCAAACTACCAAAAACTTCCCATGGCCTACGACCGTACCGAACGCCGCTCCCGAATACACAGAGGGATACGCAAGAAAATCACCGGTTCCGGTGAGCGTCCCCGTTTATCGGTGTTTCGTTCCAATACCGAAATCTATGCCCAGATTATTGATGACGACCAAGGCCGTACCCTGTGCGCAGCTTCGACTCGTGAAAAATCCCTCAAGGGAATGAATGCCAAGCGCGTGGAGCAGTCCACCGCGGTTGGTAAGCTTTTGGCCGAAAAAGCCTTGGCTGCGGGTGTAACCAAAGTCGTTTTTGACCGCGGAGGATATTTGTATCACGGTCGGGTCAAGGCATTGGCTGAAGGTGCTCGAGAAGGTGGTCTTCAATTTTAAACTGAAATATTGTTATGTCAACTACAGATATTCGCAGGGTTAAGGCCAGCGAGATAGAACTCAAAGACCGCTTGGTAAGCGTACAACGTGTAGCCAAGGTGACCAAAGGCGGTCGCACTTTTTCTTTTTCGGCCATTGTGGTCGTAGGAGACGAGCAGGGAATTGTAGGCTACGGCCTCGGCAAAGCCAAGGAAGTATCCGAAGCGATTGCCAAGGGCATTGATGATGCGAAGAAATCCTTGATCAAGGTTCCGGTCTTCAAAGGCACGATACCCCACGAAGCCGAAGGCAAATTCGGAGGAGGTTTGGTCTTTATCAAACCGGCAACCCATGGTACGGGTGTTATTGCCGGTGGTGCGATGCGTGCCGTTTTGGAAAGCGCCGGGATTACCGACGTTTTGGCCAAATCCAAGGGTTCATCCAACCCGCACAACGTAGTAAAGGCAACGATGGCGGCTCTTGGTGCCTTGCGTGATCCTCACACCGTTTCCCAGCATCGTTCGGTTTCGGTATCCAAAGTATTCAACGGTTAATTGTTATGGCAACTTTTCAAATTACCCAAGTCAAAAGCGCCATAGGCCGTACGGAGCGCCAAAAGCGCACCTTGGTGGCCTTGGGCCTCAAAAAAAACCAAAGCACCGTCCGTCAAGAGGGAACCCCTCAGGTTCTGGGCATGCTCGAAAAAGTTAAACATCTGGTAAAAATCGAGGAGATCTAATCATGGACTTAAGTAAAATATCCCCTGCCGAGGGCAGTGTACATCGGACCAAGCGTATTGGTCGCGGTGAAGGTTCCGGCCGTGGTGGTACGTCCACCAAAGGGCACAAAGGAGCTCAAGCTCGTACGGGCTATTCTTCCAAGCCCGGTTTTGAAGGGGGACAGATGCCTCTCAAATTGCGGGTGCCAAAATTTGGTTTCAAGAGCCGCAACCGCGTTGAATACATCGCGGTCAATCTGGATCAATTGCAGGCATTGCACGAAACCCACGGTGCATCTGAGATGAACCCCGCCTTTTTTGCGGAGCATGGTTTTGGTGCTTCCAGGGGTAGCAGGATCAAAATCCTGGGTCGCGGTGAATTGACCGGAGCCATCAAGGTCCAAGCCCATGCCTTCAGCGCTTCGGCCAAAGCCCGTATTGAAGCGGCTGGCGGTTCGGTTGCTGCGGTCCAAACCACCTCCCATTAAGTCCTAACTCATGAACAAACTCATCGAAACCCTTCGGAATATCTTCCGGATTGAGGAGTTGAAGGATCGGATTGTTCTGACCTTTGCCCTCCTTCTGGTTTACCGTTTGGGTTCTTACGTGGTTTTGCCCGGGGTCGATCCGGTCATCCTCGAGCGTTTGAACCCTACGGGCGGTTCCGCCGGTCTGACCGGTTTGATCGATCTCTTTGCGGGTGGTGCATTTTCTCGTGCCTCCATTTTTGCGCTGGGTATCATGCCGTATATCTCGGCCTCCATCGTAGTCCAGTTAATGGGCATGGTGATTCCTTCTTTTCAGAAAATGATGAAAGAAGGTGAAAGCGGACGCAACAAAATCAATCAGATAACCCGGTACTTGACCATTGCCGTAACGGCTGCTCAGGCCATGGGCTTCTTGATTAACCTCAAAGCACAATCGCTTGACGCCATCATTCTGCGCTCAGGCGATACCCTGGATTTTTCCTTCGTTTTGTCTACCATTGTGGTCCTGACGGCTGGTACCATGTTCGTCATGTGGCTCGGTGAAAAAATCACCGACAAGGGTCTCGGCAACGGAACCTCCCTCATCATCATGGTGGGTATCATTGCTCAATTACCCGATGCTCTGATCGCTGAGTTCCAGTTTCGTTCCGGAGCGGGGGGCGGGGGGCTTATTCCTTTCTTGGTTGAAATTGCCATGTTGGCCGTGGTGGTCGGACTCACCATTCTTTTGGTTCAGGGAACCCGCAAAATTCCACTTCAGGTCGCCAAGCGGGTCGTGGGGAACCGTGTTTACGGCGGTCAGCGCCAACACATTCCTATCAAGGTGAATGCTGCCGGTGTTATGCCCATCATTTTTGCCCAAGCCATTATGTTTTTGCCTGCGACAATCGCTCAGTTTTTCCCTGAATCGGATTTTAGCGCCGGTGTGATGGCGGCCTTTGTGGACTATACCGGGGTAACCTACAACGTCGTTCTGGCTTTGCTCATTGTTGTCTTCACGTATTTCTACACCTCGCTTTCGGTGAATGCCAACCAAATGGCCGAAGATCTAAAGCGCAATGGTGCATTTATTCCAGGTGTCAAACCAGGACGTAGCACGGCAGATTACATCGATGATGTTTTGGCTCGAATCACGCTTCCTGGTTCATTGTTCCTCGCCGGTGTTGCGATTTTGCCCGCTGTGGCGATTATCCTGGGTGTCAATTCTCAGTTCGCACAATTTTACGGCGGAACCTCCTTGCTGATTTTGGTCGGTGTTATTTTGGATAGCCTGGCCCAGATTGAAACCCATCTCCTCAACCGTCACTACGATGGATTGATGAAATCAGGGCGTATCAAGGGACGCTCCAACAATATTATGGAGGGCCCTAGAGCCTAAAACTTATGGCCAAGCAGACCTCCATCAAGCAAGACGGCATCATTCTCGAAGCCTTGTCCAACGCCATGTTTCGTGTCGAATTGGAGAACGGTCACGTGATTGTTTCCCACATTTCGGGGAAGATGAGAATGAACTACATCAAGATTTTGCCTGGTGACAAAGTGCAGGTTGAAATGTCCCCTTACGATCTAACCAAAGGCCGTATTTGTTACCGCTATTAACCCCTTAACACCTCAACCGAGCGCATATGAAAGTTAAAGCCTCCGTCAAAAAAAGGAGCATAGAGTGCAAAGTGGTTCGCCGCAAAGGCAAGCTCTATGTCATTAACAAGAAGAACCCCAAGTTTAAACAAAGACAAGGATAATTATGGCAAGGATAGCTGGCATAGACCTGCCCCGTAACAAAAGAGGTGAAATCGGGCTCACCTACATCTATGGGATTGGACGCTCCTCCTCCCGCAAAATTCTGGCCAATGCCGGAGTGGACATGAACACCAAAGTGGGTGAATGGGATGACGAACAGCTCAACGCTATTCGTAAACTCATCACGGACGAGTTCAGGGTTGAGGGCGAGCTTCGTTCCGAGGTTCAACTAAACATCAAGCGATTGATGGATATTGGTTGCTACCGAGGACAGCGGCACCGTAAAGGTCTCCCATTGCGCGGTCAGCGGACCAAGAACAATTCGCGTACCCGCAAAGGCAAACGCAAAACCGTGGCAAACAAGAAAAAGGTCACCAAGTAATTCTAATACAACCCAGAATCATTCATGGCAAAATCAACCAAAGTCGTCAAAAAGCGTGTGGTCCGTGTGGATGCCACCGGTCAGGTGCATGTTCACTCCACATTCAACAACATTATCGTTTCGGTTACCAACGCCGAAGGTCAGGTGATTTCTTGGGCGTCCGCCGGCAAAGCCGGTTTCAAGGGCTCCAAGAAGAACACACCATACGCAGCCCAAGTGGCAGCGTCCGATTGTGCCAAAGTGGCCTACGACCTGGGTATGCGTCGCGCTGAAGTATTTGTGAAGGGACCCGGTGCAGGTCGTGAATCAGCGATTCGTGCTGTTTCCACCATTGGGATTGAGGTGACCGCCATCAACGATGTCACTCCGATGCCTCACAACGGTTGCCGTCCCGCCAAACGCCGTCGCGTTTAATTCCCTTACCCGTTTTATCCCTTTCTAACCATACGATACAACCATGGCCAGATATACAGGTCCCAAAACCAAAGTTGCCCGCCGATTTAAGGAGCCCATTTTTGGGCCAGACAAAGGATTGCAAAAAAAGCAATACGGTCCAGGTCAGCACGGTCCTTCCAAACGTTCTCCCAAGAAATCAGAATACTCAGTTCAGTTGGGTGAAAAACAAAAGATGAAGTACACTTACGGTGTTTTGGAGCGTCAGTTCTCCCTCACCTTTGCCAAAGCCAACCGCAAAAAAGGCAGCACCGGTGAAAACCTCATCAAGTTCTTGGAGGCCCGTCTTGATAACACCGTTTTTCGTTTGGGAATTGCCCCAACACGCGAAGCCGGCCGTCAATTGGTTTCTCACCGTCACATCGTTGTGAACGGCAAAGTCGTGAACATTCCTTCGTATCAATTGCATCCTGGTGATACCGTTGGTGTTCGTGAAAAATCCAAGAACCTGGAGGTTATCGTCGATGCGGTAGGTTCCAAAATGGTTTCCAAGTTTAACTGGTTGGAATGGAATCGTGAAAAACTGGAGGGTCGTTTTGTGGATTTCCCGGAGCGCGATCAGATTCCTGAGAATTTCAAGGAGCAGCTCATCGTCGAATTGTACTCCAAGTAATCTCAGCCGTTATCCCCTCTATCTTTTTAAAAAATCCTTATGTCCGTTATTGTTTTTCAAAAACCTGAGAAGGTTATCATGCACAAGGCCAGCGAGTTTCAGGGGTCTTTTGAATTCAAACCCTTGGAGCCTGGTTACGGTGTTACCATCGGCAATGCCTTGCGCCGTATTCTCCTGTCTTCTTTGCAGGGATATGCCATTTCATCCATCCGCGTCCCGGGTGTCGATCATGAATTCTCCACCATCAAAGGGGTTGTTGAAGATGTTATTGAACTGATTCTGAACCTGAAACAGGTTCGTTTCAAACCCAAAGGTGAAGGAATCGATGGCGAAAAACTTATCGTAATCCTCAAAGGCAAGGGTGTTTTCACCGCGGGAGATATTGAGCAATTTTCAAGCAATTTCAAAATCTTGAATCCTGAATTGGTGTTGTGCACCATGGATGGCAAAATGACTTTAGAATTGGAATTGACGATCCGCAAAGGACGTGGGTATGTTGCGGCCGAAGACAACAAAATCGAAGACGCTCCCTTGGGGGTTGTTCCAATTGATTCGGTTTTCACGCCTATCAAGAACGTCAGCTACCAAATCGAGAATACACGCGTTGAACAAAAAACCGACTACGAAAAATTACTTCTGGATGTGACGACCGATGGGTCCATTCATCCGGAAGATGCTTTGAAGGAGGCGGCCCGAATTTTGATTCAACATTTTGCCTTGTTTTCGGATGAGAGCATGGCCCTTGAATTGGCCTCCTCGGATCCTGCCATGGAAATTGACGAAGACTTTTTGGCCAAACGCAAATTGCTGAAGTCCAACCTGGGCGATATGAACCTCTCGGTTCGCGCATTTAATTGCCTCAAGGCCGCCGAAATCCGCACCTTGGCTGACCTGGTCAAGTTCGATATCGCCGATTTGCTGAAATTCCGCAACTTCGGAAAGAAATCGCTCACCGAGTTGGAGGATTTGGTTCGGGAAAAGGGCCTCACTTTTGGTATGGACATTCACAAATACAAACTCGACGAAGACTAAGCCCCGGAAACTTAAAGAAGCTCCGCTAAAGACAACGATATGCGCCACGGAAATACCATTAACCACCTCAGTCGGACCTACGGTCATCGCAAGGCGATGCTCCGTAACATGGCCGTCTCTCTGATTCTTAACAAACGCATCAACACCACCTTGGCCAAGGCCAAGGAGTTGCGCAAGTTTGTTGAACCTGTTTTGACTCGTTCCAAGTCGGATACCATGCACAATCGTCGGATGGTTTTTGCTGATTTGCAGGACAAAGAAGCTGTCAAAGAATTGTTTGCCACGGTTGCCGAAAAAATTGCAACCCGCCCTGGAGGCTATACCCGTATCATCAAGACTGGTTTTCGTTTGGGTGATGCCGCGGAAATGTGCATGATGGAATTGGTGGATTTTAACGAATTGCTGTTGGCCGATGCGGCCTCCCGCAAAGCCAAAACGACTCGTCGTAGCCGTTCTTCCAAGAAGTCGTCTTCCGGTCTAGATTCTGTGGCTCCTGTTGCTGCCGCCGCCCCCGTTGCAGAATTGGTAGCTCCGCTCCTTGAAGAGGAGGCTCCTGCTGTTGTGGAGGAAGCTCCTGCTGTTGTGGAGGAAGCTCCTGCTGCGGTGGACGAGGCTCCTGCTGTTGTGGACGAGGCTCCTGCTGTTGTGGAGGAAGCTCCTGCTGCGGTGGACGAGGCTCCTGCCGATGAAGCAAGCGCGCCCGAAGAAGATAGCCCCGAACAAGAAGAGCCCAAAGCCTAACCTATGAAACCCCGCTTCGGCGGGGTTTTCTTTTGAAGGGGGATGGGGCATTGAGTTGAAGGAGGCTATTTTTGTTCTTGAAAACCATCGATTTATTTTAGAACCATGACCGCACCGTTGCCGACCCCCGGGTCTCTACACCTACAGGATGGACGAATTTTTGAAGGTTGGATTATAGGCTGGGATGCTGGGATTTGTGGGGGTGAGCTTTGCTTTAACACCTCCATGACCGGTTACCAGGAAATGTTCACCGATCCATCCTATCGTGGTCAAATGCTGATACACAATTTTGTGCACCTAGGAAATTACGGGGCCTATGCCCCGGACCAGGAATCGGAACGCGTTCAGATCAGCGGGGTGGTCGTCCGCAATTTTTCGGAAAAGCATTCCCGCTTGATGGCTGATTCTTCTTTGCAGGACTACATGGTCCAGAATCAATTGATGGGAATAAGGGGCATTGACACCAGGGCTTTGGTTCGGCATATTCGAAACAGTGGAGCAATGAATGCCGTCATTCTTTCGCACAAAGACCCGGTTGGAGATCAAGGCCAACGGGCCCAAAAGGCTTTGGAGAACCTGCCCGCGATGGCCGGTTTGGATCTGAGCGCCATGGTGACCACCGTTGAACCTTATCGAATGGCTTCTTCGCTACCTGGCACCCCCAAACGGGTGGTTGTTATGGATTACGGAGTCAAACGCAACATGCTTCAACATTTAACCAACAGGGGCTGCGAGCTTCAGGTGCTTCCGGCATCGGCCACCTTTGAAGAGGTCATGGCTTGTGAACCTCAAGGTATTTTGCTGTCCAATGGTCCCGGTGATCCTGCAGCCATGGACATGCAAGTCGCTGTCGTCCGAACTTTGTTGGAACGCAAAATCCCATTGATGGGCATTTGTTTGGGTCATCAACTCTTGGCCAGGGCAGCCGGTCTTGAAACCTTCAAAATGCATAACGGGCATCGTGGCTCCAATCATCCTGTTCAGAACCTCCGCCGAAACCGCTCGGAGATAACCTCCCAAAATCACGGCTTCGCGGTGAATTTGGAACAAACCAAGGAGGCATCTCATCTGGAGTTGACCCATATTAACTTGAACGATCACACCGTTGAAGGCCTTGCATTGCGTGAGAGCCCCGCGTTCTCGGTGCAGTATCACCCGGAGTCCAACCCTGGACCCCATGATTCGCATTATTTGTTTGATGATTTTGTGGCCATGATGGCCTAACTTTTGCCTTCGCTAACGCATATATTTTTCTTTAACCAGCAAATCCCAAGCCCATGCCCGTTATTCAAGACATCTTTGCCCGACAAATTCTCGATTCCCGTGGAAATCCCACCGTGGAAGTGGACGTATTGACTTCTGACGGATGCACTGGCAGAGCGGCCGTTCCTTCGGGGGCTTCGACCGGTATGCACGAAGCGGTTGAACTACGGGATAACGACCCATCCATTTACATGGGCAAAGGAGTCCTGGGCGCCGTCGCCCATGTGAACGATCGTATTGCACCGGAATTGGAAGGGATGTCCGTTTATGAGCAACAACAGATTGATCGGGTTATGATTGATTTGGATGGCACGGGTAACAAGTCCAATTTGGGGGCCAATGCCATTCTCGGCGTATCCCTGGCCTGTGCACGGGCTGCGTCTGCATCTTTGGGGATGCCCTTGTACCGCTATGTAGGAGGCCTGCAAGCGAATGTATTGCCCATGCCCATGATGAATATTTTGAACGGAGGGGCACATGCCGATAATGGCATTGATTTTCAGGAGTTTATGGTAATGCCATTGGGTGCGTCCACGTTCTCTGAAGCATTGCGCATGGGTACCGAGGTTTTTCATCACCTGAAAAAAGTCCTCCGTGATCAGGGCTTATCCACCAATGTTGGGGACGAAGGAGGCTTTGCGCCCAACCTTCGCAGCAACACCGAGGCCTTGGAAATGGTGTTACGGGCCATTGAATCGGCGGGTTATCAACCGGGTGAGCAAGTAGCGATTGCCATCGATGCGGCTTGTACCGAGATGTACGATATCAACAGCGGAAATTATCGTTTTCACAAATCCGGTGGGCAGCCCATGGATTCCGGACAATTGGTTGAATTCTGGACCGAGTGGTGCAACAAATACCCTATCTGCTCTGTAGAGGACGGTTTGGCCGAGGATGATTGGGAGGGCTGGGCTCGGTTAACATCGGCTTTAGGGAATCGAATCCAGCTGGTAGGCGATGATTTATTTGTTACGAACACCAAACGTTTGCGTCGGGGAATCGAAACCAAGGTGGCCAATTCCATTTTGGTGAAAGTGAATCAAATAGGGACGCTTACCGAAACGATCGAAGCGGTCCAAACGGCCTCATCGGCCTCTTACTCCAGTGTCATGAGCCATCGTTCCGGTGAAACGGAGGACAGCACCATCGCCGATTTGGCGGTTGCAC
Source organism: Cytophagia bacterium (assembly GCA_009926405.1). GTDB lineage: Bacteria > Bacteroidota > Bacteroidia > UBA7662 > UBA7662 > SYHX01. The sequence goes on from RFOZ01000001.1 coordinate 40,565, forward strand.
TGCGTACCGGTCAAATCAAAACCGGATCGGCATCCCGTTCTGATCGCATGGCCAAATACAACCAACTCCTTCGCATTGAAGAGGAGTTGGGTGATTCCGCGCTTTTCGGAGGCCTGAGCTTTCGTTACCGTCCAGTCTAATTGCAAGCATGGCCGCACCATTGAGACGAATTCTTCGAAACCGTTTTTTGATTGCGGGATTTCTTTTTGTGTTATGGATTTTGTTTTTGGACGAATACCGGTGGTTGGGTCAGGCCAAAGTTCGACGCGAGTGGAGGCTTTTGCAGAAGCAGAAGTCCTATTATGATTCTTCCATAAGGGTCATGACCCTAGAAAAAGCCGCCCTGGAATCAGATACGCTTTTGTTGGAACGTTTGGCCCGCGAAAAGTACCGAATGGTCAAGCCCGGGGAATCGGTTTTTTGGTTGCTGGACACGGTCCAGGCGCCTTGATTTATTCCAGGTCTTGTTTAATTAGCAAGGCCGTGCTCATTCCTGCTAAACAACGTTCGACCCGGTTGCTAAGGTTCTTGGCCAGGCAGACTTCGCCGCGGTTGATCAGGGAAATTTGCCCCAAAACTCTACCATCTTGTTCGTAGCGCAATCCTGCATGGGTGGCTCCTAGCCAGGGTCGGTTCCCTTCAAGGGTCCTTATGCTATGGATTTCAATGAGGGCCTCCCCTGGAATATCTAAATGACCGCATAGGCTTTGCCGCCGTGATGCTGTTTCGGGTCTAAACAAAACAAATTCAGCGCGGGGCTCACCATGGCTGTGAATTTCGCCGGTTAACAGATGGCTGTAAGACAAGGGTAAAGCGATACGGCCTTGCCACAAAGGGACATCGCTTTGTTTAAAGCGTGCGAAGGTCGTGACCGTATCGTGGCCTGAACCATTGCTGGAGCTTTGGATCAGGCGTATGCGTTGCGTGGCTCCGCTAAACCGAATGCCAACACGGGCTTGGTAGGAATTGACAGCCCCCCTACGCACTTGGAGGGTGGAGTAGGGCCCGTAGTTTATCCTCACTTTGAACCGAAATTGTTGGCGACCCTGCACCGGGTAACAATCCGACTGGTCTATTAGACCAGGGTCTAGAGCTAACCGTAATGGAGTACACGAGACAGCTTGTAACACCAAACCTGCGAGCAAAGCATAGAATATTTTTTTCATGTTACGAATTTTTGAATCCTATTAAACCCCTCCTAACGCTCGGACCAAGACCCATTCAATACCTAACAAAAGAGATATCAGAATCCAAGTCCAGATCGAACGCAACCAGGAAGTAGCAACCAAGCTTAGGCTGCTTTCAGGCCGAATGGTCGGGTGTGACTTGATTTTTTGATATAATCTTTCGAGAGCAAGTGCTCGAGATTTTGGGTCCCAGGCATCCATGCGGACATAGGTTCCGTTGGTTTGCTTCGCCAGACTTTGGAGTAGGTTGTGATCGCCCGGTTCGTCCGGGTTTTCGAGGCCAAAGGATTGAACGGCCAAGACTCCTTTCTTTTCAAGAGGCTGTCCGTTGGCGGATGTGGTGGCGGTGTAACGGTAGGTTCCAGCGGCTAAACGACCCAAATTAAGGCGGTATCCCAATCCGTCCGGGATCATCGTCGCATCGCTGACAAGGCGATCCTTTTGGTAAAGCTGGAATCGCAGGGTGTTTTGGTTGTCAAATTCACCTTGCGCATTGCGTAGACTGCCTTCGATGAGGACTTGCTGCGTTTCGTTAAAGAAAGGCCGAACCGGTCGAATTTCCAGACCTTCGGAAGCTTGACCGCCCAAAAGCAGGGAAACGGTTTTGTAAACCAGTTCCTCCAAAGGGGAGGTTGAAACGGAACCTCCTTGGCTGGAGCGATCATCCGAATTCAGGGCCAATCGCCAGCGCCACAAACCCTCGCCCCAGAGGTAGGCTCTTGCCGGACGGCTTTTGTATTCCACAACCCATAAAGGTCGCTGGGTGACGACCCGTTCCTTTTGTTGGTACAACAAGGTTGTCGAAACGGGGGATTCGACCGGGCCCACCGAAGGTGCGTTAAGAGGCGGAAGACGACGCATTCCTTCGGCGAGCTGTCCTCCAGGAAGGAAGGCATTCCAGCGTTGATTTAGAACCGGGAGTACCTGAGCCAAAGGAACCGAGGCCAAGGAAGGTCCCTCCGGCCAGAGCCGCCAATCGCTGGCTGCACCACCCATCCACCAAAGGGGTTTTCCTTTTTGTAGAATTTTTTGGAGTAAGTCGGCCTCGCCGGCTTCCGGGTTGGCCGAAGGCCATTGATGCCAGATGGTGAGGTCTGCGGATGGATCTGCGGCGGCTTTGCGCAGGCCTTGCAGGCCGTATTCCAATTCCACTACGTAGTTTTTGGTTTGTTCCAAGAGGCTTCGCAGAACCCCCAAGTCCGGGTGTGGGGCCTTTGCAAGCAATAGCAGTCGTTTTTTGGTCCGAACCGCTTCGACAAAGGCCAATCGTTCTGGGGCATCCTTAACCTTGTTCTGCTCAGTGGAGCCGCTCAGGCTGCGGCCTCTGAAACGGATGGCATACAAACCTTCTTCGCCAATGGAAACTTTGAAACGAATGGTTTGCTGGGAGGTGCCCGCACCGGGTTGCCAAACACGACGTTCGGTTAGGCGGGGTGAGTCCAAACCGGTGGAAACCAAGGCTTCGATTTGCAAGGATTGACCGGACATGTGATGACAGCGCACAGGGATTTCTATTTCCAAATCGCTATGGGCTTCAACGCGTTCGGGAACGGTCGGTGTGCCGAGGGTCCATGCGGGTTTTTTGCCTTGGTCTGAACCGCAGCCCAAGGTCATCACCGGGGCTTGATAGGTTCCAAAAAAGGACTGAGGTTCAATTCCTTGGTTAAAAAGGCCATCACTGACAAGAACCCACGCGGCGATGGTTTCCAACCCTGCTTGGTCCGAAGTCCAGTTGGCCAGGGGCTCGGTGGATGTCAGGCTTTGGTTCAACCGCACCGAATTTGCCTGGGATGGGTTGAGGCGATTGGCGCCTGCTCCATAGCCTACCACATCAACGCGATGGGTCCCTTGGAGTTTTTGGGTGAATTCCAAAGCAAAAGATCGCAATTCATCGGGCGTGATGCCGGGTCGGTTCATGGACTGGCTTTGGTCCAAAGCCAGGACTACCAAAGGCGGTTGAACGCTTCGCTCTTCCCGCATCCAGGTGGGGTCAAAACAAAGCAGTACCAACAAAAAAACGGCCAATCCGCGCAGCGTTCCCAACAACAGGCGACCCTTCCTCAAAGGTTGGTTCGGACGATGGAAACCGTGTCTTGCCCATGCCCAGGCGAAACCTGCGGCGGCGGACAAAGGCAGAACCCAATACGGGGAACCCCAACCCAGTTCCAAATATCCCATGGTTTAAAGACCTAGGCGGGGTCCAATCCTCCGCATACATTCCAGCATTGGCCCGTAACATAAGAAGCCCGGTCGGATGCCAGGAAGGCAATGATTTCAGATACTTCTTCGACCGTTCCCGGTCGTCCCAAGGGGATTTTGGCATTCCATGCCTCCGAGACAGCCGGGTCCAATTGGCCGGTCATTTCGGTTTCGATGTAACCGGGCGCAACGGCGTTGCATCGAATGTTACGAGATCCCAATTCGCGGGCCAAGGACTGGGTGAAAGCAATGACACCTGCCTTGGATGCTGCGTAATTGCTCTGCCCTGCGTTCCCACCGCGCCCAACCACCGATGACAAATTGATGATGCTGCCTTTGCGGTTTTTCATGAGGTGGCGAACCGCATGTTTACAAACATTGAAGACGGATTTCAGATTGTTATCCATCACCTGATCCCATTGTTCCTCGGTCATCCGGATCAGCAATTGATCCCTGGTAATCCCTGCGTTGTTAACGATGATTTCGAGACCTCCAAAATCTTCCAGGATTTGCTCAATCAACTTTTCGGCCTGGTTATAATCAGCAGCATCCGAGGCGTAGGCCCGAGCACGGACCCCCATGGCCTGCAATTCTTTCTCAAGTTCCAGGGCTGATTCTTGGGAGGATTTGTAGGTAAAGGCAATATCGGCTCCCTGAGAGGCCAACTTGCGGGCGATGCCCATTCCAATTCCCCGGCTACCGCCGGTGACCAAGGCTATTTTGCCTTGAAGAAGTGTATTTGTGTCCATGGGAACAAAGATAAACCAGCCTTCGCGTCCTGTCAGGAGCAAAGCTTCCCTCAGGAGCGTTGAATCATCACTTTGTCCTGAACCCTTAGTCCAAGCAAGGACTCGGCGTGGTTGTTGGCCAGGGCAATTTCGAGGTAACCCATGGCATTGTAGAGCAGCACAAGGTGCTGTCCTTCCACCGCATGGTAATGGCCCTGAATCCGATCGCTGCGGTTTTCGTGTCGTAGGTTGGAGCGAAGCAGCACCTCAAAGGGTCGATCGGCCACAAAGGTTTCAACGGTCCCTTGGTCCAGGTTGGTGTGGAGGTTTCCGTAACTATCCGCATAGAGGACCCGGCCATGCAAAACGCCGTTTTGTTCGTAAACCTTTTCCTGCCACATCCCAACGGTATCCGGCAGGGGCTCCTGCCAAGGTTCGGGTGCTTTGGTTCTTGAAGGATCTTGCCCCAAGGCATGAATCAGCATACCCAAGGGCCCGTCCAGCCAATCCAGCAAGGCAAAGCCGGCCTTGGGTCGTGGTACGGTCAAGGGGTAGCGCTGTACGGGTGGGCTTTCATCCCCTTCAACCAGCAACGGGACCAGGCCTTTGTCTGGCAAGGCAAACCAATGGCCCTGATAACGGACCACGATAAAGGATGGCCAAGGGCTTTCTTGTTCCTTGGTTCGATACCCCACATCCAACAAATGCACCGTACCCGGTGGAAAAAAAGGGAAGGCGGTTTTGAGGACATAAACAGCCTCAAGCAAGTCATATTTGCTAATATTGTGTGAAATATCCTCGGTTCGCCCATGCGGAAACCTGCTCAACAATCGTCCTCTCAGCATCGCGACATATGGATCGCGCAGTCCGTAATCGGTGGTGAGGGTGACAAGAGCCATGGGGAACGCTAAACGAAGCAGAGACCGACCTCAAATTTATTCCAAAGCCACCAAAGCAACGCCTTTTGCCTCACCTTAACGAACCGATGGAATTTGACATCACGGGAATGGATCCCTTGGGATTCTATGGCGCTGGAAACGCCCGACAGGATCGATTGCAAGCGGCTTTTCCGGAGCTCAAAATGACAATGCGGGGGAGTCGCCTCAGCTTGGAGGGAACCGAGCAGGCCATGAACCGGTTTCAAATCTTGTGGGAACGATTGATACGCTCCTATAGCCTGGGACAGGGTGTTTTGAGCGATGATGCCTTCAACGAAGCCATGGCCGGCCTGGAGTCCCGGCATCGTGACGCGAATCCGGTTTTTGATCCTTCCCCCAAAACAGCTTTGGTGCATGGGCCCAACGGCCTCATCGTGCGGGCACGTACCCCAAATCAGCAGCGGATGGTGGATGCTATGGACCGATGTGATTTGTTGTTTGCCTTGGGTCCGGCGGGATCCGGCAAAACCTATACCGCGGTGGCCCTCGCTGTTCGTTCCCTCAAAAACAAAGAGGTCCGAAAAATTATCTTGACCAGACCGGCGGTTGAAGCCGGAGAAAGCCTGGGCTTTCTGCCCGGTGATCTCAAAGAAAAAGTTGATCCGTATTTGAGGCCGCTTTACGATGCCTTGGAGGACATGCTGCCGCCCCACCGGCTAGCCAAGTATTTGGAGGATGGCCTTATTGAAGTGGCTCCTTTGGCCTTTATGCGGGGTCGGACCTTGGACAAAGCCTTTGTTATCTTGGACGAGGCCCAGAACTGCACCCCCACCCAGCTCAAAATGTTTTTGACCCGCATGGGTCCCTCTGCACGATTTATTGTTACGGGGGATTTGACCCAGGTTGATTTGCCGGCCCGTATGGTCTCGGGCTTGGGACCCACCCTGCAAGTTCTCAAAGGTCTTCCGGGGATTGCGGTGGTTGAACTGAAGGAATCCGATGTGGTCCGTCATCCTCTTGTCAAAGCAATTGTTCAAGCCTACCAAAATCAAAATCAAAATCCAAACAACGGTCATGCCTAATCCTTTTCCGCAAGCGCCGATTCAATTGCCAGGAATGACCGGTTTTTACCGGGGAAAGGTCCGGGATGTTTATTTTCTGGAAGATCGTCGCTTGGTGATGGTTGCATCCGATCGAATTTCGGCCTTTGACGTGGTCTTGCCGGCCGCCATACCACGCAAAGGGGAGGTGCTGAACCGTACCGCTGCCTATTTCCTGGAAAAAACCCGGGATTTGGTTCCCAATTGGCTCATTAGCAGCCCACACCCCCGTGTTTCCTACGGTTATTGTGCCGAACCGATTCCGGTGGAGATGGTGGTTCGGGGTTACTTGTCCGGCCATGCTTGGCGTTGTTATCGGGATGGCGCTCGATCCCTTTGTGGTGTAATACTGCCGGAAGGCCTCAAAGAATCCGATCCATTGGATCGCCCCATCCTTACCCCAACCACCAAGGCATCCGAAGGTCACGATCAGGATATTTCTCGTGAACAAATTTTGGAGCAGGGCCTGGTTAGCGAAGAGAATTACAAAATCATGGAGGAATATTCGCTGGCTTTGTTTGAACGTGGTCGTCAGATGGCGTTGGAACGTGGTTTGATTTTGGTGGATACCAAATATGAATTCGGACTTTTGGATGGCCAAATTCTCCTGATGGACGAAGTGCATACCCCCGATTCATCCCGTTACTTCTATGCCGATTCTTATCAGGAACTGCAGGATAAAGGCCAACCCCAACAGCAATTATCCAAAGAATTTGTCCGTCAATGGCTGATTGCCAATGGATTCCAGGGTTTGCCCGGGCAAAAAATTCCAGTCATGACATCCGATTGGATTCATGAAATAAGCGAGCGTTACCAAGCACTGTACCGTCAATTAACAGGTCAGAATTTGGGGGCTGTGCAGTCCATGGAGATTGGCCTGGAACCCACCGATTGGGTCGAAGATTTTTTGAAGTATCGTCAAACCTTGAGCTAAAGACCAAGGCCCATGAAAGTGCCGATATGCCTTTCAATTTTGGCTGGGTTAATATCGGCAATGGTTACCAAAATGCCGGCTTCGTTCACCCGACCAAAGGCGGCGTTGTGAGCAAAACCAAAATATTTCATGGTAGACGATAAATTCATGTAGGCAGGAAAGAGAGGAGGGACCCGGGTCCCCCATTCCTGGGTTTTTTTGTGGAGGAGATTCAGTCCTTTTTCGTAGTCCAAATCAACCCATAAATCATTGATTTCTTTGGGTATAGAAAGTTCAACCTCGAATTCACGGCGGGGCTCTACCCAGTGATTTGAATCGGCAAAATAATGAGTTAAGAAACCGTGAAGTCCAACGAGGGCTTCTTTGGGGTAAGCGTCAAAGACCGTGACTTTGCCGTAGAGGTAACGGATATCTTTCCTACTCACGGACAGGGCCCCCAATCCATCCCACAGATTGTCCAAAGCAAAGATGCCTTTGCGGTAAGGGCCTTCGGGTTGGTAATCCGGTGCCACAAAAGCCCGTCCCAACTCAAGGGTGTACGGTAACACATGGTTGCAAAAATCCGGACTGAACGAAAAAAGCGTGTTCGAGGAAAGACGAAAAGCCCCTTGGGCATCCGGTCCCGTTTTGCGGCATTCCACAAAGCGGTAGGCGGCCATGATTTGACGGTTTTCGGGGTCCCAAACCAGCAATTGTTCGTAGCCATTGGGTTCCATATCGTAGGTGTCCAGATCACAGGCTTTACCGGTTCCTCCGCCTTCGGACCGAAAACAGAGCTCGCGAAGACGTCCGATTTCCTGCAGGCAGGCCGGTGCATTGTCTGCATTGACCACGTAGAGCAGGTTGTTGCCTTTGTTGGTGCTGCGTAGCAGGCGTTCAGGCAACAACTCTGCTTCGATCGCTGCGGGGTCTTGGGCGTTAATGAGAGTCTGCATGGGCATAGGTTGCGGGGTTGGCTGGGTCTAGGCTGTAAACAAGGGAACGAACGCGCTTGGTCCAAGCGGCATCGCCTTCGCCGTTGGATAGGCTTTCAGGCTGCAGGGGCGGACCAAGGTGCAGGGTAACTCGTGTGCCGCGTAGGCGGTACATTTCATCCGGCAATAGAATCATTTCTATATTGGCTTTAATTCCTAATCGTTTACGCCAAGTATAGGTTTTATAAAATCGCTCCGACAACCGTCCTTCAATAAACAATGGAATCAAGGGAATCCGGTTCTTGCGAGCGAGGGTTATGGCTGTTTTTTTCCAATCCAAATCACCGATTGTTCCGTCATGCCGACGAGAAACCAAACCGGATGGAAAGACAATGATTCCGTAACCGGAAGCAATTTTGTCCTGTAGGATGGCGAGGTTTTCCTTCGATTGACGGCCGTGTTTATTAACAGGAATAAAAAGCCCTTCCAAAGGCTGAACCTGCATCATGATATCGTTGCTCATGGATGCAAAGCGATCCCTTACTTTTCCAATGACATCGTAGATTGCCAGGCCATCCAAACCTCCGAGGGGATGATTGGCTACCAAAACAAAAGCCCCTTGAACCGGGAGATGCTCCAGACCGTTGGCAGCGACGCTCACCCCAAAATGCCGCAAAACTTCCCTGGCAAAGGGCAGATCACGCAGGTGACCGTATTCAGTCAGAAAACGGTTGATTTCGTCTTGGTGAATTAAGCGTTCGAGGGCCTTAAACAACCAAGACGGTATCCAGCGGGCCAGCCCGGGGTTCTTGGCCTGGAAGGCCGCACGCAGGTTAATTTTCATAGCCCCTTAGGCCTCTTTAGGTGGCGAACAATGGGAAGCTGGGGGCAAAAGCTTGGACTTCTTTTCCAACCGCTTCGGCGACCGAGGGATCCTGGTGGTTACGGATAACACGGTCAATCCAATCGGCGATTTTTCCCATGTCCCCTTCATTCATACCCCTCGTGGTTACAGCGGCCGTACCCAAGCGAATACCGCTGGTCACCATCGGCGATGCAGTGTCAAAGGGAACCATGTTCTTGTTAATGGTGATATGGGCCCTGCCCAAGGCTTGCTCGGCTTGCTTTCCTGTGCACGATTTGTTACGAAGATCAATCAGCATGAGGTGGTTGTCTGTCCCCCCGGAAATGAGTTGGTAACCTCGGTTCATCATCGCTGTTGCCAAGGCCTGGGCGTTCTGACGGACCCGTACGGTGTATTCCTTGAAGGAGGGAAGCAAGGCCTCACCAAACGCAACGGCTTTGGCTGCTATAATATGTTCCAGCGGTCCGCCCTGGGTTCCTGGAAAAACACCGGAATCCAAAAGCGATGATAGCGAACGCAATTCGCCCTTGGGGTTTCGTAGATTCCAAGGGTTCGGTTGGTCTTCGCCCATCATAATGATACCGCCCCGGGGACCCCGAAGGGTTTTGTGGGTGGTGGAGGTCACGATATGGCAATGCGGAAAAGGATGGTTCAACAATCCCGTAGCGATTAACCCGGAAGGGTGGGAGATATCCGCCATGAGCAGAGCCCCAACTTCATCAGCGATCCGACGAAGACGTGCATAATCCCAATCCCTGGGATAGGCGGATGCCCCGCAAATGATAAGCTTTGGCTGTACTGCTTTGGCTTTTTCGGCCACCCGGTCCCAATCGATGCAACCTGTTTCTTGCTCCACTCCGTAGAAATGGGCCTTGTAAAGTTTGCCGGAGTAATTCACGGGTGAACCGTGGGTCAAGTGCCCTCCGTGGCTGAGATCAAAGCCCAAAATCGAGTCCCCCGGTTGGAGGACCGCCAGCATAACCGCAGCGTTGGCCTGGGCCCCGGAATGGGGTTGGACGTTGGCCCAAGCCGCTCCAAAAAGTTGGCAAAGCCGGTCGATGGCTATTTGCTCGATTTGGTCAACAATTTCACAACCACCGTAATATCGTTTTCCGGGCAGGCCTTCAGCATATTTATTGGTCAAAATGGAACCGGCGGCTTCCATGACCTGATCGGAGACATAATTTTCGGAAGCGATCAATTCCAAGCCGATACGTTGGCGTTCTTCTTCGGCTCGGATTAGGTCTGCTAGGATGGTATCGTTCATAGGGAAGGAATAAGGGGTCGAAGAAAGCGTAAGAAATGGAAGGGACTATAACACAGGGTCTGATGCTTGGTTTTGCTCCCAAACCCATGCAGTACGCATCATATCTTCCAGGCTGTATTGAATTTTCCAGCCCAAGTCACGGGCCGCTCGCTGGTTGTTCGCATAAACCGCCACAACGTCCCCGGGTCTCCGTGGGCCAAAGGTCCAATTAAGACGCAGGTGGTTGACTGATTCAAAGGCTTGAATCATTTCCAAGACCGTTTGTCCCACACCGGTTCCCAAATTAAAAACAGACCAGGGTCCGGCAGGTGCTGCGTTTTGGTCCAGGTAACGCACGGCATCAACATGCGCTTGTGCTATATCGCAAACATGGATGTAATCCCGAAGACAAGTCCCGTCCCGGGTTGGATAATCGTTGCCAAAGACGGTGAGTTGTTGCCGAACCCCCCTGGCCGTTTGGGTAATGTAGGGCACCAGGTTATCGGGAACACCGACGGTGCATTCCCCCAGACGCCCGGAGGGATGGGCTCCTACGGGGTTAAAGTAGCGCAAGGCCACAACCCGTTGACCGGCAACCCGCGCTGGGGTACCGGATAAGACCCAATCTCGGAGCAAGGCCTCGCCGACGGCCTTGGTACGGCCGTAGGGGGATTCGGTTTCGAGCAACGGTGAATCTTCGGTGACTTGGGTTTGTTCCGGGTTCCCGTAAACGGTACAACTTGAAGAGAAGACCATGCCGGGAATCCCGTATTCTTCGCAGGCTTTCATCAAATTCATTTGCCCAACCAGGTTGTTCTGGAAATAGAACAAAGGTTGCTGGGTGGATTCACCCACGGCTTTAAAGGCCGCAAAGTGTATAACACAAGAAATATCGCCCTCTTGTTCCAAAACTTTGGCCAGCTCTTCCTTGCGGGTCAAGTCTGCTTGGTATTGATGGTAGTCTTTTTGGGCGATTTCTCGAATTCGATCCGCGATGGCAGGTTTGGAACGGCTGTAGTTGTCTACGCCTACCACCTGATAACCTGCTTCAAGCAACGCGACGACCGTATGCGATCCGATATACCCGGTGCTTCCGGTCAACAAAACCTTGGGCATGGTCTAGGAGCGCAATAGTTGGAGGAGGTATTGCCCGTAACCGGATTTGATCAGGGGTTGGGCCACCGCCCGCAGTCCTTCATCATCGATAAAGCCCATGCGCCATGCGATTTCTTCAATGCATCCAATTTTGAGTCCTTGACGCTCTTCAATGACTTGTACGAATTGTCCGGCTTGCATCAACGATGCAAAGGTGCCCGTATCCAACCAAGCAGTCCCTCGGTCCAGGACCTGAACCTTGAGACGACCCTGGGCCAGGTAATGCCGGTTGATATCCGTGATTTCGTATTCGCCCCGAGCGGATGGTTGCAGGTTCCGGGCAATTTCGACTACGTTTTCGTCGTAGAAATACAGACCGGGGACGGCGTAATTGGATTTGGGTTTGGCTGGTTTTTCTTCGATGCTGAGGGCCCTGCCTTCGGCATCAAATTCAACAACCCCGTAACGCTCTGGATCGTTGACGTGGTATGCAAAGACAACCCCGCCTTCGGGATCTGCATGGGAGGCCAACATACGACTCAGTCCGGATCCGTAAAAAATATTATCGCCCAAGACCAAGGCGGATTTGTTGTTACCAATAAAGTCCGCGCCCAAAACAAAGGCCTGCGCCAAACCATTGGGAACCTCTTGAACACAATATTCAAAACGACATCCGATCCGCGACCCGTCCCCCAGCAGTCTTTCAAAAGAGGGAAGGTCCTGGGGGGTCGAAATAATCAAGATTTCCCGTATTCCGGCCATCATCAAGACCGAGATGGGGTAATAAACCATGGGCTTGTCGTACACCGGCATTAGCTGCTTGCTGGTGGCCAGGGTTAGAGGATGCAAACGGGTGCCGGATCCTCCGGCTAACACAATTCCTTTCATGGTCAAGAGACAGGGTTACGAATTTGATCGGCCAGCAAATAGAGAACTGCCATGCGAACGGCGACCCCGTTTTCGACTTGCTGTAAAATCACGGAATGCGGTCCATCGGCCACATCGGATTGGAGTTCCACACCACGATTGATGGGGCCTGGGTGCATAATCACCAGGGGATGGGAAAGTTTTTGGAGGCGGGCTTTGTTAATCCCAAAATACAGAGCGTATTCCCGCAACGAAGGGAGGTACCGAATGGCCTGTCTTTCGTGTTGAATGCGGAGAACATTGGCTACATCGCACCATTCGAGGGCTTCATCCAGCCGCTGCATGACGGGGAATCCCATTTCATCCAGATGGGGAGGCAACAACGTTGCCGGTCCGGTGACCCGTACCTCGGCCCCCAATTTGCGCAAACAATGGAGGTTGGACATCGCCACCCGCGAATGCAGAATATCCCCAACCATTAGCACCTTGACACCGCGTAGGCGTCCCATCTTTTGACGAATGGTATAGGCATCCAAAAGGGCCTGGGTTGGGTGCTCATGGGCGCCATCGCCTGCATTGATAATGCGGGCATCCACCCGGTCTGCCAGGTAACGACAGGTACCGGCATGGGCATGGCGCACCACCAGCATATCGATTTTCATGGCCAAAATATTGCGGACTGTATCGCTCAGGGTTTCACCCTTGGAGAGCGAACTGCCGCTTCCCGAAAAATTAATCACATCGGCCGACAGGCGCTTCTCGGCCAATTCAAACGAAAGTCGGGTCCGGGTTGAATTTTCAAAAAAGAGATTGGCGATGGTCAAATCCCTCAAGGAAGGAACTTTTCGAACCGGGCGGTGAAGAACTTCCAGAAATTGATCCGCCGTTTGCAAGATCAGATCCAGGTCGCCCTCGCTGAGGTCTTTGATGGCAATCAAGTGCCGGGAGCTAAGGGTTCCTGTTTTCATCCGGCGGAGGGTGTTGGGGAGGACTCCAATGTTTCGATCCAAACAAAATCACGTCCGGATTCTTCCATCCATTCCACATGGATCCGTTGGTTGGGCTGGGTATTCACCTTGCGCCCGCAATAATCGGGGCGAATCGGAAATTCTTGGCTGTAGAGACGATGCAGCAGGACCATCAGTTCCACTTTGGCCGGACGCCCAAAATCCAAAAGCGCATCCAAGCCCGAACGGAGGGTACGGCCTGTGAAAAGGACATCATCAATAAGTACAACGGATTTGCCTTCAATCGAAAAATCAATACGGGTATCCGATGGCAGGAGCGGTGTTTCTCGGCGTCGAAAATCATCCCGATGAAAAGTAACATCGAGCAAACCAAGGGGCAAGGTGGTTCCGATTTTGGCTTCTAGGATGCTGTGAACACGGCGTGCAAGCAGGGTGCCTCGAGGTTGAAGCCCGATCAGCACGCTGTTCTCAAAGCGATGATGGGTTTCGATTAATTCCTGGCTAAGTCGATCCAACATCAGGCTCAACTGTACGGGATCGAGGAGGTTTTGGCGTCCTGGGGTCATCTTAGGGGGCGGGCCACTGAGCGCGGGCTAAGATAGTATCAAAATGAGCCTTGCTCAAGGGGACGACCGACAAGCGGGTATGGGTCAGCAAAGGCAGACCGGCCAAGGCCGGGTCGTTTTTCATTTCCTGCAAGGTAACAGGCCGTTGGAGGGCTTGGAGGGGACGAACCTTGACCGCTACCCAAGGGTCATCCGGACCCGCGGTAGGGTCCGGAAAAGAAGACGAAACTAGCTCCATGAGGCCTACCACCGCTTTTTGGGTAACGCTGTGGTAAAAAAGCGCCAAATCCCCCTTTTTCATGGCTTTGAGATTCAGTTTGGCCTGGTGATTGCGAACGCCATCCCAGGTTCCCACCTTCTCACGGCATAAATCTTCCCATGCATAGGTTTCGGGTTCCGATTTGAGTAGCCAACAAGCCAAGGGGAGTGGATTCAGGGTTTTGACACCTAAATTTAGGGCACAATCACCCCCCATGCCTCGTTCTACCCCCAAGGATTCTCCAAACGGCCCCGATGCAGGTGGTCCCGGTGTCTTTTCGCAGCGAATGAACCGGGCTCGTCATTGGGTTGAGCAATTGGAGAGGCAGACCGAAGATTTGGACCAAGCCATGGAGGCCTACCGCCAGGCCATGGAAGAATTGGATTGGTGCAGGGAATACCTGCGCAAGGCCCGTCTGCAAGTGGAGGCCTTGGTCAAAAGCCCTGACTAACGAGGTAAGGAGGCCGGCTGAATATCTTGGATAAAGGCCAACCAGGATTCTGCGTATTTGCCTTTGAGAACCCGAGGGAATTTGTTTTGACCTCCCATTTTGTTCAGGGTATTCATCCATTCCAAGGGCACTTCCTCGGAGAGGATGACAATTTCCATAATACGCAAGGCGTGCCTTCTTTCCACATCGTAGTCGTCGTTCAAACCACGAAGAATGGTATCTAGTTTGAGCAGCAGGTCCACTTGCCTTTCCCGCGCTTGGGCGACTTGTTCCTTGGCCACCGACAAATACCAACGATGACCGTAGCCACCGCTCGTTGACAACCCCATGACGGCGCATTCTCCCAATGTAAGGTCTTCGTCATGAGCTAGTTTGAGACATCCTTCGTTGATGTTCTCCATCGAAAGATGCTCTCCACACAGGCTCAAAAAATGTTTAATACGGCCGGTGATTTTAATTTCGATATTGTGCAAACACTCAAAGCGAATCGTATCACCAATCAAATATCGCCAGGCCCCGGAGCAGGTGGTAATCAAGAGAGCGTAATCCTTGTGGGCCTCCACCCGATCGAGGGGAATCGCTTGGGCTTGCGGTCGGACCTGTCCATCCTCGTCAAAATTTTCTTCGTCAAAGGGAATGAATTCGTAATAAATTCCGTTGTTAAGACTGAGGCGCATGCCTTTGCGTTCCGGCGCAATCCGCGTATCGTAAGCCAAAAATCCTTCGGAGGCCAAATACGTTTCGATCAAGGATAAGGGTCTGGCGCATAAGCGGTCCAAGGCAGGCATGTAGGGGTCGATGGCTACGCCACCGTAGGCAAAAACCTGAAGATTTGGCCAGATATCGTGGATGGACTTTACCCCGTAATGATGGACGATTCGCTCAAACAACAATTGCACCCAGGATGGTATCCCGGTGACCACCCAAATATCCCAATTTTTGGCTTGCAGGGTGATTTCTTGGATTTTTTGTTCCCAATCTTTGATTTGTGCTATCCGATCACCCGGCTTAAAAAAAGGGGTAAACCACAGGGGGATCTTGGAGGTATTGATGCCGCTGAGGTCACCATAAAAATAATGCCCCGAATGATTTAGGCTGGCCGACCCCCCCAGAATCATAATGCCTTTTTCGAAAAGCTCGCTGGGAAAGTTAAAGCGAGACAATACCAACATTTGTTTTATGGAAGTCCGGCGCATGGACTTGATCATATCGCCCGAAACAGGAATGTACTTGCTGGCGGCTTCGGAGGTTCCGCTGCTTAGGGCAAAGTACTTGATTTTTCCTGGCCAGGTAATGTTGGACTTGCCTTCGTGATATCGCTTCCACCAACGTTCGTTAATGGCATTGTAATCGTGAATGGGCACGCGTCGGCTAAATTCTTCCAGCATCTGTCCGGAATCCAAAATGGAGGAGAACCCGTAATAGCGACCGATATCTGTGTTACGGGCTTTGCGCAGGAGGCGCGCCAGGACAATTTTTTGTTGGATTCTAGGGCTTAATATATTGAATTGCAGAGCTTTGCCTGCCTGAAGGGTGCGTTTGAAGAGGGTTCCTAACAGCGCCATGGCTTAGGAATTCGTTGGGCTGGGCGACCAGGATTCGGGATGGGTCCTCCATGCTTCGAGGGATGTTATGGCATCCGATGAAAGGTAGTTGTTGGCTACCGCTGCCTCCAAAAGATCGGAATACGTACAAAGGCTGATAAAACGAAAACCGGCCTCCTCAAAGCGTTGATCAGCGATGGGAAATCCGTAATTGAAAACACTCATAACACACAAAACTTCCAGGCCTTCGCTGCGCAATGTTTCGGCCGCTTGTAGTGAACTCTGTCCAGTGGAAATCAAATCTTCGATGAGGATGGTACGGGAACCTGGTTCGGCACGGCCCTCAAGGAGGCTACGGGTGCCATGCTCTTTGGCTTTGGTGCGAACGTAGGCAAAAGGGAGACCCAATTGTTCGGCGACCAGGACTCCTTGGGGAATGCCGGCCGTAGCAACGCCGGTTATCAAATCGCAACGCCCAAAGGTGGTGGTGATTCGATCCGCCAATTGTTGGCGAATAAAAGTGCGGAATAAGGGGTAGGAAAGAGTGACCCGGTTATCGCAATAGATGGGTGATAGCCACCCAGACGCCCATCGAAACGGTTTGGTGGGAGAAAATTGCACAGCTTTGGTTTCCAACAATATCTTCGCAACAGCCAAGGCGCTCTCTTTTGTTTCCATGTTTCAAAATTACTTCTTTTATTGTCAGGACGTACCTTTTGCGTTTCGAGATCCTCGTGGATCTGAACCGGTTGACCTGGTGGAGGAGGTTTGGAAAGAAATGGAAGAAATCCTGCGTAAAACCGAGAAAACCAGCGAAGTTTCGGATTCTTCACCAATCCGGGAGGTGGTTACCAACGACAAGGAAGGATTCTGGGCCGACCTGATGCAACGGTGTTTGTTGCTGGAGGCAGGTGGGGGTTTGATTTTTAGTGAAAATAAAATGTTATGGATTCTCAGACACGGCCGGTGGGATTTGCCCAAAGGCAAAGCAGAGCCTGGCGAATCCATGTTAGAAACGGCCATACGGGAATGCATAGAGGAATGTGGTTTGGTTGGTTTGGCCCCATTGGATCCTAATAACAATTTGGAAACCAATCATTTGTACTTGTTCAAAGGCCACGTCGCTTGGAAGCGAAGCCATTGGTTTACCATGACTTGTCCGATGCAACAGAATTTGCAACTTCAACCCCAAACCGAAGAAGGTATCACCGAAGTCCGATGGATGTTGCCCGAAGAAGTGCGTTCGGTTGCCTTGCCGTGGACCTACCCTTCGGTCCAACGGTTGATCCGCATGCTTGATCCTCCAAGCCTCAAAGGCTTTGGTCGGATTTGAGTGCCGAAATACCCCTTGCCACAACCGCGGGTACCAAAGGAGCAGGGTTGCCCCCGTGCAATACAATATCGCGGACCACGGAGGAAGAAACCGCTTGCAATCCGGGGTCACAGACCAAAAAGAACGTTTCCACCCCAAAAAGGTCCCTGTTCAACTGAGCAATGCTTTTTTCGTTCTCAAAGTCCAAAGTGTTTCGAAGGCCACGAATCAAAAACGAGGCTCCGATTTCTTGGCAAAAACGGGCTGTTAAATCTTGATAGGTCAGGACCTGAACGCGGCTGTCACCCGTCAACAATTCTTGCAACCAACCCAGGCGGGTTGCCAGTTCAAAGAGGTATTTTTTTTCGGTATTGTGTCCAACGCCGACGACTATTCGGTCAAAATGCTGAAGGGAACGCTGAATGAGGTCCAAATGCCCAAGGGTGATGGGATCAAAGGATCCGGGAAACAAGGCGGTACGAGGGCTCATGGTTGTGGGGAGGGCTGGATGCCTGATTAAAGAGGCTTGGCGTGCCTTAAAGGTTGTTAACGATATTCAAAAATACAAAAACGGGTGAGACCGTAGGTTAGTACATGTTGAGCCTGGTGGTGGAGACTAAAGCGTTGGTAAGTGATGGCGTGTTCAATCACAAGCAAACCCCCTGAAACCAGCAAACCCCCGTCCAAAATGCGCTCTACCAATCCCTCTTGCCGTGCATCTCCGTAAGGTGGGTCGGCCATAATTAATCCAAAGGGTTGACCGCCCATGCTTGATAACGAAAGCGGCCGGTCGTTGGGGGCAAGGAGGTCCGCATCCAGGACGCTCCAACGGGGCTCGTTTAAGCCTGCGCGTCGCTTGTTCAGGTGCCGAAGGGCCTCCGGATGCCGATCCACGCTTACCAAACGGGCGGCTCCCCGGTTTAGGCAAGCCAATCCAAGGGTCCCGGTTCCCGCAAACAGGTCCAAAACATCGGTCTGGCTCCAATCCAAACGCGTACTAAGGTGATTGAGCAGGCCCAATGCGGCCTTGGCAGTCGTGGGTCGGACGACCCAACCTGTTGGCTTGGCGGCTCCTACGGAATGCCTGCGGCTCCTTTCCCTCATTCGCATGCTGCCTGCCAAATCCGCAGGCCCTCCTGGAGACATTCAAGCCGTGTCAAGGCCAGGTTCGGGATTCCCTGCCCTTGGCCTTGAAAATCCAAGGGCAAAATTTGTTCAAAAGCGTCTTCCAGGGCAGCGTTAACCTCGGGATCCTTGGTTAGTGGCCTTGGGCCATGCAAAATTTTTGCCCCGTGTTTTTCTTTTTGACGCAACAAGTGAAAAAGCAAATCGTGGGAATGGTTCACCAGGTAACGACCATGGTGCCATAATTTTTGAGGCTCCATCACCCATATGGAAACATCCCTAGGGCCCGACAACATCGCAACATGCAATTTTTTGGCATCAGAAGTGGCAATCCTTTGTTGCCAAAAAGCGGTCCAAAGAACCGAGGCATTGTACAAGGGCCCCAAAGTCGTATCCTGGGTTAAGGCCTGGTGCAAAGGTTGGGGTATGGCAAAAACCTGAACCGCTTGAAAAGCGGGCCATGCCTGCCAACCGAGACTTTCGCCCCCCAAGGGACCGCAAACCGATTCAAAAAGGGGAAGAAGACCGGGAACCTGTTCGGGCTTTTCGACCAAACCTCTTCGACCGGTTCCCCAACCCCATTCCGTCACCAAGCTGAGCGGCATCCATGTACTCCGCGGCAGGTCCGCTACCCAAGCCTCCCATTGGGGTTTTTTTTGCATCAAGGCCTGGAGGAAGGTTCGGGCCTGTTCGGGTTGAGGGGTATCCCGGTCCGCAAGCAAACCAACCGTTTCTTCGGAACGATAGGCGCGTAGGGATTCAGGTAGTAGGAGGCCCAGAGGCGGTAAATCCAGAACTTCCCAGGGGGGACCGATGTACAATTCGTTATCCAAGCCCCATAGGCTAGGATTCCGGAGGGATGGAGGGTGTTCCGCCAACAAAAAAGGGCTTATTCCCAGTTGCCGCTCAAATTGGCGTCGACCATGGAGCCAACCCGCAGGACTTTGCGGGTGTCAAACGGAGCCGAGTCTTCCACCTCAAAAACATTGAGCTCCAGGTTGCTTTTTTTGACTTTCCCGGCTCGCAAAATGAACCGAGCGGTATCAGCGTACGGAACAAAGGGCAAGGAGTCGATAGGGTAATTCTTAAAAAGCGAGTCAGCCACCGAAATCAAGATGGTTTCGTAGCGAATCCCACGACGGATATCGGCCGAATCATCGGGGTTGCCGATGACTTTGGTGATTTTCATCTTTCCGGTCTTGGTGTATTGAAGGAGTTTTTCCCACGTATCGGCAAATTCGCCGTTGTTTTCACGGTAGGTTACCTGTGCGGTTCGGATTTGCTTCAGACGGTCAATAACGGCCGCATAGCGTCGGTCCCGCTCCTTTTCGAAACGCAAAGGTTTGGCCACGGTTTCGATGGTTTCGTAGGTGAGCCAAACAATCAGACCCAGAAGAACGAGTTTGAGGATGTTTTGGAGGTTCATAAGGCGGATTTGCCCTGCAATATTACCAACAACACCTCAAATTAGGGTTTGCGTTTACGTAAACATTTTGGGCTCCTTGGTGTTGAATTCAAGGACATGGACCGTTTTTCGATAAAAGATATTGAGGCCTTAACTGGCATTCGGGCTGCCACATTGCGAATGTGGGAGTCACGTTACAACCTGATCGAGCCCAAGCGAAGTTCGACCAATATTCGTTATTACGACCAGGATGATTTGCGAAAACTGCTGGGGGTCGCCGCATTGATGCGTCAAGGGGCCAAGATTTCCCGCCTGGCCAAAATGCCGGCGGAGGAGTTGCACCAGGCTGTCCTGCATCAAGAATTGGCCCCGTTGCCATTGGATGAACGGCTGGAAGCGCTTACCCTTGCCATGATTAGCCTGGATGAACCAGCCTTTCAAAGGCTGCTGACCCGAGCCTTTGACCAATGCGGGGTCGAGGAAGCCATGATGGACCTGATTTTCCCTTTTTTTCGACGGATCGGGATCTTATGGCAAACAGGGTCCATCAATCCGGCTCACGAACATTTTATTACAAACATCATTCGTCAAAAGTTGATTGTGGCCATTGATCGTTTGGCGGAACAAGCGGGGCCTGTCCCAACGTCCAACCCAACGTCCAACCCGGCTTACAACGCCCGTCGTTATCTTTTGTACCTGCCCGAAGGCGAGTTTCATGAATTGGGCTTGCTTTTTGCTAGTTATCTCCTCAAGGCCCGGGGTCAGCAAGTCGCTTACATCGGTGCGAATGTACCCTACCCCGATTTGTTTGTCCTGGATCAGCAATACCGTCCCGATTTCACTCTTTTCTCCATGACCTCTTCCCTGGCCCAGGATTCGGTCGCGGATTATTTGGCGCGAATCAAGCAGGATTTTCCTCGTTGCATCCATTTGGTGACGGGTCCGTTGGCGGTTCTCGCTGAAGGTCAGGTTCGATGGGAAAGCCCCTTGGTTCTTGTCAAAGATTTCAAAGACCTGATTGGACGAGTCGAGGCCTATGCGGCCGGAATGTCGGTGGCAGTCTAATAGAATTCTCCTCTGCTTAATCATCCCTCATGGCCGTTTGGACAGTTTTTTTGGGCGGAATGCTCGGCTTTGGAGGGATGGAATTTTTGGGCTGGATAGTGCACAAATATTTGATGCATGGCCCCTTATGGTTCATACACCGGACCCATCACCGCCCTTCGGGTCGGGGGTTGGAATGGAACGATGTTTTTTCGTTGGCTTTTGGAGGTTTGGGTTTGTATTTGTTGCTTGGAGGCCTCGATCCTTTCCGGCCTTTTCAATTGGGGTTGGGTATCGGGGTTTGTTTGTATGGGACCTTGTATTTTGTTCTACACGACGCGTGGGTTCATCGTCGATGGGTCTTGCCCAGGCCCTTGAACGGCCCCTATATCCAGGCGATGATCAGGGCGCACAGGGCTCATCATGCTTCGTTGAATGCCAAACCCTCTGAATCCTACGGGCTTTGGCTGATTCCGCGTAAATTCTGGCCTGGAAGGACGAGCAATCCCTGAGGCTATCTTTGGGTAAAATTCTTACCCATGCATGACTTATTCAAGATATCCCTTGGCCGCATGGCCAGGTTCTCGGTCGTTTTCAGCTCGTTCCAATTTCAAGTGAAGTACGGTTTGATGGCTCTCGGTTTAGTTCTTTGGGCCGGAAGGACCCTTGCCCAAGACCAGCCCCTTCGTTACCCCGACACTCGCAGGGTGGATCAAGTGGATACCTACTTTAATCAGGTTGTCGAAGATCCCTACCGCTGGCTCGAAGACGACCGATCCGAAGAAACAAGTGACTGGGTCCGTCGCCAAAATGAATTAACCTTTGGGTACCTGAAACAAATTACCTACCGTGATAAAATTCGGAAGCGCCTGGAGTCGCTTTGGAATTACGAAAAATATTCCGCCCCCTTTCAGGAAGGGGAATACACCTACTTTTACAAGAACAATGGTTTGCAAAATCAATCGGTGTTATACAGAGAATCTGCGGCCCAGCCCGGTGTGGCCGAGGTTTTTCTGGATCCAAATCTTTTTTCAAAGGACGGAACTTCATCGCTGGCCGGAATTCAGTTTTCGGAGGATGGTTCCTATTGCGCTTTTCAAATCAGCGAAGGGGGTTCGGATTGGCGTAAAGTGGTGGTCCTGAACACCAAAACACGGAAGCAAATGGGTGATACCTTGGTCGATGTCAAGTTTAGTTCCTTGGCCTGGAAAGGGCGTGAAGGGTTCTTTTACTCCAGTTACGACAAACCCCTTGATGGCTCGGCTTTGTCGGGCAAAACCCAGTTCCACAAATTGTATTACCATCGTTTGGATCAGCCCCAAAAAGCGGACCAACTCGTCTTTGGAGGAGAAGCCAATCCTTACCGCTACGTCGGTGCGGTGGTGAGCGAGGATGGTCGCTACCTCTTTATTTCAGCCGCCCAAGCCACCTACGGCAACGAATTGTATTTCAAAGATTTGCATGCCAAAAATGCACCTATCCTGCCGATCATTCAAGGTCTGGAGAACGAAACCGATGTGGTGCATACGGAGGGTGATTCGGTTTATTTGTTGACCAACCTCAAGGCGCCCAATCGCCGTTTGGTATGGGTCAGCCTCAAGGCGCCGGAATCCCGCTATTGGCAGGATGTCATTTCAGAAACCCAATCTCCATTGTCTGTTTCGGCGGTTGGAGGCTACTTTTTTGCGAATTATTTGCAAGACGCCGTCAGCAAAGTTTTTCAATTCAACCTCCAAGGGACCTTGGTTGCGGAGGTTAAACTACCCGGATTGGGAACGGCCTCTGGTTTTGGCGGGAAGCGTAAAGAAAAAATTTGTTATTATTCCTTCGCGTCCTATACCAGCCCTCCGGTTATCTACCGCTTGGATTTGTCGGATGGTGTATCGACTGTTTACAAGCAGAGCAAGGTTGATTTTGAACCGGATCAGTACGTAAGTACCCAGGTTTTCTACGAGTCCAAGGACGGCACCAAGGTTCCGATGATCTTGACGCATCGTAGGGATGTGGTGCCCAACGGGGACAACCCGGTTTTGCTCTACGGATACGGGGGATTTAACATTAGTTTGACGCCTTCATTTTCGGTTTCCAACCTCTTCTTTATGGAGCAGGGTGGTATCTATGCGGTAGCGAATCTGCGCGGTGGGGGAGAGTACGGGGACCGTTGGCACGATGCGGGCACCAAGATGCAAAAACAAAATGTATTTGATGACTTTATATCCGCAGCCGAATGGTTAATTAACAACGGATACACCCAGTCGAGTCGTTTGGCCATTGCCGGGGGCTCTAACGGGGGGCTATTGGTGGGGGCTTGCATGACCCAACGCCCGGATTTGTTCAAGGTATGTTTTCCCGCGGTGGGGGTTTTGGATATGTTGCGCTATCACACCTTTACAGCTGGTGCCGGTTGGGCCTATGATTACGGTCGTTCGGACGATTCCGAGGCGATGTTTCAATACCTACGGGGCTATTCTCCGGTCCACAATGTCAAGGCCAAAACGTCCTATCCGGCGACCATGGTGACCACCGCCGATCACGACGACCGGGTGGTACCGGCGCATTCTTACAAGTTCATCGCTGAACTCCAAAGCAAGCAAAGCGGGCCATCTCCCGTTTTGATTCGTATTGATGTCAAGGCGGGCCACGGTGCAGGCAAACCTACTTCCATGATTTTGGACGAGGCCGCCGATAAGTGGTCCTTTATGTTCTATAACATCGATTTTGAACCGTCTTTCAAGCGATAGGATCCGTTGATTCCTCCTCGGCGTAAACCAAAGCGCCTGTGCTGGGGTAGCCTGCCTTTTGGAGGATATCCAAGTATTGATCCAGTTGATCGCTGTGTTCCTTCCGGGGTCGGCCCGTTTTAAAATCCAAAACCCGGGCGCTTCCGTCTTGGGCCAGGAGAATGAGGTCCGGTTGGAGGCTACTACCGTCCGTCAACAAGACAGGGTGCTCCCGCAATACGGTGGAACCTTCTTCAAAGAATGGTGTCACTTCAGGTCTTAGGAGGAGGCTACGAGCCCATTGGCTGACTTTTTGTCGGAGGGCTGGTGCATAGGATTCATCGTTTTCCCAGTCTTGGATGACGGATTCTGATTTTTGTTGGTGGTGAATCTTGGCCATGAGGCGATGCAAAAGCACGCCTGCTTCGATGGCTTCGGTCGTGAGATTGGGCCAGTGCATGTTATGCTTCAAGGCGACCGTGGTGTTTGGCAAGGTCCTAGGCATCGAAGCCAAGTCCTGTTGGGTTGCTATGGATTCTCCTTCCCCTTTTGATCCTTCCGGCATGAGCGCTTTTGAGTCCGGTTGAAGGCTCCAAGTTTCCGGTTCGCCGGGCCATTCAGGATTTCGTTCGGTCCGCGTCCACAAGGAGGGGTCCGGGTTCTGGCTTTGGGCAAATTGCCCCCAAATCTTGCCAAGGCTAAACACCGAGTCTTTTTTGCCGCTCCACGCTTCCGTCAGAATTTCCATATGGGTTTTGGCCCGGGTCAAGGCGACATAAAGGATGTTGATGTAATCCAGGTCGTTGAGTTGGCCCTCGCTCTCGGCCAATGCCGCAAAGTCTTCCGGAGCGTTTTTGAGGGCAGAGGTTTCCACCAAATGAACCGGAACCTCACCGGGTGGTACTTTTTCTTCCATGCCCCATGAATCAGCGGGAACATGTGAAATCCATTGATGAGCAAGAACGGGTTTTTTGTTGCGACGGTCCATTTCGGCCACCAAGACCACCGGGAACTGCAAACCCTTGGCACTGTGCACGGTCATTAATTGGACGGCCTCTTCGGAGGCGGACCCTTGAATTTTTATTTTGTGTCCTACCGTAAGCCACCAATCTTCCAGGTCTTGTACGCGGGGTCCCTTGGCGCATTGGTTGACCCATTCGTCCAAGAGTCTTTGAACAAAAGGGCTCGGTTCATTGGCCAGGTTCATGACCACCGCCAATTCCTGCATTTGGGCCGCAAGTGGCAGCGCAAGCAAGGAGGGAATATCCAAAGCAGGAAATCGATCCAAAAGGGCCGAATAGGCATTTCGAGAGGGGTCCTGGAGGTAAATTTCCAAATCCAAATCCTGGAGAAGGGCTTCTGAATGAACAGGATCTTGGGGTTGATGGAGGAAAAACCAGGCGTGGATTATCTGCCGTACCCTGGGGTTGAGTCCTAGCAGCAAGTTATCCGGGGATACGACCGCCTGACCCCGGCGAATAAGGCCTTGGGCCAAAGCGGATCCAGTACGGTTGGTACGGACCAAAACAGCGATGTCTCTGGCTTTGATCCCCTGTCTTTTGTATTCCTGAATTAAGTTGTAACACACCTCAACCCGATTGGCTTCCAAGCTTCGTTCGGGTATCGATGGATCAAAAGCCAAAACCCGGGTCCTGCCTTCCCAGGGCGGGTTGGTGATGGGGTTTAGAGGGTGTTCTTGTTCGACCTCCTGGTAGGTTGAAGACATGAGGCTTTCCCAATTTTGACGACACCATCCAAAAAATACATTGTTGAAATACAAGATATTATTTTGGGACCGGTAATTGATTTGCAAAGGAATTCCTTGGTATAGTTCGTCCCAGAGTTTGGACGCGGTGGAGTCCCAGCGCTTAGCAGGTAAAGCGGCCAAAAGCCGGGCATCGCCGTTGCGCCATCGGTAGATAGACTGCTTGACATCCCCGACCACCATCGCGGTGCCGCCCGATGCTAAACCATTATCCATCAGGGGTTCCAGGCACTGCCATTGCAAGAGACTGGTATCCTGAAACTCATCCACCAACATATTGAGGTAACGATGACCAACGCGATCACAGAGGTATTCCGGATGGGTTTTCTGGACCAGGTCGGCGAGTTGAAAGTAGAGAAAGTTCAGGGGCATTTTGACCTGGGCTCGGCTGTAGTCCGTAAAGTGTTGATACAAGGTGCCAAGCAGGGTGGTAGCGTAGCGCATCTCCAAGACAGCCTGCATTAGGGCGATATCCGGGGCAGCTGCTTTTTGTTGACCCAAAAAAATCTGTAGTCGGTCGACCCAGCTTTGAAATTCAGGCGGATGGGCGCCTTTTTTTAGGACTCTGTTTTGTTCGGTGAGCGCCTTGTCAACTTGGGAATGCAGTTTGTGTCCTTCGTTTTGTAGGTGCTTTTCTAAATGATAAATCAAGCCTTTGGCTCCATAATGAAGCTGTTCTGCTGAATATCCAGCCAAGGCTAAATCATCCAGCAAGGCACGAGAGCCCTCCCTTTGTTCGCGATGCTTTTCATCCAAAATATTGGCGAGCTGATCGTAATAGGCAGCGTAATCCGCCGGTTTTATTTTTTGGAGGGTTTCCAGGTAGGGGTAGGCCCTGTCCTGGAACAAGAACGAAGCATAGCGGACCAAAAGGTTACGGATGTTCCAGTTTTTTTCGTCCCTGTTGAGGTGTTGCGAAAAATTCAACAACAAGGTCGAAACGTCGTTTTCCTTTTGACCTACCTGGGCCAAAAAGGGTTCGATAGCCTCTTCGATAAGGGCATCTCGATCCAGCTCAATTTCAAAGTCCTGACCGCTGTGCAATTCCCGATAAAACGGACGAGCCATTTGGCTGATAAAGGAATCAATGGTGCCAATCGCAGCATCGCTGTACCGATGCAGCATGGTCCGGTGCAGACGACGCGAACGATCCCGCAAAACCCCTGGTTCCAGTTTCAACGTTTTCAGGAGTTCGGACCGAATACTATCCTCCTTGAAGGCCAAGGTGTCGTCCGGACTTCCCATCTGCCTTAGTTGCTCCAAGATTCTTTTCCTCATTTCCTGAGCCGCCTTTTGGGTAAAGGTGATGGCCAAGGTTTGCCGAACTGCCAAAGGGTCAGCCGAAGACAGCACCAGGCGCAGGTAAGTGGTAACAAGCTGGTGGGTTTTGCCAGAACCAGCCGAAGCCCGGTAAACCAATAGCCGTTTCGTTCCCATGGTCTTTCAAAGGTAATTTTACGTCATGTTCTTGCGGTCGTCCTTTAGGGCTTGTTGGTTGGTTTTGGTTTACGGTGGTTTCAACGGTGGGGCTGCTGCGATTCAACCCATTGAGAACGCACCGTCCACTTTACCAGGGACCTGGTTTTTTAGTGTTTGGTGGGTTTTGTGGATCTTGGTCGCTTTCTTGGTCGCCAGAGATCCTTCGTATTACCCCTCCAGGCTGTATCAACTGGTTAATTACAGGATTTTTATGCAAAGCGTCCGGTCTCGGCATGCCTATAGTGAATGGCAACGTTGGGGCTGGGGCATTCTTTTGGCAATGGGACTTGGGTTGACCTTGGCTCAAATACCTGGTGGACTGGCTGTGCCCGGATTGGAAAAAAGCCTGGTAGCTTGGCCCTGGCTCTTGTTTTTGGTATGGTTTTTGGTTTTGATTTTGGCGGCCTGGGTTTTTGATACCTGGCTTCGGTTTTTGGGTTGGGCGGTAGAATGGGAGGAAATGGTTCATGGGATGCGCCTATGGTCTAGGGTCTTATCCCACCTTTGGGTGCCTTTGGTTTTGCTGTGGGCCTTGGTTTTGGCCTTTGGAAATTCCTCCTGGAAAGTCTATACGAGTGGTTTTTTGGGGGTTTTGCTTCTGGTTAGTCTGCTCATTCGGTGGTTTCGCCAAGGCCGTATGGCTTATGAGTTTGGTCAGGACCGCCTTCTTTTGTTGATTTTTTATATTTGCACCTTCGAAATTTTACCACTGACCCTTTTTGCCCACTACATCCTTCATGGCCGAAACCCCTAACCCCAAAGGCAAAATCCGGAGCATCCTCGTTTCCCAACCCAAACCGGAACCTGGGGAACGTTCTCCTTTGGCCGAACTGGCAACCAAATTCAATATCAAAGTTGATTTCCGGCCTTTCATTGAAGTAATTGGGGTTCCAGCGAAGGATTTTCGAAAAACCCGTTTGGTTTTGTCGGAATACCACAGCATTGTCTTTAACAGCCGCAATGCCATCGATCATTATTTCAGGCTCTGCGAAGAAATGCGTTGCGAGATTGACCCCGAAACCCGTTATTACTGCATTTCGGAGGCCGTAGGGCTCTACCTGCAGAAATACACCCAACTGAGGAAGCGAAAAATATCGTTTGGCAAAGGGAAATTGGAAGATCTTCTTCCCCAGATGCTCAAACACAAGGAGGCCGCCTACTTGATGCCTTGTTCGGATATTCTCCAAGACACCTTTACCGCAGAAGCTCAGAAACTGGGTCTGCTGGTAACCAAGGCGGTGATGTTTCGCACCGTTGCCAGTGATTTAAGCGACTTGGCCGACATTAAATACGATGTCCTCTGCTTTTTTAGTCCGATGGGGATTAAGTCGCTTTTCGAGAATTTTCCTGATTTTGTTCAAGGGCCTACCAAAATCGCCGCTTTGGGTCTTCAAACCCACGCAGCCGTGCAGGATCGGGGTCTGCGTTTGGATATCGCTGCACCCTCACCGGAATTCCCTTCCTTGGTGATGGCTTTGGAGGCTAGCATCAAAAAAGGCCACAAATAGTTGGGAATTTCCCTTTTCTGTTGTTTCTTCGGCAATTAGTCCATGCGAATAAATCAATTTGGCAAAGGATTTGCCGGCCTGCTCCTGTTCATGTTTTGGACCTCGGCGGTTTCTGCTCAGCAGGAACCCAAGTGGAACCAATACATGTTCAATGATTTCTTTTACAACCCAGGGGTTGCGGGGTCGAGAAATGCCATCAGCACCATGGTGGCCAGCCGATACCAATGGGTCAACATCCCCGAAAATGCCTCCCCCCGGACAACGAGCTTTAGTATCCATGCCCCTGTTGAGTTTTTGAGGGGTGGCTTGGGACTTTTGGTGGTTCAGGACGAGGAGTATTTCAACAAATCCACCAACGTACGCCTTAATTACGCCCTGCGCATTCCTTTGCGAACCTTTAGCATCGGTATTGGCGTTTACGGGGGCATGCTTCAGACTTCTTTGGATGGCACTAAATTCCGGCCGGAGAATCCCAACGACCCGCTTTTGGTAGCGACCAATGTTCAGGCCACAACGTTTGACTTGGGGGCTGGAATTCAACTGTATTCCAAAAAATGGTTCCTCAATTTGGCAGCCAACCATTTGAATGAACCGGCTTTGCAATTCAACACAACAGGTTCGACCCTGACCTATTCCCGCAATCTTTTTGCATCGGCCGGCTATCAAATTCCTTTGGGCAAGTATTTCCGTTTAACCCCATCGGTTCTCTTCAAAACCAACAGTTCCGTACAACAGGTGGACTACAACCTCATGCTCTCAATAGGAACCCGGTTGTGGTTAGGGGGCGGTTATTCCCAAAACGATGGGGTGGTCGGAATGTTCGGTTACCGTATGCGCAATGGGGTTCGTTTTGGGTATTCTTTTTCCCAGCATTTGGGGGATTTGGGTACGCTGACCAACGGATCGCACGAAGCCTTTTTGGGCTACGATTTCACGCTCAAGTTACCTCCCAAGCCCCAAAGGAGAATTTTAACGCCCCGTTACTTCTAATCTTCGATTTTTTACCGTTAAATCTTGCTAATTTTAGCGTTTTCAAAACATGAACATGCCTAGAACTACCTCTTCGTCGGTGTCCGCTTGCTGCATCCGCCCTGCACTATGGTCCCTTTTTTTGGGGCTAACCGCGTTCCTATCATCCTGTGGTAGCGGGAATACCGGGGACCTTATTGGGGCCAAGGATCGGGGTCCATGGCTTGAAACCACCCCTTACGGCATGGTTTATATCAAACAGGGTACCTTTTTGTACGGTCAAGGCGATCAAGATTTGCTTTTTAACCTCAACAACCCGCTGAAGAACGTCACAATGCGTCCTTTCTATATGGACGATGCCGAAATTTCCAACGCCGAATACCGGCAATTTGTGAATTGGGTTCGGGATTCCATTGCCCACACTGTTTTGGGGAATACCATCGAAGACGAGGATGGGAACGAATACATTAACTGGAAAGCGAGGATTAATTGGAAAGACCCGGCGGTCGTCGAAGAATTGGAAGACCTGTTTTTGCCAGAAAACCAGCGAGTGTTTGGCCGTCAGGAATGGAACACCGCTCGTTTTGTATACAATTACAAGAAATATGATTATACAGCCGCGGCGGCCAGTCAGTCCAATCGAAACCGGAACGAGTTTGTAGAATCCAAGTCCATTAATATTTACCCCGATACCCTCGTTTGGACCAAGGATATGGCCTATGCCTACAACGAACCCCAAACCCAATTGTACTTCAGCCATCCAGCCTATTACGATTACCCTGTTGTAGGCGTTAATTGGAACCAGGCCAACGCCTTCTGCGATTGGAGAACCCGGCTTTTATCGGCTTTCCGCCAGTCCAAAAAATTAACCCTTCAATTTCCCTTCCGTTTGCCTTCCGAGGTCGAATGGGAGTACGCTGCCCGGGGTGGTCGCATGGCCGCTCCCTACCCTTGGGGTGGGCCTTCCTTGCGTAACAACCGTGGTTGCTTGTTGGCCAACTTCAAGCCGGGCCGTGGCAACTATGTTGACGATGGGGTTACCTATACCGCCAAAACCTACACCTTTAACCCCAATGATTTTGGTCTCTTTAACATGGCCGGCAATGTGGCCGAATGGACCGCATCGACCTTCCACGAGTCTGCTTCCAGTTTTGTGGGTGATTTGAACCCGGATTATCGTTACAACGCCAAAGACAGCGACCCTCAAATCCTCAAGCGTAAAGTGGTTCGTGGTGGTAGTTGGAAAGATGTTGGTTATTACCTGATGAATGGAACCCGGGCTTACGAATTCCAAGATTCAGCACGTTCCACCATTGGCTTCCGTTGTGTTATGGACTTTACTGGTCGGGATATCAGGGACATTCGTTAATCTTTTAAATTTTTATAAATCATGAAGTTTTCTTTTAAACAAGAAGAAATTGCGGAGTATTTGCAGTCCAAAAAAGGCAAAATTACCCTGAATTATCTCTACGGATGGGGTGCGTCCATTGTGATCATCGGGGCACTTTTCAAAATCCGACACCTGCCGGGGGCAGATTTTTTCCTAACGCTGGGATTGGGTACCGAGGCTTTAATCTTTTTTGTATCCGGCTTTGAACCCCCTGCCGAGGACATTGATTGGTCGCTGGTTTACCCTGAATTAGCCGGCGGTGAGGCCAAGGCACCACCCGCAACATTGAATGCCATGATGCGTGAAGCCAATTTGAGCAAGGATGTTCTGGAAAATTTGGGCAAGAGTTTTCAGAACCTGAATCATAATGTTCAACAAATGGGGCAGATGAATTCTGCCAGCCTGAGCACCGGTGAATTTGCCAACAAAGTCCGTGAGGCAACCCAGTCTGTTGGACAAATGGCCGCCCAGGCCCATACCGCATCGGGGGCATTGAATGGAATGACCGAAATGGGTGAGCAAACCCGGGTTTATCAGGAAGAAATGCGCAAACTCAACGACTATTTGGTGAGCGCCAACCAATCGTACCAAACAGAAGTGAGGGTTACCGCCGAGTCGTTGGCTGAATTGGCCCAGATTAGCGAAGAAAGCCGCGCCTATCGTTCTGAAATGCGCAAATTGGTTGACAATATTGGGGCGTTTAACACCATGTACGATACCGAGATGAAGAATACGGCCATGGCTCTTAAATCGGCTAACGAGCACTTTGGTGGGGTTGGCAAAATGATGGACAGCCTCAAGACGATCCAGGAGGATGCCGAGCGTTACCAGCATGAAATGTCTCGACTCAACCGCAACATTGCTGCCCTCAATTCGGTTTACGGGAACATGCTGAATGCCATGTCCAATCGATATTAATTCTGAATCAACCCCTTCGTAATCCTGAAATATTGAGCAATGGCCGGTAGTAAATTGTCCCCAAGGCAACGAATGATCAACATGATGTACCTCGTGTTGACCGCGATGCTTGCCCTGAACGTGTCCGCCGAAATTCTGAAGGCCTTCGCGATGATCAACAAGAGCTTGGAGGAAACATCCCAATCGGTCGGCCAAAAGAACGATGCCTTGTACAAGGCTTTTGATGACCGGATGGCCAAGGAGCCTGGCAAAGCGAAAGCCAATTTCGATAAAGCCCAAATTGTCCGTAAGAAGACCAAGGAATTGCTCAGGTTTGTAAAAGAAACCAAGGATCAAATGATCGACATGGGCGGTAACAAAAACAACAAGGTGGACGAGGAAGACTTCAAGGTTGAAGGCGGTGCAAGGCGTGTTGTCGATGATGGGAACATTGATATCAGCAGCCAGGTTTTGGTGAGCCCTGAGGGCAAAAGCCCCAAGGGTCTGCAATTCAAAAAAATGATTAACGATTATCGAGCAACGGTCCTGAAGATGATCCCTGCTTCTGAACGCAAAAAGATTAAATTGTATCTGGACGAAGCCAAGGATCCCAAAGAAGGGGGTGTCACCAAAAACTGGCTGCAATCCAATTTTGGTGAAATGCCTTTATCCGGTGTTATTACCTTGCTATCCAAATACGAGAGCGATATCCGAAACACAGAAACCGAGGTTATTTCGTTTCTTCTGAGTCAAATCGACGCTGCTTCGTATAAATTCGATAAGGTGGAAGCCAAAATCGTGGCCCGTTCCAGTTACGTCTTGACAGGGCAGGATTATGAAGCCGACATCATGTTGGTTGCCTATGATAGCCGTCAGGATTTGGATATTCGTTTGGAAGGTGGAACCGTGGTGCCTGTTGAAAACGGCATGGGCAAGCTCAAGATTCGTGCGACTTCCGAAGGCGAGAAGAAGTGGGGCGGTTTCATTAACGTTGTGAGTCCTTCAACGGGTGAATTAACCCGTTACCCCTTCAGCAGCTCCTACATGGTGGCCCGTCCGGCAGCGGTTGTTTCGCCTGACAAAATGAATGTCCTCTATGTGGGCGTTGACAACCCTGTTTCGATTTCTGCTCCCGGTGTAACCCCCGAAAACCTCATGCCATCGATATCGGGTGGGGGAACCATTACGGGAAGCAAAGGCAAGTACATCGTTCGGGTGAACTCTCCCGGAATGAATGTGAACGTGGATGTTCGAGGCAAGTCTGTTGATGGTAAGGGCTCTCAGATGTTGGGATCTACCTTGTTCCGTGTCAAGGCGGTTCCAGACCCACAAGCCACCATTGGGGGTTTACCTCCCGGTTCGGTTTCGGTATCCCAATTCAAAGCCCAGGGCGGTATGATTGCCACCCTCAAGGATTTTGACTTTGACA
Source organism: Cytophagia bacterium (assembly GCA_009926405.1). Taxonomy (GTDB): domain Bacteria; phylum Bacteroidota; class Bacteroidia; order UBA7662; family UBA7662; genus SYHX01. The sequence continues at coordinate 73,409 of RFOZ01000001.1, forward strand.
TGCGCTTTGATGTGATCAGCTTTCGAATGCTCTATTTCGCTGCACGCAAAGACGTAGAGCCCTTCGCCAATACCGGAGCGATTTACAACGGCAAACTCCAACAAGTAATCCGAAATTCCAAAGCAGGGGACCGCTTCATCTTTGACGAAGTCAAGGTGGTAGGGCCCGACCGCATTACCCGTAAGCTTCCACCGGCTGTCTACTCTATCAATTAATGTTATGAAGAAATTTGCACTTTCGTTTTTGGCCCTATCTTTTCTGACGCTCTCTGTTGGAGCCCAGGATCGCGCGGAGGTTGTTGACGGTGCGTTCAAGCGCACGTTGAATCCGGCCATTGCCAAGGAACCCATTCCATTGCCTGAAATCCAGGAACAGGATGTTATGTTTAGTTGGACCATTTTTCGGGTTATTGACCTTAGTCAGAAACTGAATATGCCCTTGACGCATCCAAAGAGCATGCTAATTGATGTGTTAATGAATGCCCTAAAGCGGGGTGAACTCAATGGTTACTTGTATCGCTCGGATGAAATCAATGACCAAAACAAGATGCAGGGCGCTGAGATTCTTGGTGCGTTGGAGAAATACGACACGATAACGGTTAGCAATCCGGTTACGTTTGCCCTGGAGCGACGCGTCGAAAAAGTTGAATTTAACCCAAACGATGTTGTTAAATTTCGTTTGAAAGAAGAGTGGGTCTTTGATCGAAAGTCAGCCTCGATGGTGGTTCGCATTGTGGCGATTGCCCCGGTTCAAAACCTTAAATCCGATGGATTGGTGGTAGGTGAAATCCCTATGTTTTGGGTCTATTTCCCCGCGATTCGTCCGATTTTGGCCAAGGCCGAAGTCTTTAATATGAAAAACGAGTCGGCCAAGATTTCGTACGATGATTTGTTCCTCCGTCGTTTCTTTTCCTCTTATATCTACAAGGAACCGAATGTCAAGGATCTTCGTATCGAAGACTACGCCAACAACCCTGAAGATTTCCTCATGGAATCGGAGCGCATCAAGCAAAAAATCTTCAATTTCGAACAAAGCCTTTGGGATTACTAAACCCGATTGTTCGTTCTTTGGTTGAACGATCTTCAAAACCCCGCCATCCTGGATGTGTGGGGTTTTTTGTTGGGACTGTTTTCATTTTTGCAATCTACCTTAGCGGATAATAGGATTTTAGCATGCGTTCGGTCTACGTCCATGTTCCATTTTGTCGGAAAGCATGCCACTATTGTGCGTTTCATTTTAGCACAACCCGTACTGCCCAAGCCAGGGTTCTCAAGGCCATGATCCGGGAATTGGATTTGCGATGGAATCCCCATTCGGGTTCAGGACCTCCTCCTTTGGAGACCCTGTACCTGGGTGGCGGTACCCCCTCTCTTTTGGAGCCGGATGCTTTGAGCTTTTTGGTAAGGGGCCTTGGGGAGAGGTTTGATTTTTCAACGATGCAGGAATTTACCTTGGAGGCGAATCCCGAAGATGTTCATGCCAAGAATTTGGAGCTTTGGAAAGGATTGGGTGTAACACGGATTAGCTTGGGTGTACAAACGGTGGATGATCGGTTTTTGCAGGGGATGAACCGTGCCCACGATTCTCGGCAAGCCTTGGATGCCTTGCGCCTTTTGGCATCCGATTGGTCAGGACCTTGGACTGCCGATTTAATTTACGCCTATCCAGATCAGGACTCCGAAGACTTAGTAAAGGATTTGGAAACAATTTTATCGTATAGCCCCGGACATTTTTCGGCCTATCAGTTAACCCAGGAGCCCCGAACCGTACTTAACACCAAAGTTCAGCGAGGGGATCTTCAGATGCCGGAGGACGATAAGGCCCTGGAGCTTATGCAGGTTTTGTACCAAAATGCAGAGGCTCAAGGGTACCGTGCCTATGAAATCTCTAATTTTGCACGGGCTGGCTTCGAGGCGGTCCACAACAGTCGTTATTGGTCGGGGGCGCCATATTTGGGGTTGGGGCCCTCGGCGCATTCCTTCGATGGAGGGTATACCCGTTCGTGGAATATCAGTCATAACATCCATTATTGCCGAGGAATCGAAGAGGGTTCGCCCGAGCAAACTGTAGAGGTTCTATCAGCTGCTGATTGCCTCAATGAATTTTTGATGATACGATTGCGTTTGGACGCTGGGATGCCTTGGAGTGAATTGGTGTCGCGATTTGGTTTGGACGCCAAGAGAAGGGTCCGCGAACGACTCGCCACCTTGTCCCCGACTTGGTTTGATCCACGAGGGTTTTTTGGGGAGGATGATCCCTTGCGGCTTAGCAATGAAGGGCGTGGATTAGCCGATTATATTGCATCTTCGTTGTTTGATGATGTTCCGGACCCAACTCAAGACAACTAAAAATGGAAGAACGAACCGCACCAGATTTATCTGAATTTGATCGGATTGATTTTAGTCAGTTCTGGGATCTGGGGTTTCCCCTGCACGGTGGTCGCGGCAATCCCAATGCTTTTGGTATGGAGGAACCTTTGTTTGAGGTTTTTAGGGCAGGGAGCTTTGTGGGGGATGTATCGCAGGGTGGTGCCTGCAATGTGGTTGGAGTGAAGATGAACCCTCACGGGAATGGGACGCATACCGAATGTGCCGGGCATATCGGGGCTTCGCCTACCGATGATTGGGCCATGAATTGCGGACCCGGAACGTGCCTTACTTTGGACCAGGCCCTAACCACTTTTTGGTTCAAGGCTTTGATGTTAAGCGTTGAACCCCGATTGACCGATGCGGCTATGCCCGGTCAACGTTGGATTGCCAAAAAAGATTTGGAGGTGGCCCTCCTTCCCTGGGGGGATACCCTCCCTGCCGCCGTTTTGATACGCACCCTCCCTTTTGATTTACAGCGAGGAATCCGTTGTTATACAGGGCAGATGCCACCGGCCTTTGAGCCGGCTGCCTTGGAATGGTTGGCCCGATCCGGTGTGATGCATCTTTTGACGGATTTGCCATCCGTGGACCCGGAACACGATGGAGGTCGTTTGTTGGCGCATCGTGCTTTTTGGTTTCCGGAGGGGCGATGCCGTCGTCAAGCGACCATTACCGAAATGATCGACGCCGATTCCTCCCTACCGGACGGCTTTTATGCCTTGAACTTGATGGTTCCCCGCTGGTCCTTGGATGCTGCCCCATCGAGACCGGTGATCTATGCCTTGAACCCCGTCTAAAGTTCTGAGTAAGCGGATAGAGTTCCAGAAACAAAGGCCTGCCAAGGCTAGCAGGAAGAGAATGAGTGTGGGAGAATTTTTAGGACGATACCGGTGAACGACCGTGGTCCTGGAGCACTTGGTTCAACATACGCCGTACCGCATCCACTTTGGCCGGTGAATACAAACTGAGCCGGATGGTTTTGCTGCGCATAACGCCTCGAGGGGTCTGGCGGAACAGCCATAGATCATGGCGTAAGCCCCCTGATTTGGAGCGGATTTCAAAAGAAACCAATTCCTCGGTCGGTAGGCTGAGGTAGAAGGAACGGTCTTCGTCTTTGTCGGTTGATATCAGGATTTGTGTAACGGCAATCTCCACGGCGGTATAGCCTGGCTTGACCAGGTTCCAGGATGCAATGACCAAAAGGAACGCAACAATCAGGGCTGCAAAAAGAAAGGGAGAATCGGAGCGCAAATAAAACATGGGAGCAGCCCCCGCCGCCATGATGACAAAGGCCAGGGCTCTGAACCAAAACAAGGCTCGTAGGTTGTGCACGCTTTGGATGGCCGGTCTCATACGAAATGCTGGATTTCTTGGCGAAGCAAGGCATCAATCCAGGCTTCATCGTTGATTTTGTCAGACGGAATAAGATCCAATACGCGATTCATGAATTTCTGTTGTTCCTGCCCGTTCTGATAGGCGATATGGTAAGGGGTTTGGGGTTGAAAGGTAACCTGGCTGTACAAAGGAACCCAGCGATCGGGATAGGCTTGGTGAAGACGGGCTTCGAGTTTCTTTTGGAAAACGAAGCGGGGATCGGCAACCTTGTCCCTCATTTCTACAAAATTATCCAAAGCCAATTGAGCCACGGCATCCCCGTCGGGTTTGCGCTTGCTTCCAAAGTTTTGAAGGGTTTCAGCCCACGCCTCGGCGCTGCTTTGGGGGGTGATGGTGTTCTCATCGACCTGGGCAATTAGCACCCTAACATCCTCAAAGCCAGCATTTAAGCCCTGACCATAAAAGGGAACGATGGCATGGGCCGCATCCCCGAGCAAACAAGTGTTACCCAGATTCCAAGGGGAACAACGAACGGTGATGAGGGATGCGTTGGGGTTGTTATGAAAATCATCCAGAAGGGTTGGCATCAACGGCAGGGTGTCCCCAAAATAATGATTCCATACTTGGAGCACCAGGTCATCATTCTGGATCTCGTTGAGCCCCAAGGCCACTCCGCGGGCTGGGTCGGCTTCGAAAGGATAAAAAAGGGTGCAAGTAAAACTTCGATCGGGATTGGGCAAGGCAATCATCATAAATTGACCTCTGGGCCAAATATGCAATCCGTTTGGATCCATGGCGAAATCCCCGGAAGCGGTGGGGGGTATATGAAGCTCTTTGTACCCGTGGGGCAAATAGGATTGGCTGTATTCGAAGCGGTCTGTTTTTTGGAGTGCGTAGCGTAACGCCGAGAAGGCCCCGTCCGTTCCTAACAATACATCAAATGCCAGGGTTTCGCGCCCCTGTCCTTTTTCCAGAATCATGGTGCGGGCCTGATGATCCACATCAACACAGCGTGTTTCAAAATGGATTTTTACCCCGTTTTGCTCTGCCAAATCCATAAGTTTGTAATTGAGCCCGGATCGCGAAACGGAATAGATTGCTTGACCTTCTTGGCCGTAAGGCTGAAATTGAACCGAGCCTTGGAGGTCGTGAACCAGCCGCCCCGGCATAGGCAGGCCGACCTGCCGAATTTCATCGGCCAAACCTGCGGCCTCAAGCGCCGTAAAACCTCGGTCACTCAGGGCCAGGTTGATGGACCGTCCGCCATAGGCACCGGCTTTGCGGCTATCCGAACGGCGTTCAAAAATGACGGTTTCAAAACCGCGTTGCCGCAACAAAATAGCGGCCAAGCAACCGACGGGGCCCGCGCCGAGGAGATGGATGGTGGAAGGCATAGCGATTGAAGGTGTTATCGTAACAAAACTTACCAAAGTAGGGGTCGAACCATGCGAACATTGACACAAGAGCCAAAACAGCCCAAACCGTTCTGAATATTGGAAGGGATCACGGCCGGTTCTGCAAAGGGATTTCCATTTTGGGAATCTTGTTGACCGACCGCTTGAAGATAGCGATACAAGGCCGGGCTGATGCGTTGAACCACGATTTCCATTTGGTTTTGGGAAGGCAGGGTATCACCGGGCATCAGACTCAGGTCCATTCGATCCTGCCAAGTATAAAGTCCGTTGACAGCGCTGGCATTGGTGACCAATTGGTTGGGATACCAACCAACATGGTTGTTCAAATAGGTTTCCTCGTTGTACCAGGGATTGCCCAGGATTCGGTAATTGACACGGAAATAGCCCGGATCGTCAGGTCCAGTGGAACCGGTTAAATCCCTCCATTGAACCCGTACCTGTACGGAGCGGGTCCATGTACTCGGAGAGGCCTGCACTTGGATTTGCACCGATGTATCAGCAACTCTCCAAGAGGGAACCGTGGATTGGGATTCTACTGTGCGTCCATCGGCGCTGCGAACACTCAATCGGTATTCATAGCCTTCTTGAACAAAAGACGCCCCGTTCGCAGAACGAATTCTTGCACCGTATAGGTTTTGGAATTCATGGTATCCAAAATTTTCCAGGGTATCCCCTGGTCCAGGATTCCCGCCGTTACGGGAACGAATCAAACGAAGGCTTGCTCCGGGCAGACCGGAGTCGATAGCAAGGGGAGGCCCAAATAAAGGAGCCGATTGGTGGAGTTTGAGGAAAAGACTGTCCTTTTGGAGGGTCGAGTTACTTTCCAATACCAAATTGCATCCCACCACCAATTTGGAGGGTAGGTCCAGGTCGACGGTGTCCAAGAATTGAGGACGACAAGCGCTCAGGCCTAACAAAAAAATCAACGCAAGAATACGGGTTAACATTGGCAAAATTTGAAACGCCAGGATATGGAAGGGATGACAAAGGCAAAAAGTGAATACTGAACCAGACGATTGCGACCGCTCACGTTATCGGATTCGACCTGTATGAACCAGGGGTTGGCCCTGCTAAAAAGGTTGTAGGCCGAATACTCGGTAATCCGTTCGCCGCAGCGGGTTTTGCGTGTGAATTGAAGGCTGATGTCCACCCTTTGGTAACTGCGCATTCGGTAATTGTTTTGGGCCCCGTAATCAGTTGAATTCCAGCCTGGACCAAAGAATAAGTCGTTGTTTGCCTCGTAACCTGGGATGCCGACCAAGGGAGCGTTAAAGGTCCCCTGTGGCAATGTTACAGCATTCCCGGTACCGTAAACAAAGACGGCCGAACCCTTGATTCCTTTGCGACCGGGCTTGGGAGCGCGTAGATCTACGCGC
>RFOZ01000002.1 GCA_009926405.1 Cytophagia bacterium
GCTCCGCCAATTCCTCCTGGGTCCAACCCAGGCGCTTCCGCATCCAACGCATATTCATAGCCAAAAAAGTCATCTCTTGAGGATTTAAATTAGGCCATAAAGTTAAATACTAATTTTATTGGTTTTTCTATTTTTTTTAGCATTAAAATAAAAATCCCCTGCAGCCCACCAACAAAATTCCTCCTATGCCTTCAGAAGCCTTATATTTGCGACCGCTCAATGGTTCCGTAGCTCAATTGGATAGAGCATCTGACTACGGATCAGAAGGTTTGGGGTTCGAATCCCTACGGGACCGCACAGGCGATTACGATCAACCTCCAAGGGGATTACGTCCGCAACCGTAATCCCCTTTTTGATTTCAGGCCAAAACGCAACCCCATGATCCAAACCGCCAACAGGCTACGAATCGGTCTAGTCCTAGCCATCATCTTGGCGTCAAACATCGGGGGGCTTGCCCAAAACAACCCCAATCTCATCGATTCATTTGAAGGCCCAACCAGTTCATGGTCTTGGTTTGGCGATCAATGCCAGATTCAGTACCCGTTCAACAACCCCTACCCTCATCCATTCAATCCATCCGGCGGGGTGCTCCGATACCACGACCAAGGCGGAACCTACGCCAATACACGGCTAGACCTGCCCTGGAACCTCAACCTCCTTGCGAATTCCCGATTCAAACTCAAAGTTTTCGTTCCCTCCAGCGGGCTTAGCGGGAACCAAGCGCCTCGAATTTCCCTCAAGCTCCAAAACAACGGTTTAACCATGCCCTGGAGCACCCAATCCGAAATCATCCAACCCCTTGGCATCAATCAATGGCAAGAAGTTGTTTTTGATTTCCGGAGGGACCCGTGGATTAATCTCAACGCAAACTCCCTACCACCACTTCAACGCCAGGATTTTAACCGCATCGTTCTCCAAATCAACGGCGAAAACAACAACGACCAAGTCCTCGCCTACCTGGATGATTTCCAGCTTGATACGAGCAGCTATTATGCAGGAGGGCGGACTTTGGTTTGGAGCGATGAATTTGACGGGGACGCCGGAATTGATACCAACAAATGGTTTTTTCAAACCCTGCTCCCCAACGGCAACAGTTGGTATAACAATGAACTACAACACTACACCAACGCACCCGGCAACGCGTATCTTGACAACGGCGCCCTGAATCTTGTCGTCCGCAGACAAAACCACACCCAGCAAGGGGTAACCAAAGCCTTTACCTCGGCAAGGCTAAATTCCAAATTTGCCTTTCGCTACGGCCGCGTGGAGTGCAGGGCCCGCTTACCCATGGCCGCAGGCACTTGGCCGGCCCTGTGGACCCTGGGCCGCAACATTCAAGAACCGGGGGCCTATTGGCAACAACAAGGATTCGCCGGCGCAGCCTGGCCCGCTTGCGGTGAGATCGACATCATGGAACATTGGGGCAGCCAACCCGAAATCGTACATAGCAGCGTCCACACTCCGTCTAGTTTTGGAGCAACCGTGAATACCGCCACGCGCCGGGTGCAGGGAGCCGGCAGTCAATTCCAAACGTACAGCCTGGACTGGAGCCCTCAACAACTTACGTTTGCAATCAACGGCCAAACCCTCTACACCTACCAACCGCCTCAACGGGCGTCAGCCAACTGGCCTTTTGATGCGCCCCAGTATGTACTGTTGAATGTGGCCATGCTGGCCGGATCATCGCCCCTCTTTCAGGCCGATAGCTTGCAAATCGATTATATACGCATCTACCAAGACAGCCTGGATCTCCCCGGACCGAACCGTCTATTGGGACAAGTGCTTTATGCCAACACGCATTTGGATACCATTAGCCAAGGAAAAGTTCAAATTCTCCGACGAAGCCAATGGTACAGCGATAGCTCCATCAACCAAAACGGGTTCTTTGGTTTTTATGGTCTGGCGTCTGACCGCTACCAACTCCGCGCTTTGCCCAACGAGATTCCCGGTGGTCTAAATGCCTCGGACGCCCTTGCGGTGGCACTGCATTTTGCCCAAGTCCAACCCCTCCAAGGGCTGGCCCAACAGGCAGCGGATGTGAATGGCAACGGGGCTATTAACGCCAACGACGCCCTCCTTATCACGCTTCGGTATTCCGGACAAATTCAAAACTTTGCCGCTGGGAATTGGGTAAGCGAAGTTCCAACGGTCCAAGTTTCCGGAACGCTAACAGGGCGGACTATTTTAAAGACCTTGTGCACCGGTGATGTCAACGGTAGCTACAGGCCCGGTCCTTAAGGTTGGGGAATTCCGGAAACACGACCACCTGCCCCAAAAAAAACGGCCTCTCCAATCAAGGAGAGGCCGCATGGTAAAAGAACTGAAAAAGTAATTACTTCTTGGATGCGGTGATGGCCATTTGATAGACCACCAAACCAAAACCGATTTTGTTAACCGCATCACCGATGTTGTACAACAAATCGATATTGAAGGTCCCGCTGTACGAAGCCAAAAGGTTACCTGGCATCAACATGTAGCCGATAGGATAGATCGCCCAGCCTACCAATACAAAATTGCGGAGTAAACGAATAGCGTTCTGGAGATTGGCGTCACCGGATTCGCGAGCCATACCGGCCACAGAGCCAGCGGTTGCTTCGTAAACGATACCAGCCCAGCCCAACGTAGAAATCACACCCCAAAGGATGGTGGACTCAGGCTGCACAGCTTCGCCGATATAACCGGCAACCAACATGAGGACCGAGTAACCAATCATCTTCCACAAGAGGCCTTGCTTAGCACCGTAAGGCTTGAGCAACAAGTAGAATTCAACGCACATCAAGGGTACCGTTAAGGTCCAGTCAATGTAACGGAATTGTGTGGGCGATGGGTTAACAAAACCATCCATGCCAAAGCTTAAACCTCCGGCTGCATTGTGCGCCAACGCATTGAGGTAGTAATCGCGCATGTAATAATAGTGCGCGGCGGCAATCATGGTAATCAATCCCGAAACTAGGAGGGAGGTTTTCCATTTGCCATCCACCTGACTTCTTTCAAAGAAAAAGAAGACGGACGCGGCAAACATGGCCATGAGTCCCACAAAGAATGTGAAACCGGTGACATCCCCCGGTTGGAGGGAAGCCATCAAAAAGGTGTTGTTTGGTACCATAAATGGGGTTTTAAAGGTTAATATTCTAAAAACAACTGTTTTTACAAAAAGTTCACATTCAACGACTTTCAACAGACAAAACAGCCAATGGAGCGTTAAAACAGGCCTTTTGTGTAAAACTATTTGTTTCTTCTCGGGTGTTTTTGAATGGCAACTGCACAAAAGCAAAAACCCCGGCTCCTTGTAGGAACCGGGGTCTTTGGGACTGCTGTTACGCAGAATCAGTTAAGCCAAAGTGGCTTCAACCGATTTAGCGCACAAAACGTGTGCTGTGTAGAACCGTCCCCTCTGCATTCTGCTCAAGTACGCGGAGCATGTACTGACCCTTGGCCAGACCATCAACCACAACTTGCTGAGCAAATACACCCGATTGAGCATCAAATCCATTGCTCAGAACCACACGGCCTGTAGCATCCAGGACTTCAACATTCAAACGAGCAGAAGACTGCAATGGCAAACGTATGCCAAGCTGCTGAACAACCGGATTAGGATAAACGCTCAAAGTTGAAGAGCCAGCCTTGAGAGAAGGAATCCGAAGGGTGGCACCCACATGAGCCTGCGCCCAAACATCGGTCATTTCGGTTTCCGATCCGAGGGACCATTCGGAAGCCTTCACATCGCGGTTTGCATTGATTTGCAATTCCACAAGGGTTTGTCCAGCCTCAGCCAACATCCCCTCAACATGGTACCAACCCAAACGGAGTTGGTTTCCAACAACTTGGTAATCCAATTGACCACCGGTCAGTTTGGACTGAACGCCCATTACTTCAACACCCGCAGGGATATTCAGGACCAAAGAAACCGATCCCAAAGCAAGGGACTGCTCAGTAGCAATTTCCAAAGTGCGGCTAAACATCCAACCAGCATCGGTCAAGCCAAGGCCAGCATTCCTGGAAGCGGTGGATGGACTGTAAGAACCGTTAATATCACCGTAACAAATGGCCTGCATGTTCTGGGTCATGTTGCTAGAACCCACCGTAACGGATGGATTGCTGTTGGCAAAATTACCGACACTAAACGATGTAATACCACCAGAGAAACGACGGTTAATCAACAAGGCATCACCGGAGGTTACGGTATTGGAACCGTTCACATCACAAGCCTTAAGGCGTAAACCGCTTTGAACCAAAGCACCAACCACGTGACGGGTTGCCAAGAGGGCATCGGAGGCAGTAACACCACCCCATGGCTTGCTGGTTACACCACTCAAGGTATAGGATCCAGGGGCAACCCCCGAGATGAGGTAGTCACCCATTGCATCGGTGCTATCGGTAGCCACAACCGTAGTTCCGTTCATCAAACGAACGACGGAATTGGTCATGGGGGTATTGGCGGTATTGTTATAGCTATAACGACCACTTAAGTTGGCCAATACAGGAGCTGGTGGGTTGCAAGAACCAAAGGCTACGGCAGGCAAGGTGGTTGGCAAAGCAGGCACGACGTAGCGACGGTTGTACTGACCAAAGCCATCCGGTGCACCGCAGGTAGAATCCGTGTTTTGTTCAACACCGGCCCAGGTTGTTCCATTAATGAATTTGTAAAGAAGGACAGTCCCGGTCGCAAGAGGTGTTGTTAAGGTCCAGATAGCTGGATTTGTGGGATCCTGGGTCATCCGTGTTGCAGGGTTGGCAGGATTCCAACCCTGGAAATTACCAGCAATACCCATACCTGCAGAGTCAACCGTAACACCGGTCATGTTCACGCGGAAAGTAATGAGCGGATTGGATGCAGAACATGAGCCAAAGCCAACCAAACCAAGGGTGGTATTGACCAAAGGCACAATTAAGTATCGGTTACCGGTACCGGGGAAAACGCAAGAACCGCTAACCGACTCGTCCTGACCCCATGCATTACCGTTGATGAACTTGTAGTAAATGGTATCACCGGACATCAACCCGTTGTGGGTATAAGACCAAACGCTTGGATTCTGAGGATCCTGAGTCAAGGCAGAAGTCGATGGATTCCAACCCTGGAAGGATCCGGCAATATGAACTCCATTAGCGCTCACGGTTTGATTTTGCATGCTAAGCATAAAAGTCACATTCACAGGAACTGGTGTGAATACAGAGCATGAGCCGAACATTACCGGCGAAAGCAAATTGTTACCCGCTACAACGGTATGAAAACGATTTCCATTGGTGTTACCACCCATGGCACAGGCTCCGGGTACGCCTTCCTCACTACCCCATGCATTACCGTTAACGTACTTCCACTCAACCACATCGCCAAGGGGAAGGTTGGTAGTGTAGGTGTAAATATTCGCATTGTGAGAAGCAGGTGTCATTGGAGTGCCACCAGGATTCCAGCCCTGGAAAGAGCCGGCAATATGAACACCGTTAGAACTAACCGTTAGTCCGGTCATGTCCACCTGGAAGGTAACGGATTGCAGCGGTACGAGACCGCTTTGGCAAGAACCGAAGAAATAAAGCGGTAAGGTATCGTTCCCATTACCGGATACGGTGTAACCACGGTTACCACCGACAGCGCAGGCCGAAGGAATGCTCTCGTCCTGACCCCAGCTGTTTCCGTTAATAAACTTAAATTCCAGGTTATCACCGGGCGTCAGCTTGGTGGTATAAGTCCAAATGTTGGCGTTGCTGGCATCCTGAATCATTCGGGTGGTCGAAGGATTCCAACCGTTGAAATTACCGGCAATACCCATACCCGCGCTGTTGACAGTCAAACCGGCCATGTTCACTCGGAATGTAACGTTGGTGGCCAAATCAAGGGTATGAACAATACGGGGATGGATGTATTGTTGAATGGTATCAATAAAGGTTAAACCTTTGATACGCGACATCCCTGGATTACCCAACAAACCTTGTTGATGCAAAGATTGAGCATTGTAGGTGCCACCGGTCTGAGCGTTGGTTGCAGCCACCACAAAGGTGAGGGTGGTGGAATCCCACCAAGTGTAGGGATCGGTTTCGTTGAAGAAAGTTGTGATAGAGCCACCGGGACCCAAAGGCAAATTCCTTACAGGACGGATGATTGGCCACAAACCCTCACCGGATCCGGTGTTAATTTGGTCATTGGGCGCAGGGTAGATATAAGGAATCGTTTGGTTGTAATTGCCACGGGCTACATTGGACACAGGGTCACGGAATTTATTGACATCAGCAAAAGGAGCATTGTTACCGTAAGCGTTCACCAAAGCCTGGAAAATACCGGCACCCTGAACCTCAACCACGTTTTCGTTGGTGGTTGGAACGACGACAATCCCTTGACGGTAAGGAGCAAAAGGATCACGGACGGCTTGAAAAGAAACCATAGGAACTTCACCTCCATCCAACCAAGACGTATCAGCCATCGCACCACCAACATTGATGGCCATGCTAACGGCAGAGGAATACCCGGGCCAGTTATTTTGATTAAGCAAGCCGTTGAAACCATCCAAATTACCAACGATGTTGGAGTCGATAACCGACTGACCGTTGGGTAATTGGAATTTGGGGAGGCTAACCTCAGCCCATTGATTCATGGTTGCATAGGCCAGCGCAACATACCCTCCGGAACCCACGCCGAACAAAGCAATTTTGCTTTGATCAATTTTATAGGGATTGCCGTCGATGGCGACGGTTTTGCGCATGAAGCGCACCGATGATTTGATGTCGTTGATGGCACGGTACACCGCGTTCAACAACTGAGCCGTACGCTCGAGCTGGGTGGCTGCCAAAGGATTCCAGCCAACACGGTATTTGGGTGCAATGACCACATAACCGCGCTTGGCCCATTGTCTGCACAAATTGACTGCGGATGAGTCATCGATGCTGCCAGTGATGCCACCATTGATGACCGGAGGCAAGAAATTACCCGTGTGGATGTACACCATAACAGGGCGAGCCTGGTTGGCCGTATCGACAGCCTGGGATGGTTGATACACCCGCATTGTCAAATTGGCTACAGGATACGTAGTCGTGGGTGGGAAAAAGTGATTATTCGCACCATACACCACGTTGTTGGTCACGGTTATTTGGGCGTCCGTAAAGACCTCGGAGAGGTAACGATTACCCTGAGCCATGACCCATTGCCCCATTCCCACAAGCAGGAATAAAGCCAAAAGAAGGGTTTTTCTCATACTGATAAATTTAGTTTGTCCAAATCTAACGAATTATTCCGAAAGACCCAAGGGTTTGTTCATGATTTTTTAATGGGCTCATCCCCGGAAGAGCGCCGGCGGACCGTAACAGCGGCTTGGGGCTTGCGCAATGATCGATGGGGCATGGGTGGTCCATCCAAACCCAACCTGGTAGCCATTTCCTTCCAAGGACCGCTATAATTCACCAGTTCCCGGTTCTCCCTTACAACCGATGGATTGGCCTGAAAACGCTCGCTAAAACGGGTCGAGAAATAGGATAGACTTTTGAATCCAGTCAAAGCCGAAACCTCCGACACATTGCCGCGGCGGGTGGCTAGCAAGTGAAATGCAGCGTTCAAACGATGCTCTGAAAGGAATTGCTTGGGGCTCATCCCCAGCAGCCTGTCCAAGCGGCGATCCAATTGAGAACAACTGAGAGAGAGTGCATCGGCCATATCCGCCACCTGGAGGTCCACCCGGTGCATATTTTGGCGGGTGAATTCATGCAGCAAGCCCAAAAAACGCTCATCTTCGGAGGTTAAGGGGGCTTTTTTGTCATCGTAGAGGTATTTCTGATAGGAATACTTACACACCGTGTGCATTTGTTCCACCAATCGACGGCACGCCAATTGGAACAAGGTCTTGGAACAATCGGTAGCCAAAATCAAGTCAGCGCCAGCCTCCAGGGCCTGTTCCCAAAAATGTGGCCCCGGTGGATCGGCAAGGCACAAAATGGGCAAGTGGGACAAGCGGCTGTGGGCTCGAATGTACCGAACGATTCCCCAAGGATCCGGAAAAGCAGATCGAATGACCAGGACCAGTAAATGAGGACTCATGCGATGCACCTTGGACATTACCGCTTCGCTGTTGGAAAATTCCTGGACCTTGTAGAAGGTCACCAGGAGCGTTTTTAACCGTTGGCGTCCTCCGGCCAGGGGATCAACCAACAATGCAAGGTTCTTGGCAGACATAGGATTGTACGTGGTTTTTTAGGAACACACCCCAAAATTCCAAACACCAATCGGAAGGTTCACCGAAGAGAACCCCTACAAAATCTTAGACAAATAACCAAACACAGGGTGAAAAGGGAAGCAGACTACAAAAAAGTCCCCCAAAAAACAAGGCCCCCACCCCCTACAAATCACCGAACACCCCTATACAAATGAACTAGTAGGCAAAATATGGGCGAGCGGCAAACCAAATTTCCTCCGCACCCACCGAACCCATGCCACCCACCACCCAATCAGGCTTCCATGCAGGGGGCAAAACCAAAAAATGCGCATCCATACCTGCGTGCAGATGGCCGCTATAAGCTTCACAACCCATGGCCAAAGCTGCTTGGGACGTCGTCGCTTCCAAGCCCTGGAAGGGACTAAGACCACAACGCAACACACCTAAACACCAATTCAACCAAGGATTGCCCGAAGGAGCTGACCCGGGATTCATATCCGAGCCCAGCGCTACCCTTTGTCCCCTGGCCAGCATCGCCCCCAAAGGCGCGTAAGGCAGGTTCAAATACAGGGAACAGAGCGGCAAACCCACCACCACCGGTGCTTCAGGTCCCAAATAATCCCAATCCCCATCGACCATTGTTTCCAAATGATCCATGCTGGCCAAACCCAAACGACAAGCCGCCTCAACCCCTCCAATGGCATTGAATTGGTTCAAATGAGCCTTTACAGGAAGGCCAAGACGATTTGCCGCCGTTGCCAGGGCCTCCAGGTCTTCAATTCCAAAATACCCGACCTCGCAAAAAATATCCACAGCATCCACCAAGCCCTGGTCGTAAAGGCTTGGAAGCCAATCTTCCACCACGGTTTGTACATATTCCTTCTTTCGGTGGCGGAATTCAGGTGGAAGGGCATGCAGGCCTAGAAAAGTATTGACCACGCGCACCCCGTTACGATGAGCCAATTGCCTGGCAACCCGAAGACTTTTGGCTTCGGCTTCCAAGGATAATCCGTAACCGCTTTTGATTTCAAAGCAGGCCACCCCTTGCTTCATCAAACGATGCAATCGACTTTCGCTTAGCTCCAGCAAGTCTTCTTCAGGCAAGGCACGAACCTTGGCTACGGTGGACAAAATGCCTCCCCCGGCCTCGGCTATCTGCGCATAGGTTGCACCGCCCAACCGGGAAATCATTTCGGAAGAACGATCACCGGCCCAAACCAAGTGGGTATGAGGATCGCAAAAAGAAGGCATTACCGAACGTCCTCCTAGGTCCGTTCGTTGAAATTGATCACCCAACAAGGCGGGGTACCACGAATGCCATTGGGCTTCAAGTTCAGGAACTGCCGAAAGAAGGACCGGCTGGGACCCCTTGGTCCAGGTTCCGAGTCCCTTCACTAGCCCATCGCCCACCAAAAGCCAGGCATCGGTTAAGGGTTGACCCCCTGGATAATCCGGCAAACCATGTCCCCATAGAGACCCTACCGAGGTGATCCAATGCCAGGATGGGTTTGGTTGCATGATTTGGTGAATATCAAGGGGAAAATTAAACCCAAGAACAATTTTCGCACCATTTTTTCGTGTTCTAAACGATGTTCACCGGTTCAGCCAACCCTGCTCTTTAATTTTATTCCTCAAAATTTCTAAATAATAATGGATTCAAAATTCCTGTCCATACCCAACAAGATTCTTTTTCCAACCCTGATGCTTGGCCTCTGCGCCATGATGGCATGGGCCGGGGCGCGCTATGCCTTGTGGCAATCCAACCGCAACACCTTTACCGCCACATGGCCTCTACCGAACGGTAGCAACCCCCGATTGACCCCGGCGTCGTTGGCCGGAATGCCTGATTTTGTTCAAGCCTGCGAGCAAAGCACCCCGGCCGTGGTCTATATCAAAACCACATCAACCCAAACGATGCGCAGTTTTAACGATTGGTTTTTTGGGGATTTTTTTCAACAAAACCCACAAACGGTCCTCAATTCAGGTTCCGGCGTACTCCTATCCGCCGATGGTTACCTCGTCACCAACCACCACGTGGTTCATCAGGCTCAAAAAATTGAAGTGGTCCTGGCCAACAAACAAACCTATACCGCCGAATTGGTGGGTCAAGACCCGGGGTCAGACCTTGCTCTGCTCAAAATTCAGGGTAACAATCTTCCATTTATGGCCTTTGCAAATTCATCAGAACTGCGCGTAGGTGAATGGGTCCTTGCCGTCGGAAATCCCTTCAATTTAACATCGACGGTCACCGCCGGCATCGTGTCCGCCAAGGGTCGCAACTTGAACCTTTTAAACAATATGTTCCCGATTGAAGCCTTTATACAAACGGATGCGGCCATCAACCCGGGCAATTCAGGTGGTGCACTGATCAATACCGCTGGACTTTTGGTAGGAATCAATACCGCCATTTTATCCAAAACCGGATCCTACAACGGCTATGGTTTTGCGATTCCATCGAACATTGTTCGCAAGGTTGTAGCAGACCTCAAGGAGTTTGGCAAGGTCCAACGCGCGTTCATGGGTGCTGAGGTTGAAGGCCTGGATGAACGCTTAAGGAAAGAGGCCGGGGTGGATCATTTGAACGGAGTCTTTGTGACTTCGGTAAGTCCTATCGGAGGGGCCCGTGAAGCTGGCCTTCAAGCCGGCGATGTCCTGGTCGGTATGGACAAAGTGCCCCTGAAATCCAAGGCTGATTTTGATGAGCAAATGAGTTATCGCCGCCCTGGAGAAACGGTTGAAATCAGTTTGGAGCGAAATGGAAAAATCCTTATCAAAAAAGTTCGCCTAACCAACTTGAACGGCGATACTCAAATCCAAAAAAACCAAAGCGTGCGTTCCTCTGAATTGGGCTGTGAATTGGAACCCTTAACACAATACGAATTGGATCGCCTAAAAACAACCCACGGGGTACGAATCGCTTCCATACAAAGCGGAACCTTGAGCCGAATGGGAATTAGAGAAGGATTTGTGATCACCCATATCAACAAAGCACCTGTGAAGACCCCATCGGACCTCATAGAAGCTTTGTCCTCCGTTCGAGGTCAAACCGTCATTGAAGGTTTTGACCAAAACGGCGGGCGGGCGGTCTATTCGTTTTATGGTTTTTGATCCGAACCTCCACCTGGCTTTGCAATGGATTCCCGCATGTCGGTGTCTGCTTTGATGTTCTGCATGCGATAATAGTCCATTACACCCAATCGGCCTTGCCGAAAGGCATCTGCAATTGCCAGGGGAATTTGAGCTTCGGATTCAATAACCTTGGCCCGAGCCTCTTGGGTTTTTGCCTTGAATTCCTGTTCTAGGGCGACCGCCATGGCTCTCTTTTCTTCTGCACGGGCTTGGGCAATTTTTTTATCGGCTTCGGCCTGATCAGTTTGCAAACCGGCTCCGATGTTTTTACCTACGTCGACATCGGCTATATCAATGGACAATATCTCAAAGGCTGTTCCAGCGTCAAGACCTTTGTTGAGGACCACTTTTGAAATTTGATCGGGATTCTCCAAAACCTCTTTGTGGTTTACAGCGGAGCCAATGGATGAAACAACCCCCTCACCCACCCTCGCAAGGACTGTTTCTTCACCGGCACCTCCTACCAATTGTTTGATACTGGCACGAACCGTTACCCGGGCGCGGGCTATTAGTTGAATCCCGTCCTTGGCCACCGCCGTTACCGGAGGGGTATCAATAACCTTGGGATTGACCGACATTTGAACAGCCTCAAAAACATCCCTACCGGCCAAGTCAATGGCCGTTGCGGCTTTAAAATCAAGGGGAATATTGGCTTTTTCGGCTGAAATGAGGGCCCGAATAACATTGTTAACGTGACCTCCGGCCAAGTAATGGGTTTCGATTTCGTTGGCAGTCACATGAAGGCCTGCTTTGGTGGAAGTGATCATCGCGTTGACAACAATGGCGGGCGGGACTTTGCGAATACGCATGAGGACCAAATCCATGATGCCAATCTTCACGCCCGAAAAAACAGCCGTGATCCAAAGATTGACCGGAACAAAATACAGCAGGGTAAAAAAAGCGACAGCTAAACCACCGGCTACAAACAACAAAAACATTAAATCACTCATAACAAAAAATTAGGGAGAAATCAATAACAAGGTACGTCGAAAAGAAACAATCCATTACATTCGTTCGGGCGCACTTATGCCCAATAAACCCAAGGATTCTTTGAGCAAGGTGCAGGCTTGGTGGCATAAGGCCAAGCGAAAAGCCCTGGCCTTCGGGTCTGATTCCTGCAATACGGGGCATTCATGATAAAACCGATTGAAAGCAGTTGCCAAACCATAGGCGAAATCAGCAACGTGGGATGGGTTGTTTTCCCTGGCTGCCGCCTCTACAGAAGGCTTCCATTGCGAGAACTGACGCAGCAAGACACGTTCGGTTGCATGCCAATTTTCGTAGGTGTCACCGATCGCATGCATTGATTCCTGGGGATCTTCGGCTATGGCCCTGACCAAAACGGAGGACAATCGGGCATGGGCGTATTGAACAAAAGGACCGGTATGCCCATGCAAATCCAAGGCCTCTACCGGGTTGTAAACCATGCGTTTGGTAGGATCTACCTTGAGCAAGTAGAATTTGAGCGCGGCCAAGCCAATTTCCAGGGCCAACGTGTTTTTTTGATCGTCCGATAAGTGATTCAACTTTTCAGATTCAGCCAACTTAACTGCAGCCAGGTTCTGGACCTCGTCCATCAAATCATCCGCATCAACCACCGTTCCCTCCCGAGACTTCATCCTTCCATGCGGCAAATCCACCATTCCATAAGAAAGATGGTAACAACGTGCTGCCCAAGGAAAACCTAGTTTATCAAGAATAGCGAACAAAACTTTAAAGTGATAATCCTGTTCGTTGGCTACCGTGTAAATCATGCGATCAAAACTCCAATCGTGTTGACGTTGCTCGGCGGTCCCCAGGTCCTGGGTAATGTAAACCGAGGTCCCGTCGCTTCGTAACAATATTTTGGAGTCCAGGCCCCTATCCTGCAAATCCACCCACACGGCTCCGGTATCATCTCGTCTGAAAAGGCCCTGTTGCAATCCTCGCTCCACCAAGCTCTTGCCCAATAAATAGGTTTCGGATTCGTAATAATTTCGGTCAAAACCTATCCCCAAGCGTTGGTAAGTCGCTTCAAAGCCTTCGTAAACCCAAGAATTCATTTGCTTCCACAGGCCTACCACCTCCGGGTCACCCTGCTCCCATCGTTGAAGCATCTCCCTGGCCTCGATGAGGATAGGGGCTTCGTTTTCGGCCTCATCGCGGGTGCGGCCTTTGCCAACGAGTTCCTGGACCTGATCCTGAAAGGCCCGTTCGAATTCCACATAAAATTGGCCGACCCAATGATCACCTTTGACACCGGCCGAGCGAGGATCTTGGCCTTGACCGAATTTCTGCCAGGCCAACATGCTTTTACAAATGTGAATACCCCGGTCGTTAATCACCTGGACCCGAATCACCCGGTGGCCCAACGAAGAAAGGATGCGGTACATGGCATCCCCCAACAAATTGTTACGAACATGCCCCAAATGGAGGGGCTTGTTGGTATTGGGGGAACTGTATTCCAAAACAATCGTTTCAGGCTTGAATTCTTGATCCCCTGGACCGTGGGTCAACGCGTAGCCTTGAGACCAACGCCAGCGCCAATAGGGCTGCGTCAGGGAAAGGTTCAGAAAGCCCCCAACCGCTTGGGCTTGTTGCACAAGAGGGGAACCGTCATCCAAACGGAGGGTGGGCCAAAAATCACTCAGGCGTTCCGCCAAATCAGCCGGGGATAAAGCGGCTTGTTTGGCTGGACCGAAAAGCACCAGCGTGATTTCACCCTCAAATTCGGGACGCGTTTCCTGCCAAACCAATCTCGGTAACGCGTTCATCCATTCCGACTGCTCGGCGAACCACGCCAAGAGGGGTTGCTCCAGCCTCTGGGCCAGCATGGGATTCCATTCCATCATAGCCGCAAATTAAACATCTTCCTCCCTACCGGAGGGCACTTGCTGATCAATCGCATTGGCGACTTTGACCAAAATCTCAAAAGCCATCTCGGCCATGAGGTTTTCTTTGTCCAGGGTTGGGTTGATTTCAACCATTTCAAAGCAACAAACCTTGGGATTGCGTACCAGGTTTTGGAGTAGCTTGCCGGCCTCGCGTTCGTTGATACCACCGGCAACCGGCGTACCCGTTCCCTGGCTCAGCTTGGAGTCCAAGCTATCGACATCGAATGAGATATAGATGATATCGCAGGCTGCCAGTGCGTTCAAGGCATCCAAGGCCACCCGCTCCACCCCCTTGCGGCGTAATTCGGCTACAGTAAAGACTTTGACCCGGTTTTCACGAATCAAAGAGGCTTCTTCGGTCTCCAAATCCCTCAAAGCGATGTAAACCAAGTCCTGGTAACCCAGCATCGGCGCAGACCCTGCCATTTGTTGCAAGGCATGCCAGCGCTTGACCGTGGCCGGTTCGGGCTCCCGCACCGCACTTGCTCTGTTGTCCTCACCCAAAGCCAGGGCCAGGGGCATCCCGTGCAAATTGCCCGAAGGGGTTGTCCAAGGCGAATGCAAATCCGCATGGGCATCGATCCAAATCACGCCAAGCCGTTGCCCTGGCCGCGCCTTAAGGATTCCGGCCAAGGTTCCGGCCGATGTGCTGTGATCCCCCGCCAAAACCAAGGGGTAGGCGCCATTTTCCAAACAAGCATGCACCGCATCCCTCACATTCTCCATAACCTCCCCGACCCCTTTGATGTAGCGGGCAAAGGGTGACCCTTCCGGGCCGTAGAGTAAATCATTGCGATTGGGGACCTCGGTCCTTGGCATTTTGTGAAAAAACCGACTGGCAAAGTCGTGAGCGGCTATTTTGACCGCGTCCACACCCAGGCTGGCTCCCCGGGTCCCTGCTCCCAGTTCTGATTTCACTTCAATAAGGTGCAGACGGGATTGCATCCGTTGGGCAGGGGTTGGGATAATGCTGAGGTTAAATCGGAATGAAGGGGGTGTAGGGGGGTCAGAAATCTTTAAATTTGCGCCCCTTCATCCCCAAAACGCCTCCACTTGCAAAGCTACGCAGAATTTTTGGACCTCAGTGTGGGTTTCCCCCAGGACGGTTGGAAATTGCTGGACGACGAATTGTACTTCCGCGATATCAACCTTATGGAGCTGGCCGAAACCTTCGGCACCCCCTTGCGATTCACCTACCTCCCCGTGATTTCCCAAAAAATCCAGGAGGCCAAGAGGCTCTTTGCTCAGGCCATGAAGGAACATCAATACAAAGGTTCCTACACCTATTGCTATTGCACCAAATCTTCGCATTTCCGCCACATCCTCGAAGAGGCGCTGGCCAACGATATCCATCTGGAAACCTCCTCGGCTTTTGATATACCAATTATCGAAGCACTGGAACGCAAAGGGTTGATTCAGAAGGATATCATGATTGTTTGCAATGGCTTCAAAAAAGAGCTTTACAAGGAGAACATTGTGGACCTATTGCACGATGGCTTCCGGAACATCATCCCGGTTCTCGATAACAAAGAGGAATTCAATTACTACGATAACGAGGTTGAATCCGAAATGCAATTGGGAATCCGGTTATCGGCCGAAGAAAAGCCGGATTTTCCCTTCTACACCAGCCGCCTGGGCATACGAGCCGATGAAATTGTGGATTTTTACCAGCACAAAATCAAAGAGGACGGACGGTTCAAGCTCAAGCTTTTGCACTTTTTTGTGTCCTCCGGATTCAACGACACCCCTCACTTCTGGAACGAACTCGAAAAACTGGTCCTGACCTATGCCAAACTCCGCAAAGTCTGCCCTGATTTGCATATGCTGGACATTGGTGGTGGCTTGCCCTTCAAAAATTCCTTGGAATTCAATTACGACTACACTTACATGGTGGGCGAAATTGTGGGGCGTATCAAGACCATTTGCCAAGAAAACGGGGTGCCCGAGCCCGATTTGGTAACCGAATTTGGATCCTACACCGTGGCCGAGGCTACGGGCATCATTTTCAAGGTTTTGGGGCGCAAACAGCAAAACGATCGCGAAAAATGGCTCATGGTGGACGGCAGCCTGATTACGATGCTACCCGATGTTTGGGCAATGAACCAGAATTTTATTATGCTACCCCTGAACAACTGGGATGCCGAATACGAAAAGGTGAACATTGGCGGCATTACCTGCGATAGCCTGGATTACTACAAAACCGAGCCCAACAACGCCTCCACCTGGATGCCCAAAACCCGCAAGGCCCAATACCTGGCCTTTTTTCATACCGGGGCTTACCAAGAAACGCTGAGCGGGACCGGAGGCATCCACCACTGCCTCATTCCCACCCCCCGACACGTTTTGATTCGCAAAACCAAGGACAATCAAGTGGATTACCGTTTGTTTCAAGAAGAACAAAGCAGCAAACAAGTTCTCAAGATTTTAGGATATTAGGGCAATCCGCCTATCTTTGACCTCCTTTTGGAATCACCCAACTCCGGAAACCTTTTCCCCTCAAACCGAAACCACCCACCATGGCCGTCAGTACCCTTAAGCGCAAAGCTGCCAAGAACCGCATCAAATCTGCCTTGAGAAACCAAAAACTCAAAGGCACCACCTTAGGATCTTACGCCAACCCCAACCGGGTTGCCCGCGTTTCGATTTCCGAATCTTTGGGGCAGCAGAGCCACAGCGAGAACACAGAGGCCTAAGCCTCTTTAGACCTGCAGGACCCCCATATTGAACCTTTCGGTGATGGGGGCATGGTTGGCAGCATCCAACCCCATCGATAAGGCTTCCCGAGTTTTGACGGGATCAATCAAACCGTCCACCCACAAGCGAGAGGCCGCATAAATTGGCTTTGTCTGCTCGGTGTACCGGGCTTTGATTTCCTGGAGTCTTGCTTTTTCGGCCTCTGGGTCTTCGGCCAAATCCTGAGATTTGCGGGCACTGTTTTGGATTTGCAAAAGAACCTTGGAAGCCTGTTCTCCTCCCATGACGGCAATTTCCGCGCTAGGCCAAGCCAAGATCAACCGAGGATCGTAGGCCTTTCCACACATGGCGTAATTGCCTGCTCCGTAGCTGTGGCCCGTGATCACGGTGAATTTGGGAACCACCGAATTGGCCACGGCATTGACCATCTTGGCCCCGTCTTTGATGATGCCTCCGTGCTCGGAGCGAGAACCCACCATAAAACCGGTTACATCCTGCAAAAAAATCAAGGGGATTCCACGCTGATTGCAATTGGCGATGAAACGCGTGGCCTTGTCGGCTGAGTCAGAATAAATAACGCCTCCAAATTGCATTTCCCCGTGGGCGTTCTTGACCACTTTGCGCTGATTGGCCACAACCCCTACGGCCCAACCATCCAGTCGGGCATAACAACAAACAATGCTTTGACCGTAAGTCTCCTTGTAGGGAACGATGCTCCCCTCATCCAACAGGCATTCGAGCAGGCCCATCACATCGTAGGGTCGGCTGTTCCCGGCCGGAAACCGGTCGTAAAGGGCCTCCGGTGGACTGGCAGGGGCCAATGGAGCAACCCGGTCAAAACCAGCCCATACAGGAGCTGCCAATTGCCCAACCAATTGCCGTATTCGTTCCAAACAGGCCGCATCGTTGGGCATTTTGTGGTCCGTAACACCGCTTATATCGCAATGCGTATCCGCACCCCCTAGGCGCTCGTTGTCGACTTCCTCCCCGATGGCCGCCTTGACCAAATAGGAACCCGCCAAAAAGATGCTCCCGTTGCCCTCAACAATCAGGGCTTCATCGGACATGATGGGCAGGTAGGCCCCACCCGCAACACAAGAACCCATGACCGCAGCGATCTGGACAATTCCCATGGAAGACATGCGTGCATTGTTACGGAAAACCCGACCAAAATGCTCTTTATCTGCAAATATTTCGTTCTGCATGGGCAGGTAGATTCCGGCACTGTCCACCAGGTAAACAATGGGCAGACGATTTTCCATGGCAATTTCCTGGGCTCGCAGGTTTTTTTTGCCGGTGATGGGGAACCAGGCCCCTGCTTTGACCGTGGGATCGTTGGCCACCACCACACAAAGCCTGTTCTGTATTCTTCCAAGGACCACCACCACCCCACCCGAAGGGCAACCGCCCTCCTCCTCGTATTGACCCCAACCGGCCAAGGCCCCGATCTCCAGGCGAGGGCTTCCGGCATCCAACAGGGCGTCCACCCTTTCACGGGCGGACATTTTGCCTTTGGCATGCAATTTGGCCAGGGCCTTGGGACCTCCACCGGCTGCCGCTACTTCTTCCATGCGACGGAGGTTATGGAGTAAATCCTCAAAATAGGTGCGGTTCTCAGGGTTCATACAAGAGGGGGTGCAAAGGGTCTAGAAGAGTTGGTCCAATCGGTACCGTCCAAATTTAGGCAAGACCGCCCGCATCCCCTATCTTTGTGTCGAGGGTAAGTCTTGTACGACCAGCTCCTGCTTAATCCCCCAGGGTAGGAATGCAGCAAGGGTAGGCGGTTGTAGCGGTGCGATGCAAGTAGCTTACCCTTTTTTTTATTTCTACTATGGAATTTTTTGTCGATACCGCAAACCTTGAACAAATCCGCAAAGCCATGGACCTGGGGGTCCTGGATGGCGTTACCACCAACCCCAGCTTGATGGCGAAGGAAGGCATTCGGGGCAACGATGCAGTCATGGAACATTACCTCAACATTGCCAAGATGGTGGGGCAAAATGTCAGCGCCGAAGTTATTGCGACCGATTACGAGGGCATGATCCGTGAAGGCCAGACCCTCGCCGCTTTGCACCCTGCGATCGTGGTCAAAGTCCCGATGACACGGGACGGGATCAGGGCGATTCACACCTTCCATAAAGAAGGCATTCGCACCAATTGTACGTTGGTGTTTAGTGCAGGACAGGCCCTTTTGGCGGCCAAAGCCGGTGCAACTTACCTGTCCCCTTTTATTGGTCGTTTGGACGATCTCAACATGGACGGGTTGGAGCTGATTGCCCAAATCGTTCAAATCTATCGAACCCAAGGTTTTACGACCAAAATCCTCGCAGCCTCCATTCGAAGCAGTCTGCACATTGTCCGTTGCGCTGAAGCCGGTGCCGATGTTGTTACATGCCCCCTTTCAGCGATGGAAGGCCTGTTTTACCATCCCTTGACGGACAAAGGCTTGGCCCAGTTTCTGGAGGACCATGCCCGTAACAACGCCTGAATAAGCGCTTATTCCCCCAGGACGGCCTCTGCAAAAGGACGCCAGGCGTAAAGGCTTGCCATTTTTTGGACGGCCTCACGGTATGAACTGCGGTCCGGGTTGGAGCAAATTCGTTGAAGAGCCGCTGCCAAATCCCCCACCTCGGGATGGCACAATTCACCCACCCCTCGGCCTTCCAATTCTTCGGCCAACCCTCCGACTTTGGTCACAACCATGGGAACTCCAAAATGCAAAGCTGCTTGGGTAACACCGCTTTGGGTGGCGTGACGATACGGAAGGACCAAGGCCTCGGCCGCCCCGAAATAGGCTGAAACCCTGTGATCCGGAACAAAGGCAGGATGCAAAATGACCCGATCCTGAAGCCCAAGTTCTTCCAAGAGAAGGCGGTATGGCTCCATGGGCTCGTAGAATTCCCCTGCAACAATTAAGGACCAAGCACGCCCTTCAGCCTGGTTCCACAACGGAAATTCAGGGCTGGCCAAGGCCCTGAAAAGGAGGTCCAGGCCTTTGTAAGGGCGTATCAATCCAAAAAATAAAAGGTACAATCGTTCCGACGGCAAACCCAACGCTTGGCAAGCCGATAAACGGTCCATCGATGGGCCAAAATGATCGTAAACGGGGTGGTGCAAAACCTGAACCGGTCCCTTGAAGCCCAAAGCCCGGGCCTCCCCGGCGACCGAATGTGAAAGGGTTAGCACTTTATCCACGGCTCCCAAAACCCAACGATTGAGAGGGCTCGTCACAGGAATTTTTTCGTGGGGCTTCAGGTTGTCCGCCAAGAGGATCACCGGGGCCCTTAGCCCGGTATACCTTGCGATTCGGGTCAAGAAACCCAAGGCTGGAGCCATCCAAGGTGTCCAATACCGAAGGAGAACCAAGTCCGGATTTTGGGCTGCTAGCCAACGACCCGAACGCCACCAGCTGATGGGCCCTACCGAATGAAGCAAGCGATGCGAAACCAGGTGGGCCGGTGCCGACTCGTCCGTAAACTGGGTGGTCCCCGGAAACAACCAAGATGGGTATTGAACCTTGTAATTCAAAACGGTGACCCGGTGCCCCATGGACTGCCATTCTTGAACCAGCCTTTGGTTGAAGCTGGTCATGCCCCCGGGTCGAAAGGGCCAAACCGGACCGACCAGGACGATATGCTTCAATCCAGAACGGCTTGGACCAGGTAACGGTTGCGGTCGGGGTTGTTGCGGGCCACCAATTCAGCCAAAAATCCCGTACAAAACAAGAGCGCACCCAACAAAACCAAGGTCAAGGACAAATAAAACAAGGGCTGATCGGTCACATCCCGGTGCGGACTGCCCACCGAGATGAGGTAGAGTTTTCGAACGATTAACCAAACCGTGGAAACTGCACCCATAACAAAGGCCAAACTCCCCATGGTACCAAAAAAGTGCATAGGCTTGCGCCTGAATTTGGAAATAAAATAAATGGACAAGAGATCGAGAAACCCATTTACAAATCGTTCCAGACCAAATTTGGTGTGCCCGTATTTGCGGGGACGGTGCTGAACAACTTGCTCCTCAATTTTTTTGAACCCAGACCACTGGGCAATCACCGGGATGTAGCGGTGCATTTCCCCGTACACTTCGATGCTTTGAACCACTTGGAGGCGATACGCCTTGAGGCCGCAATTAAAATCATGGAGGTTTCGTACACCGGACAAACGCCGGGTCGCTGCATTAAACAATTTGGTGGGAAGGGTCTTGGATAGAGGATCGTATCGCTTTTTCTTCCAACCGGACAAAAGATCCAAGCCTTCATCGTGCATCCGCTTGAGCATGCCGGGTATTTCATCGGGAGAATCTTGCAAATCAGCATCCATGGTGAATACAACCCGTCCCTTCACCCGCTCAAAGCCCGTGTGCAATGCAGCTGATTTACCGTAATTACGCTGAAAGCGAATACCTTTAACTCTTTGATTTTCAATACGAAGTGCCTCTATAACTTCCCAACTTTCGTCGGTACTTCCATCGTCAATATACCATATTTCGTAATCCAGCGCTTCCCCTTCAAGGACCGATACCAGCCACTTATTCAGTTCAGGCAGGGATTCGGCCTCGTTGAGTAAAGGAATAACAATAGAAACATCCATACGGTTCAACTTGGAAGGGTTTCGGTTGGGTTCGAACCAAAGGGGTCTTCTTTGCGACGAACAAAAAGACCCACAATCAAAGCAAAAAAGGTGTTCATCAAACCCGACAACAAAAAGGCTGAACCCAAGGATCGAAAATCTTGTTTGAAACTACGCTTTTCGAAGGATTCCATGGCCTTGGCGGAGTCCTCCTCGCTCATCCCAAACGATTCAAAACTTTCTTCCATTTTGATCACCATAATTTCTTTGACGCGCTCGTGTAAATTCGGGTCCACCACATTGTACAATACACCTGTAAAAACAACGCCTAACAAACTACCCACCAAACCCGTCATCAGAGCCTGAACCACAGCGCGTCCGTAAGAATAGCCCCCTACAAAACCTTTGCGGTCTTCGATACAAGCCATCAACATGGCTGCAAAAACCAAAGCGATCGAAATCAAGGAATTCCATCCGGAAACCATCCAAGTCAAATCAATCATGTAGGCCAACAGCATGGATAGGATGCTGACAAGGCCCAGCAAGATGCCAAAACGAAAAACCACAGCTTGATTCATAAATAATTGGTTAGTGCGATGTACGAAAATAAACGGCAACCCAGCCCCCTGCCAACAAATGCCAAACCCAACGAAAAAAAGTCAACCGGATGGCCAGGCTAGCCGGGGTTTGATTCTTGATTTGATCCTGAAGCTGTGAGAGCGTTCCTGACGAATAATTGGTTTCGAGCAAGCCGGATGCCATCCCCAAATTGCGCATCTGATCGGATAAATAATCGTTCCAAAATTCTGGACTCAAGGTTCCAAGCAACCAAACCACCAACCCAAAAGAGAGGGCAGCCACCAATCCGGACCCTGCGCTAAAAAGAAGGCCGTGGGTCACTTTGAGATCGCCAGCCTGAACCTTGTACTTAAGGTCCCGAATTCCTAAAACCAACCAAAACAGGGTCACCACCCCCAAGAGCAATCGAAATTGTCCCAGGGGATGAACGGGCGAAAAAAAGTAAACCGCTCCCGATACCAGAACAGCGGTGAGGGTATTGCCCAGTCCATTGCGTAGGATGAGACGCTTCATATCAAAACTTGGACCAATTGGGGTTCAAATCGGCCAATCGCTGGAGGTTGGGGGTCGAAGCGTCCAAAGCATAAGCCTGGGTACAGGCAAGCAACGGTAAAAAATCAGACAAATCCTCCGAAGAACGCCACGCCTCGTTTAGCCAAGCTTGGTCGGTTGAATCCTGACGTAGAAAAACAAACAATCCCGTGAATACAGGCTCAATCGCGGATTCAGGAGCCATGGCCCTGCATTCGGCTAACATCTCCGACCAAGGTTCATGAACGAGGTCTCTGGAGGCAAGGACCTCTTCGTAGGCCATCAAATGTTCTTGGTCTTCCAATTCCGGACTCACCACAAAGGAGTCGACAAAATCATCCATGGTGGGGGCGATGCCCTCCTCCCTGCATTCGTCCACATAATGGAGCAGGTGCAAAAGATCCGTACCCAATCCAGTGCAGGCATTCTCGAATCGATCCCAGGCCGCCTCGTCCCAGTTTTGTTCAGCACCTTCGTCGCTTAGTAGGGATAAAATATACAAATCAACCAAAAAAGCTTCGGAAGGTCCTGCCAACCATGAGGAGGCGCTGGTGTCTGCGATGTAAGCCTGTATTTTGGCAAGGTCCTCTACGGCTCTATTCAAACCGGAAGCGCTTGGCAGGACCAATTCCTGAATTCGCTGAAGACGTTCCTTCCAAACCGAATCCGGTGAAAGGTCTCTGAGACCTTCAACGGCTTGACCTTCACGATGCAGATGGCAAAGCCAACAGCCCAGCACCAATCCTCGAAGAGCCGCTTCGACAGCCGTATTTGATTTCATCCTTGTCAATTAAAGTTCTGGCGCGACCATGGTTCGCCCGCGGCCGATGACCGCTAGCAAGGTCCCCTTGAACGGCGTGTTATGATAGGCTTGAGCCACCCCTCTGCTATAAAGAGGGGCGGAAGGGGCTTTGGACGAACCCGATGTTCCATACCCAGGATCAAAGACCACCCAACCGTTGGGTTGCCCTCGATCCATCGCGTCCAAAACCTGATGATGGATGCCCAGAACACGCTCCGGACCGTCGGTCAAGGCTTGTACAAGGCGGGATATCCAGCGTGATCGAAGGCGGGGGTTCAACTCGTATCCGGCTTCAAGGGCGGCCAAAAATGCGTGCTGAATTCCGGCCTGTCCAAAGGCAGCTGCCGGGAATTCCACGTCTTTGGATTCGCTATCACCAGGCTGATGATCTGAACAAACCACGGTAATGGTTCCGTCCAAGACACCTTGCATGAGGGCCAAGCGGTCGTTGGAACTGCGCAAGGGGGGATAGACTTTGAACGCCGTCCGAAAACCTTCGACATCGTCTTGGGTGGAGGCCAGGTGATGGGCTGCCACCCCACAAGACAAACGCTGACCCTGAGCCAAGGCTTGACGCACCCTTTCCACCGATTCAGCACAGGAAATTTTGGAAAAATGGAGGTGTGCAGGACTTTTGAGGTAACGCAACAACGCAAGATCCCGGTCGATCGCCATGGTCTCGGCCACGTCCGGCCATCCCGTCAAGCCCCATTGAACCGACAGCATGCTCTCGTGAACCTGGGCTCCGCGACCCAAGGCGGGTTCGCAGGGTACAACCATCAACGGCAAGGCTGTCATTCCTCCGTATTGCAAAAGGCGCAACATGGTCCCTGCATCGGGAACGGCCGCATTGGCGTTCGAAAAGGCCGAAGCGCCGTGGTGCTGCAAATCCAGCATATCGCTGCAGGCATCCCCGGCCAAACCTTCGGTCAAAGCCGCGGCAATACGGACCTCGACCGGTAAACCGGCGGCCTGATATAGCAAGGCGCTTATTTCGCCCCCGCTTTGGAGAACGGGTTGGGTATCGGGTTGTAGCAAAACCCGGGTAAAGCCGCCGGCCAAAGCTGCAAGGCTACCGCTTTCCAGGGTTTCACGGTTTTCAAAACCGGGCGTCCCAAAATGCGCATAGAGATCCGTAAATCCCCTGGATAAATGCAAGTCCTTGGACTTAATTACCTTGGCTCCGGATGTTTTGAGGCCGGTTCCCACCTTGGTGAGGACACCTTCCTCGATTAAAAAATCGGCTCGCTCCCCCTTCGGGGCTTTGGACCGCAGGTGACCGGGCAGAGGGCCGTGGAAACGGGCTTGTTGAAGGAGTATTTTCATGCTTTGCGCCACCAAAGCAGCGCTGCTTCGAAGGCCAAAAATACCAAGCAAGCCCCGATTAACCACCGGGTGAGCGAAGACTCTGTACCGTAAATTCCATTCCAACGGACCAAGGCCTTCCCAACGGCCCCGTTCTCCCCAAGGGCATCGGGGTAGGATTGCCGCAATTCATCCAAACTCATCCCTCGAAGGTCCGATTCCAATGGTTCTTGGTTGAGGGCAAACCAAGGACCCGGAGGAGATTCCGAACCCGGATCCAAACGATAAAAACCGGGCTTGGCTTGTTCCATGGAGGGCCTGAGTAGGCAACGCCCGTTCACAACCCGTATGAACGGCCGCCAGGCATGCTGATCCTGCCCGGTCGAATCCATCGGCCTTAATTTCCATTCACCAGGTTCATCCCAGGTTCCCGGAAATGGCAGCGACCATTCACGTTCCCCACCCAAGGTGCCGGTGTACGATGGAGCCTTGAGCGAAGCCAAAGCGAGGCGAAACCAGACCGGAACAAAAAGGTCATGCCGAACCAGTTCCGTCCACTCGTCGGTGAGCGGCGATGCAAAACGGTACTGGACGCCTTCCCCCTCGTTGACCTGCATCAGCAAGGGATCGCCGTTGTTGAGGGCCAAGAGGACCCGATCCCCCAATTGCGGTTTCTCGACCCGGTAACCTTGCACCCCTGGTAAGGTTTCAGGCCTGGGCCTGCGGGTGAGGGCCTGACCCAAAAAGTCTGACGATGCATCGACGCTTTGAACCCGAAACGAACCCCGTAACACAGGAGTTTCTTTGGAGAGCCGTCCCCAATCTCGGGAAGGCAACGGCGTCCATGTTCCGGAAAGCAAGGCAGGAATGAACACCGCGGTACCACCCCTGTGGACCCATTCTTTGATTTGGCCCAAAGCCATGGCTTGCCCCTTTTCGGGCCATGCCTCCACCACCAACAAATCCACCGAATCCAGGTCCGGAATCGGACTTTCCATAACATTCGATAAACTCACCTGAACCAAGGTATCCGTCGCCCAAACCGATTGCACAAAGGGATTTGGCTTGCCTGAAACAAGGTGAAGAACCCGGATGGTTCGATGCATGGGTAGGCTTACAAAAAAAGTGTTATCCGCGGTGTAACCGGGGTCGTTTAGGCTCAAGGTTACCAAGCCGGCCTCAGCAGGTCCGGGAACAAATTCAAAGGTGTCCAAAAGCAAGGCCTTTCCTTCATCGCTCAGACTCATTAGGCTTTTGCGCTGATTCAACCAACGAAGTTCGGCCTGCAAGCGTAAACCGCTGGGCCATTCTCCATAAAATCGTGTTCGGAATACCAAACGATTGGGAAAACCGGGTCGTACCGTTGTTTCAATTAACCAAGCCGAGTCGATTACAGCGTTAAAAAACGAGCGATTCACCACAGGCTGCAAATGCACCTTGAAACCTGCGGCGGGCTCCGAAAAGGCCATTTGATTTTTTTGGAAATCCGAAAAGATCCAGGTTTGAATTTCGTTCAACCCGGCGTCCCCTTCCTGCTCCATTCGGCGACGAAATTGTTCCAAGACTGCACTTGCGCTTCGACGTTGTTCGACGATTTGAACCCTGTCCAGCCATTCGGCCATGCGATGGGCTGGCAACCAACCGCTATGCCACGGGGCTCGGTCGTTGGTAATCAAAGCAAAACGGGCATCCCTTGGGCTCTTCTCCAACAAGGTCCGCACAGACTGTTTGGCTTGTTCCAGCAGCAATCCATCTTCCCCCTCCATCTGCATGCTGGGACTGTTGTCCAAGTAGATCAAGTGCTTTTGCCCGGCACCGGATAGAGCCGTGGCATCCCCCCAACGGGGTTCCGCAAATGCCATGACCATGGCCAGGATGGCCAACAATCGAATGGCAAGTAGAAGAAGTCGAAAAAGCCTCTCTCGGCGTCGAACGGGGATTTGTTGATGCAATAGCCAGTCAAGCCGGGTAAACAAGGCTTTTTGACGCAGACGAAAACCAAAGAAATGGATGTACAACGGTACAAGCCAAAGGGTCAGCCCCCACAACGCCGACGGTTGACCCAGTACCATGGGCAATTAAACCTCTTCGGGCCAAATCCAGGCCTCGGGCACCACGTTCGAGCGGACTTTCTCCAGAAAATTTTGGACGTATAAACCGCGGTATTCCAAACAAACGGCGGTCAACCAACGACCCCGAACCCAACGAGGGGTTAAACGAACGGAATAGCCAAGACCACGCAGGTTTGCCAACTTGGCCTCGGCCAAAGGCTTTTGGGAGTACAGCCCCACCACCACACGATGCACCGGACACCACGATGGTTGGATCGCCGATCCTGGCTCCTCGATGGGAGACATCAGCGTTGCCTGACGCAGACAAGGATCAAAAGGATCTGTCAAACGCGTGAAAGGGACCGTCGTCAAAAAAGTTCCGGGGTAACCGGCCAAGGCCAGGCCCTTCCCGTTGGCTGTATCCGTCCCATCAACCACCAAAGCAAACCGACTCAACCCCACCAGGGCCAACCATGCGAAGGCATAGACCCATACGGAACGACCGGACCTGGTTCGAGAACGGGTCGAACTGGAACCAGAACGGATCGGACTGGTATTTTTTAGTTGGCTTCGGCGGGTCCAATTCACCGGTGCCCATCCATAATGGGGATGGTCATCGGACAAGACGCCGGGATCGGCCATCAATTCCACACCTTGTTCCACCTTGCGCAAAAGGCCCCATCCTTCAACATGAAGAGAACCACCCTGGGTTCCAACCAATTCGAGGGCCGAACGCAGGGGTTCGATTAAATGCAAGGTTTCCAAGGACGCCGAGACCTCGGGGCCTTGGGGGATAAAAAGCCAGTGATAGCGAGGTGAGCGTAGGCGGGACTCGGAGGCCTGCCAGCGAGCGCCTTCCATGGTATAAACGACCTGACCAAAGCCGGCAAGGGTGGCGGAACTGCGAATGCAGCGCAATCGTTCTTGGTCCAAAGGCAGCGTCATGCTCAAATTTACATCAAAGTTGCTTTCTCCATTCCAATTGCAAGAGCGCACCCCCGTACAATTCTTCGGCCCACCGGAAAACCAACGGACCCTGACGCTGCCTAAAAACCAAGGACCAAACCCCAGCGGCTCCGGTGTTTTTGTCCAAGGCCAGGTCCATGGACCAGGGTGACTTCAAGGGAGCGGTCGAAGACAGGTTAGACCCCAGCCCGTAGATCATCGCATCACCACGCCATTTCAAGCCCTTGCCTACGGGGCCTTTCAATTTAATTCCTGCATAAGCGCTGGGTTGCAGACCAGGCAGGGCCTTGGATTGACCATCGTCCAACATACCCTGGGCGCCCCACTGCAAGGACAAACGGTAGCGATCTCCCACCGAAGTGGTCCACAAACTGTTCAAATCCCATCGCAGGGCCGTTTCCAAATGAAAAGTTCGAACCCCAAAAGCTTCGCGATTATCGGCTTCAAAAAAGCGCAGATTGTTCCAACGGCCCAAAGCCAAACGATGCTCGCCTTGCCAGGACTTGAGCAGGCCGTGCTTCCAGCGAACGAAGCCTTCGAAACGGTTCACCGAGGCGCCGTAGGAATTCAATCGAAAAAGGGTCGGGTATCGCCCCGTCCAATCGTACAAAGACGCTTGTTGAATCCCGGAGACCAGCCCTGCTTCCAAGAGACCCGAAAGGCCTGATGGACCCAAGGAACGCTCGACACCAAAATCAGGCAAAAGAACCCAACCCGTTTGGAGGTCGTCCTTCAAAAAGGCCAAGGTGGGTGCCAGTTTCCACCGAAACAACCCTCCGCCCTGTTGCAAGGAGAATCCCATGGTCCCCAGCTGGCGATTCCCGCTCATTTCATCGGTGTTCCACAACGCCATCGCATACGAGAACTTTCCTTGAAGTGTCAAATTTTCAAAACGAACCGTCGAACGATGCGCCATATCAAAACCCCATTCTCCCAATCCATTCCCGCCGGAATAACCATGCAGGGTCACCCGATTCAAGGTCATCAAACCCTCCAAACGCTTGTTTTCCTTTTCCTGCTCCCAGCCAGGCTTCAGCCAAAAATGCAGGTAAGGAGACTTTTTCTCGTCAACGGAAACCTGCATTGAACGAAGACGGGTTTCCAGCGACCACCTCTGACCGTTGGCCTGAGGGGCGGATTCCATCCAAAACGAAGGCAAGAACCCGCGGATACGGGGATCAGGCCCCGATGCGGGGCCCCAAGGTCCGGCCGCCCCTTGAACCGATGCAAGCCAATGCCAGGATTTGGACGCCACCTTGACCGGACCTGAGCCGGTCCAACCCAGATTTCCCCGCTGCCAAGGCCAAAAACCAAGGGTCCATTGACGATGATTTTTTTCGATGGGTGGACGCGTTTCGAACGAGGCCCGGGGCCAACGGGGCTCGACCATCAAGGAGCCATCTGGGAGACGATCCAGGGTATCCATAACATAAGTCAAAGACGTTGTTTTGGATTCTTCACGCAATGGAATGGGATCGGTGCTGTATCGAAACCACTCGGGTAGGTGCGGATCGTACGATCGAACAATACGGACCGGGCTTCCGGAGAGCAAGGAGTCCTGAGCCTTGACCCATCCGGCCTCGAGTAGGCCCGGTATCAACCAGACCAACCACCTTAATTGTTTCACGGTTGCCATTCTTTGATGCGATTTTCGGCCATACGAGTCCATTCATCCGGCTCTCTACCTTCAATAAGATTGCGAAGGACCGCCAAGGCCTGTTCCTTTTCTTTGATCGCGTAGAGATTCTCCGCCAAAAGGAGGAGACCCCTTCCGTACCACTCACTAAACTGAGGCCAACGATCGGTCAGGTCAAAAAGCAAGTCTTGGGAAACGGTGTAATCCTTCCGCTCAAAGGCCATGGAGGCCAAATCGTAAAGAGATCGGGCCGCCCATTCGGTCAACGATGAATCGGCCAATCGCCTGAGCATGCGCTGGGCCAGAGCGGCTTGCCCCCGATAGCGCGATGCATTCGCGGCATGCCATTCCATCTCATCTTGATCGTTCCGACCCCACTCGGGTCCCGCTCGATGACGCTTGACCAAGGAGTCCACCGAAGAATAATCCTTGAGCAGGGTGCTGGCCCGAATCAGCCCCATAACAGCCTCCAAACGAGATGATTGAGAAAAGGTTCCCGCCAACAATTTACGGTAAACATCCACGGAACCTCGCAGGTTCTGGATCCCGGAATAAACGAGGGCCAGCTTGAGCATAGCGCGCTCCGTAAAAAGGTTCTGAGGCATGGCCAACAAAGCCTCCAAGTCTTGGCGAAGCATCGCAGGATCCCCAACTTTTTCGGCAGCGACTGAACGATAATACAAAGCATTGGCTTTGAAAGACCCCCCGGGGTACTCCTGCAAGTATTGGGTATAAGACGCCAACGCCTCAAAAAACTTACCGGCATCCAAACTGTATTGGGCCGATTCGTAAAGTATCGAATCTCGCGGATCGTCTTGCAAGGCCAACAAACCATTCTTGCCCGCAATATCCAGGTACTTCTGAGGCCTATTGTTCCGAATACACCACTGGCGTAATTCAAAAAGTGCATCCTTGGCTTCGGGCAAACCGGCGGCCTCTCGAATCACATCCTCAAAGACAGCCATGGCCAGGCTATCCTTTTGTTGTTCCAGGAAGACCGAACCTTGCAAATTCATCGCCACAAAGGCCAAACGATGACGTGGATACCCTTGACGCAGTAAATCAATGCAAACCAAGGCCGAATCAAACGCAAATTCTTGGTAACAGGTCATCGCCAATTCCATCAGCGCATACATGCGGTAATCCGAAGGAGGTTCTTGGAGGACGAGCGAGCTCAATTCTTGACGCTTCCGGTCGTTGTTGCGCAAAATCCCATAACAAATGGCCAACTGGTACCGGGCATAGTCCACATCCCGCTCAAGGTCATGAATACAAAAATTGAATTGCCGAATAGCGGCTTCGATTTGGCCATCGCGCAGGTACGCATCGGCCAAACGGGTGTATGCGTCCCTGTGCATGGCAGCTTCGACTTCGCTAAGCGCGCCCATGGCTTGACCTTCCTTCACCGCCTGGTTCAAGTAACGCACCGCCTGGGCCGGGCGCTCCAGCTTGAAGGAAAGGTGACCGAGCTGATAATAAGCCGCCATGGGATGGCAACCCCATTCCCGAAGCTGGGATGAAAAACAACCGAAGTCCACGAAATTCTTCATCCACAAAAGGGCCTGGTTGTATTCTCCCACCTTGTGGTACAATTCAGATTTCCAAAAAAGAGTCGCTGCCCGAAGATTGGAATCCACCGGATAAAGCAGCGAAGAATCTAAATAAGGAAGGCATTCGACATAGCGACGTTGATTAAACCAGGTCAGACCCTGTTGGTAATAAAGACGCTGCAACAAACCTTGAAGTCGAGGCGTTTTGTTGGAGACGGAACGCAAAATGCGAAGCGATTCCAGGTAATGGTGAGCACGCATGGCCAAGTCGCTCAAGTATTCGCTGAGTTCTTCGCGATGCTTGCTCTGCGGGTATTGGAGAAGGAAAGCCGCAAGTGCCCTGAAATTGGACGGGGATTCCCCCACCTCGTAACTCAATTTGGCATAGAGGTAAAAAGCCTTTTCTCTCCATTCACCGTCCAATTCGCGTTCGGTTATTCGTTGGAAGGCCGCTCGGGCTCGGGCCTTGTATCGGTCCGGACCGGATTCACCGGCCTTGGCCAACCAGGCCCAACCCATTACACCGTACGCCGTGGACTTGACCGAATCAGGCCAGGATTCAAGTCCCTTGACCAAGCTCAAAATCGTGTCCCATGAACCTGTCAACGATAACATCGAACACCACCGCAGGGTATCGTCCACCGTAGGCGTAAATCCTGTTGCCACCGACGCCCTCCAAAAATTCGTGTACGCCTGGGGTTGGGCTGCTTGGTAGGCCAAACTCAACCCCAAACGCATCAAACCTTTGGCATCCGGATTTTGAGCCAAAACAACCTGCTGGCTATCCAAAAATTGCAGAACGCCCAGCGTATCCCCCTGCATGGTCCGGGCCCAAGCCAACGGATAAGCACAGCGGGGGCCAAAAACAGAGTCCGTCTTCAATTCAGACACCAGGGCAAGGACGGACGCAGCTTCTTGCTGCCGAAGGCGCAAGACGAGGAGCGCGTAACGGGCGGGGTTCCTGTAAGGGCCTTCGGAACCAGCCGCCTGCATCCAATGCGCTGCGGCCGCCGCAGTATCCGCAGACAACCGCAAAAACCCACGCATATAATGGTATTGTTGGGCTTCAGACCAATCCAAGCGGTACCAATTCAGGGAATCCAAGCATAGGCTGGCTTCTGAAATCCGATCCTCTTGCAATAAATACGTGGCATAGGCCAATTGAACCGTGGGCAAGGACGGATGTTCCGGATGGTTGAGAAGGAAATCCTCGCACAATGGATCGGCTTCAGGTCGTCGATCGGCCACGGCTTGCAAACACTGAGCCAAACCCTTGATCTCCGGGTCGGGTTCGGATGCCCGTAACAACAGACCGGCGAGGGCATGCTCCTGCCGCAAAGACCAGGTCTTGATCTCCTCCCCAAACCACCGATCCTCGGTAGGTGGCCTCCAACCCTGGGCATTGGCTCCGTTGAACCACCCAAGGAGAAACAGGCCTAACCATCCCACGCTATTTGCAATCCAAATGCTACGCATGGAATCGTGGGTTCGTCGCATCAAAAATGAAAAACCAGACCAAGGGCCGGCAAAATCGGTAGTTGATCCACCCTGGTATAACGGATCCGATCAAAATAAAATATATTCCGACGATCGTAGGCATTGGTTAAACTAAAATTGATATCCATCGAGCGGTCGTTGTTCCATTCCTTGCGGTAACGCAGGGCCAAATCCAATCGGTGATAGGTTGGCAGGCGGCCTTTGTTGAAATCCGCAAAAAGAACGCCCAGCTCCCCACCTTGGTTGATATAATCGGTTCCTGCACCGGCCCCGAAATCAACCTGCGGGTAAAATCCCTGGGTTTGGGTAAAAGGAAATCCGGTCCCCAAGTTCCAACGACCTGACACCTCCCATTGCAATTCGTTGCCAAAGGTGTAATTACTTACAACATTGATGTTATGACGGCGGTCAAAAACAGGGTTGTAGATCCGAATCCCGTCAAAACGATCGACATAGGTCCAGCTGTAGGTGGTCCATAGATAAAATCTCTTGACATCGTACTTGACCCGGAAATCAAACCCGTAGGCCTGACCGCGTTCCAGAATAAAATCTTTTTTGAGAGCATCGGGCTTCCCAAAATTCGCCTCTATGTCATCAAAGATTTTGTCTCTGTTGATATTGGTTAACTGCGTAAATTGTTTGATATAAGTCTCGGCATTGATCTCAATACGAGGACCCAAATCAATTTCAACCCCTCCCACCAAATGGTTGGCTTTTTGAAGTCTGGAGGTCACCTCTTGCCCGTCAAAGGTTTTGGGTAAATTATCGGGTCCGGACAAGAAGCCCAGGAACAGATTCACCACATCACGATCGGAGGTGGCGCTGATGAGATTTTGGGAATATTTTCCGGCAGCCACTTTGAAACGGAGGTCCGAACGGGCATTGAACTTGGCACTAAAACGGGGTTCCAAGGACATTTCGGTGAGGCTGGAATAATAATGGGCCCGCAGTCCCGGTTCCAGAACCCACTTATCAAAGACCAAGTTGTATTTGCCAAAAACAGCCAGCTCGGTGGTACTCTCTTGCTGACGGATGATTTTGCCAACTGAATTGGTGAAATTAAAATCGGTACTGAGACCTACCAAGTCAAAGCCAAAATTGGCCTGACCTGAATTGAGGTACTGGGTAACGGCCACCGTTCCGTTAAAACCAGTGATGGAAGAACGACGGGGTCTTCCGTCTGCTTCGGTTTGACCCGAAACAAAATTGGAATAAGCCAGGTTCCCTGAAATCGTATTTCCGGCACCTTCGGGGATCAATACAAATTGGGTGCCAGCTCCGGTTGATACCCAATCCACGTCGGCGATGCCTCGAAAATTGGCCCGATCCCGCATATTAAACCCGAACAAAGAAAGCTTGGAGCCTGAATTGGATTTGAACGTGGTTTTGCCGTAGATATCCAAAAAGGAGAAAGGAAGGCCTTGAGGACCGGCATAGGAATACAAGGCCTTGGAAGTTTGGTCCAAATACGAACCTTTGGCGCTAAAGATGAAGGTAGGCGTCGAACCCTCATTCTTTTTGGACTTCCAAA
Source organism: Cytophagia bacterium (assembly GCA_009926405.1). Taxonomy (GTDB): domain Bacteria; phylum Bacteroidota; class Bacteroidia; order UBA7662; family UBA7662; genus SYHX01. Next base: position 33,851 of record RFOZ01000002.1, read on the forward strand.
GCGGGCCTTCCAGCACCAGGCGACTCAAGAAAGGGCTCACCCCTATCTTGCCCGATAGGCGTTTTTGGTTTCCATCGCGGGTTGTTACATCCATGACCGCCGAAATACGACCCCCGTGATTGGCGTTGTAAGCCCCGGTGAAGACTTCGGCGTTCTTGATAAGGTCCGTCTCAAAAACCGAATACAATCCAATCGAGTGAAAGGGATTGTACAAGAGCATACCGTCCAGCATCACCTTGTTCATGACGGGAGAACCACCGCGGATGTACAATTGCCCGCCCTGGTCACCGGTAAAAACAACCCCGGGCAGGACCTGCAAGTACTGGGCGATATCGGCTTCACCACCCACGGAAACGACCTGGGTAATTTGTTTGGGTGTTACGGTCTCGACCGAAACACGGGTGTTGGTCAGTTGTTCTTGTTTGGCGCCCAAGACCTCGACCTCCCTCAACCCTATGGATGACTTGTTAAGTAAAAGTCGAAAACTTAGGGTGGCTCCAGCGCTTAGATTAACAGGCACCGAGGCCGTATCATAACCCAGGTACGTGCTGGTGAGCCGATATTGACCGGGTGGTACATTTTTGATGGTAAAAAAGCCATTCACATCGGTGCTGGCACCGATGGTCGTACCTGCCAAAAAAACATTGGTAAAAAGGATGGGCTCCCCGGTTCCTTGATCGTAAACAAAACCTCTGAGCGTACCTGTTTGGGCTGCTATCTCACCTACCCACAGGGTCAAAACCAAGATGAAAAAAAAAGGCCGTACCAAACAGCTTGGGTTCTGAAATCGCCTCATCAGGGCGAATTTAAGCGTAAACAAAGAATTTGCAACGTCACGCCAAGGCGGCGGCAACGGCCGTCGCGGCATCTTCGAGCGTTACAGCAGCGCGGATTGGCAAACCAGAAGCCTCCAAGAGCGCTTTGGCCTCCACTGCATTAGTACCCTGCAAACGAACGATCAAAGGAACACGCAAGTCCCCAATTGTACGGCAGGCTTCAATAATTCCGTTGGCCACCCGATCGCAACGAACGATCCCCCCAAAAATGTTGACCAAAATGGCCTTTACGTTGGGGTCTTCCAGAATTATGTTGAAGGCTTGGGCAACCCGCTCGGCCGAGGCCGTGCCCCCTACGTCCAAAAAGTTGGCAGGGCTACCGCCGCTGAGCTGAATCATGTCCATGGTGGCCATGGCCAGCCCTGCTCCGTTCACCATGCAACCGACGTTGCCGTCCAATTTAACATAATTCAAATTAAACGAAGCAGCTTTGAGTTCGGTGGGATCCTCTTCCCGAGGGTCGTGCATTTTGGAAATGGCGGGAACACGCATCAAGGCGTTGTCGTCAATATTGACTTTGGCATCCACCGCCAAAATTCGATCGTCCGATGTCTTGAGGACCGGATTGATTTCGAACAAGGAGGCTTCAACTCCTTCAAAGGCCTTGACCAGGTTTTGACAAAACGACACCATCTCCTTGAAAGCCTGACCCTTCAAGCCCAAATTCAAGGCGACACGCCTTGCCTGATAAGCTTGGAATCCAATCGTTGGGTCAATCCATTCGCGGTAAATTTTCTCGGGGTGTTTTTCGGCCACCTCTTCAATGTCCATCCCTCCCTCCGGAGAATACACCATGACAAAACCACCCTTGGCGCGATCCAGCAAGACCGACATGTAAAATTCTTGGGTTGGAGAAGGACCGGGGGCATAAACATCTTCTGCAATCAAAACCGAATGCACGGTTTTGCCGGCAGCCCCGGTTTGCGGAGTCACCAATTGCATACCCAAAATTTGGGAACTCAAATCACGGACCTGGTCCATGGATTTGGCCAATTTGATTCCCCCGCCTTTGCCCCGACCACCGGCATGAACCTGGGCCTTCACAACCCACCAACCGGTACCGGTTTGCTCCTGTATTTGGGTCGCAGCACGAACAGCTTCCTCCGCGGTTTCGGCTAACAGGCCACGCTGTACGGCCACACCGTATTGGGAAAGCAAGGATTTGCCCTGGTATTCGTGAATGTTCATGGGATTTGGTTATGAGGTAGAAATTTCAAACAGGGCATGGCCTTAGCCACCAAAGTCATCGAAGGCTACATGCTCTTTGGGGATCCCCCAATCATCGCACATCTTGAGTACGGCGGCATTCATCATCGGGGGACCGCAGAAATAGAATTCGATTTCTTCGGGCTCCTTGTGTTTGCTCAGGTAATTATCAATAAAGGATTGATGGACAAAACCCAGGAAGCCATCTCCGTCACGATCTTCCAAATCTTTGCTAACCTTCCAGTTGTCTTCAGGGAGCGGCTCGGACAAGACCACATGGAAACGGAAATTGGGGAATTCCTTTTCGATGGCCCGGAATTCATCCACGTAGAACAATTCTCTTTTGGAACGACCTCCGTACCAGTAACTTACTTTGCGACCGGTTTTGAGGGTATGAAACAAATGGAATATGTGCGCACGCAATGGGGCCATACCGGCACCGCCTCCGACATAAACCATTTCTTTCTGGGTATCCTTGATAAAAAATTCTCCGTAAGGACCCGAAATAGTCACTTTGTCACCCGGCTTGGCATTGAAAACAAAAGACGAACAAACACCCGGGTTTACTTTCATCCAATCATTGGTAGCCCGATCCCATGGTGGGGTGGCAATACGAATATTCAATTTGATGATATTGCCTTCGGCCGGGTGGTTGGCCATGGAATAGGCCCGGAAAATGGGCTCGGGATTCACCATTTTGAGATCCCATAACTTGAACTTGTCCCAGTCTTCTTTGAATTTGTCCTTACCGGCCGGATCATCGGGTGAAGGAGCAATGTCGATGTTCTTGAAGTCAACCGTACAGGCAGGAACGTCCACTTGGATATAGCCACCGGCTTCAAAATGCAGGTTCTCCCCTTCGGGCAATTTCACCGTAAACTCTTTGATGAACGTGGCCACGTTGTAGTTGGAAACCACTTCGCATTCCCACTTCTTGATTCCGAATATTTCTTCCGGAATTTGAATTTTCATGTCGTTCTTGACCTTGACCTGGCAGGCCAAGCGCCAGTGTTCGGCCTGTTCACGGCGATTCAAATGTCCCTTCTCGGTCGGTAACACATCCCCGCCCCCTTCCAAAATCTGGCATTTGCACATCGCACAGGTTCCACCACCACCGCAAGCCGAAGGCAAAAACAATTTGCGTTCCGACAAGGTGGTTAACAACGTAGAACCCGCCGCAACCTTCATGGGGTTGGCGGTATCGCCGTTCACGATAATTTCGACATCGCCGCTGTTGACCAATTTGGCCTGGGCGTACATCAACACAAAAACCAGCAGAAGGATCACCCCGGAAAAGGCCAGGATGGAATAAAAAATGATGGATAAGGTTGCCCCGGTTAACATAGTCGTCGATCGTTTATAGCGTAATACCCAAAAAACTCATGAAGGCAATGCCCATCAATCCGGTCAAAATAAAGGTGATGCCCAAGCCTTTGAGAGGAGCCGGAACATCCGAATAGCGAAGACGCATCCGAATAGCCGCGATAGCGACAATGGCTATCATCCAACCCACCCCGGAACCCAATCCAAAGACCGTGGCCTCGGCAAATTCATAATCCCTTTCTTGCATAAAAAGAGATCCACCCAGGATGGAGCAATTCACGGCGATCAAAGGCAGGAAAATCCCAAGGGCACCGTACAATTCAGGGGATAATTTCTCCACCAACATCTCCACCAACTGAGTCATGGAGGCGATGGTGGCAATGAACATAATAAAAGCCAGGAAGCTCAAATCTACTTTGGCCAAGGACGGGCTAATCCAAGCCAAGGCGCCTTCCTTGAGAACTTTGTTGAGCAATAGCCAGTTCAAGGGAACCGTGATGGTCAATACAAAGACGACCGCGATCCCAAGGCCGAGAGCGGTCTTGACATTCTTGGAAACGGCCAAATAGGAACACATCCCCAAGAAATAGGCAAAAATCATGTTGTCGATAAAAATCGACCGAACGAAAACGGATACGAGATCCGCAGCCAAAAACAAAGTGCTCATTCTTTTTCCTCCAAATGTTTAGCAAGACTTCTTTGAACCCAAATAAAACAGGCCACCACAAAAAGGGCACCGGCGGGAATCATCATCAACCCGTTGTTGACATAACCGGCTTCGTACATAGCATCGGGAATCACCTGAAAACCAAAAATCTTTCCGCTTCCCAGCAATTCACGAAAGAATGCCACCGTCAAAATCACAAATCCGTAACCAAATCCGTTGCCCAATCCGTCCAAGAGCGATGGTACGGGTTTATTGCCCATGGCATAGGCCTCAAGCCGTCCCATAACAATACAATTGGTGATAATCAATCCGACAAAGACCGATAGCTGTTTGCTGATATCGTACATATACGCTTTGAGAGCCTGGTCCACGAGGATAACCAAAACCGAAACCACGGTTAACTGAACAATGATTCGAATTCGGGGTGGAATGGCATTGCGCATCAGCGAGATAACGAAATTGGACAAGGCCACAACCGCTGTTACCGAAAGGGCCATCACCATGGTCGGCTTCATCTGCGTTGTTACCGCCAAGGCTGAACAAATCCCAAGAACCTGTATGGTCACCGGATTGTTATCCGATAAGGGATCGGTGATTAACTTTCTTTCTTTCTTGCCGATCAAAGGCTTTTTCTCGACCGGATTTTGAACCGCTACTTCGCTCATAGAGGGGACGTTTGAGGTGCTTGTTGACGAATGTACTTGAGGTAAGAGGCCAGGTCCTCTTCCAGCATTTTGCTTACACCGTTGGAGGTGATGGTGCCACCGCTGATCGCATCCACGGCATGGGGCATGCTGGCATCGTGTTTGCCTTTTTCTACTTTGACGGAAACAAATTGCCCTTGATCATTGAGGACTTTCTTGTTGATGAATTGGTTTTCGAAGGCATCGGTATTGATTTCCGCGCCCAGACCCGGCGTTTCTCCTTTGTGATCAAATATGGCCGACCGCAGGGTGTTGCCATCTTCGTCCAAAGCAAGGTAACCCCAAATGGGTCCCCAAAGACCGGTACCGGCTGTTTGAAGGAGGTAGGTGGTACGGCCCTTGGGATCCTTGTAAACATACATGGGGTAACGAACCTTGTACTTGGGATCCTTGGTGCTGATTTTTTTCTCCAAGGCCAAATCCAAGCTTATGGCTTCAGCCCCGGGAATAATTTGACCGTCCTGATCAATCACAATCGATTGAACCAAGGCGTCGAATTTTTTGTAATCATCGGGGCCGTTCAATCCGACCAGAGACAAAATGTTTTGCTGCTTTTCTTTGAGGATGTTTTCATCCTGCGCCGGCTTGAGCAGGGTGGCTGCAGCTGCCAGCAAGGCTGCGGATAGCGTCGTCACCACGAGGGCAAAGACGATGGTAGCGGTATTTCCTTTGGATGCCATAGGAGGTTATAATAAATTTTAGGCGATGGAAGTTCGGGCCGCAAGGCGTTTGTTCCGCCGGGCAATATTGGCCTGCACTACGTAGTAATCGATGAGCGGTGCCATCACATTCCCAAAGAGTATGGCCAACATGATTCCTTCGGGATAGGCGGGGTTGAATACCCGGATCATTACCGCCATCATCCCGACCAGAAGACCGTAGATCCATTTACCGGTACCTGTATGAGCTGCTGTCACCGGGTCGGTGGCCATGAAAACGGCTCCAAAAAGCAGCCCACCCATGGCCAAGTGCAGATGAAATGGCATGTTCATGAACGGGGTCAAACCGATCCCGTTAAAAATGAGACCCATCAACAAGGCTCCCAAAACAACGCTGAGCATAATGACCCCGGAACCAATCCCGGTAATTACCAAGAAGGCTGCACCCAGAAGAATCGCAATTTTGGAGGTCTCCCCAATGGAACCGGGGATTAAGCCAACGACCATATCCTGCAAATTATAATTCCAGTTTTGGTCAGCGCTAATCTTGAAGGGTGTGCCGGTTGCAGCAGCATTGGCCAAAGCGGTTGCCCCACTGTAAACATCGGGTTTTTCGGAAATCCAAACCAGGTCTCCACTCATGAAAGTGGGATAAGCAAAGAACAAAAAGACCCGAGCCGTGAGGGCCACGTTGAGAACATTCATCCCGGTACCCCCAAAGACTTCTTTGGCGAAGATGACCGCGAAGGCCGTGGACAAGGCAACCATCCACAACGGAATATCCGGAGGCAGCACCAAAGGAATCAACATCCCCGAAACCAAGAACCCTTCGTTAATGGCATGGCCCTTTTTGGAGGCCACAAAGAATTCGATTCCCAAACCCACCGAATACGAAACCACCACGATGGGAAGAACCTTGATGGCACCGTACATGACTTTGTCCCAAAAACCGTTCATGGGGGACCCGGCGAATTCGCCCAAAGCCAAGAAATGCTGATGACCAACATTAAAAATCCCAAACAAGAGGGCGGGAATCATGGCCAGGATCACAAAAAACATGGTCCGCTTGAGATCAATGCCGGCTTTGATGTGGGTCCCACCGCTGCTTACCCGGTCCGGGGTAAAAAGAAAGGTGGCAAAACCGTCAAAAAGGGTGTGAAACTGCGAATATTTCCCGCCTTTTTCGAAGTCAGGTCGCAGCTCCAGTATTTTCTTTTTTAGAAATTCCATGGGGGCTCAGAATGGATAACGATGGGATTGTTTAAATAGTAAGTCTGCTCTTATTGCTCTTCGGAAATCAGGAGATCCAATCCGTTCCGCACCATTTGCTGAACGGGAATTTTGGAAGTACAAACAAATTCACAAAGGGCTACATCTTCTTCGTCTAACTCGTGAAGACCTAATTGCTCCATCTCCTCAACATCCTGATAGTGAATAGCTTTGAGAAGGTAGGTAGGCAACAGATCCATGGGCAATACCTTTTCGTACTGACCTGTCATCACAAAGGCCCGCTCTTCACCGTGGGTGTTGGTGTTGACTTCATAGGTACGCTTGCTCATCCAACCCGACAAGAAGGATTTGGAAATATCAGGGCGGGCATACGATGGCAAGAGCCATCCCAGGAATTCCAGATCGCGGCCCTCAGGAATCACACTCAGTTGGTCGTGGTAGAAACCCAGAAATCCATCCGCCCCTACCTGTTCCCCGCTCAACAAATCCCCGGATACCGTGCGGTGATCCCCGGCCTTACGTCCGGCTGCTTGAATTAATTCCTGAACGGATCCCCCCACCAACACCTGGGCATAACCGGGTTGGTTCAAGGATGAACCACCGACCGATACCCAACGACGGGCATCGTAATAACCGGTCAAAAACAAACGACCCAAAATAATCACATCGGCCGGGGTCATGGTCCAAACACAGTCGCCTTTGGAAACCGGGGAAACATGGTGCATTTGAATACCGACATTCCCGCTGGGATGGGGCCCTTCAAATTGATGCACTTTTACATGGTTAGCCCCGGTGAAATGCTTGGAGCGGGTTCGGCTGGTATGGGTATGCAAAAAGACTTGGCCAGGGCATAATTGATTCAAGGCCTTGAGACCTTCGGCAAATGCAGCCGGGTCTTGGTCCACTTGAAAGTCCCGATCGGCGGCCATGGGTGCCGTGTTAAAGGCAGAAATGACAATGCATCGAGGCTGGGCTTCGGGCCTGGCCATGCGATTGTAGGGTCTTTGACGCATATGAGCCCAGGTTCCTGAAACCAGCATTTTGGCCTTGACCCCATCAGCGCCCAGATCCTCCGGACGTGCGGAACCAAAGTCCATGTATTGGGTTTCGGAATCGCCTTGGATGACAACCGCTTCGAGCAAGCGTTTGGCTCCGCGTTGGATCGCCAAAACTTGGCCGCTTCGGGGACTGCATACGTAGAGGCCTGGGTGTTCCTTGTCTTCCAACAAAGGCGTTCCTGCAAGGACGGTGCTCCCTTCTTCGACCAGAAGCCTGAACTTCTGGTAATGGAAAACGGTCGGCCGAACAGCGCAGCGCTGGTTCGAGATCGAAAGCAAGGATTGGGGCTGGGGGGTGCCGGCAAGATGGATATCGTACCCCCGGCGTAGTCGGATGGTTGGTGCCATGGTCATAGTGCGGGCCAAAAATACAATAGCCATCGGAGTGGAATTCGAATTTTGGCTGATTATTCTGCCTTTTCTTGATAAAAAAATTGGAGGCAAAGGCACGTTCTGCCGATTCGGAACGTATGATTGGGTATGGTGCGAATGATTTGCCTTTTAATCGTCTTGCTTTGCCAACAAAGCCTGGCCGGAAACGGGAACGGGAACGGGTCCACCCCTTACCTGGAGAACGTCTTTTCCACCAACCTTGCCGGGGTGCGGCTCCAAACAGAGGGGGATCCCTTTGCCTCGCCCGTTTGGGAATTGGGCTCCAACAACGCACCCTTGGTTTTGCATTTTGATGATTTGGAAGGGGGTTATCGGCCTTACACCGTTCGGCTGGTCCCTTGTCGCCGGGATTGGACCCCCTCGGATTTGTTCGAGTCCCAAGCCTTTGAAGGCCTGGACCGGGAACTCATCCAAGCGCATCGACCCTCGTTCAACACCTTGCAGCGATACACCCACTACAGCCATCCCCTGCCTTCCGAAACCTTGCGCCCCAAAATATCCGGCAATTTCGCCGTCCTGGTATATGCAGACCAAGACCTTCAGGAACCTGTTTTGGTCCGCCGCCTTTTGGTTCTTGAAAACCGGGTTTCGGTCGCGGCGCTTATTCGAAGAACCTATGCGGGCCGTCAGGCTTTGAGCCATCAACAATTGGAACTGGACTTGACCCTCGGTCGTTTGACAATTCAGCAACCGGCCCAGGACTTGAGCCTGCATGTTTTGCAAAACGGAGATTGGAACAGCCTCCGATCGGTGCCCCCCTTCCCCACCACGTTGCTCTCCTGCAGCGGGCGGGGCAGCATCACGAAGGGGAGCATCGGCTCCTCCGAAGGCTTCAGGCGCACGATGTTGGCACCGAAGTTGGGGAAGTCCTTGGCGTTGGGGGGCTCGAGCTGGCCCGACGGGCTCACCTTGTC
>RFOZ01000011.1 GCA_009926405.1 Cytophagia bacterium
TACCTGGCCCGCCTCAACTCGGTTCAGAAGAACCCTGTTCCTTTGGTGGACTGGAGGCCTACCGCCTATTTGCGTCAATACGCGCACGAATTGGAATCCTACTGGGCGGTCAATCCGCGTTGGGTGCTTTGCGCTTATGCGGCTGCCGAATGGACCCTGGGCAATTACGCCACCGATTTGGATTTGGAGACCTTCAAGCCCCGGGACCAAAGGGGTCATGCCCTGGGATTGGGCGCCGATTGGCACCTCGGCCCCCAGTCGGCCTTGTATTTTAGGCATCGTTGGTACGGATTTTATGATCGGAGCTTTGCGCAGGATCAATTTCGCGGGACCGAAAGCTGGGTGGAACTCAAAGTATTCTTCTAATGTTAAAACATAACACAAAATCCAAAACCCTTCGGGCGGTTCTGGCCTTGACGTTGATAGGTCTATTGGTTTTGCCTTGGGCCGATGCCCAGGTGCTGGACCCCAAAAAGATCCGCTTCTCTTCCTATGCCCGTGGTTTGATGTCCGCCGAGGGACTGCGCGAAGATTCCGATAGCCTGGGCAAAGCCATGATGCCGGGCTATGCCTTGACCGATTTGGGCCTGCATATTCTGCCCCATAGCCAGGTGGAAATTCATGCCCAGCTTCGGGTTCGCTCTGAATACGGAGGATTTTGGGGGTCCGGTTTGACCTTGGACTTGCGTCAAATGTGGATCCGGGGTTTGGTGAACCAAAAACTTCGTTACCAAGTGGGGGATTTGGACTACCGGATGAGTCCATTTACTTATTGGAATCATGAGGAGTGGATTCTCTCCAATCCATCGCTGCTCAACAGCCCAACCCTGGGTATGATCGAATACGATTTATTCCAAAACAGCAACCGAACCCGTCGGCAGCAAGGGGTGGTTCTTGAAATGGGGGGGGTGATTGATCCCTTGGACTTGAGCCTCCATGCTTCGTTGTTTACCACCAGGGTTGCTGCTTCGGATTTTGGATCCACCCCGGACCGTTTGCTGAGTGGCGGTCGCCTGCGTTGGACTACAGGCGTGGGTCTGCACGGGAAAGTCAATTTTGTGCAGCTCTACGATGTCGCTCGAACCGCGAACCAGCCTTACCTGATTCATCATCCGGTGTTAAGCACGGAATGGGGTCTGGCCCCTTCGCCTTCCAAAGGCCGGTTTTGGTCCTTGGACGCCGAAGGGGGTTTGACCCGCTTGGGTTGGAACAAAGCGGATCCGGGAAACCCAACCGTTCAGGATAGGCCCACGCTAACCGATGGATTTGGTTGGTTGCGCTGGGAAAGCCCCCTGGGTCGTCGTATAGCGGGCCGCTCCCCCTGGAAAGGAAGTCTCCAAGCGTGGTATACCGGTTCGGATTACCGCAGCGCGACCGCTCAGACCAAACGAATCAATGCATCTCGTAGCCCCATGGCTTTCAAGCGCTTGGAAAGCATGAATGTGTTGCGGCCCATGGCTCTCAACGATTTGTACCGGGATGCCTCTCTTTACCAGACCCAGGTGGTGGCCGGCCTTATGGAATACGATCCGGGCTACGGCAATGCCTTGCCCTACGGCTTGGCAACGCCGAACCGACAGGGCCTTGGTTTGAATTTTGTTAGGAACACCGATAGCACCAGCTTCTGGAACCCGTCCTTGGATGTCCAATTTATGTCCGATGTGAAGGGACAAGGCGTGAACAATCGACGCATGTTTTGGCTGGCTGATTGGCGCAACGAATGGAGGCTGCATAGCCTCTTGAACCTGCGTAGGTCTTGGTTGGTAACAGCCTTGATACGGTTGGAACAAACCATGCGACCCGATGCCTCGGGTGACGCCATTCTTTCGGACGTGGCCTTGAACAACCTGCAAGCTTCCTTTCAGACCCGTTTGGAACTGGGTTCCTCTTGGTCGGCCTTTGCCGAGTGGCAACTTTACCGAAGCCAGGGTCACGATTACTACGCGGTCCGAAACCCTTATTCTGAAGTGGTCGATTTTGCACGGACGGATTTGGACCGGACCGAGCAGTGGATCGGTGCTGGATTGCAATACACCATGGGGGATCGCTTTGAAGCTCAATTGTCCACGCAGCAATTTGTATGGCGCAACGGAACCGCCGCCATGCAGGCTCGCTATCCTTGGAACATAAGTCAACTCATGTTAATTATGAAACTATGAAGTCTTGTTGTCACCCTAATGCCAAACCCTCGGGCTTTTTGTTCACTGGTTTGAATCTTTGGAAACTCGTTGCGGTCGGCTTTCTCCTGATTTTGGGAAGCTGTACCAAGGACGCCGTCATCGAGGGTCCGGCTTTGGTTGATTTGTTCGGTGATTTTCAGGTTTTGGAACCTGTCAAGACCAGCCGTGATTCGGTACGCTTTGGCCAAGGGGAGACGGTTTACCTGCAGGGCCGCTTTAACAAACTCACCGACTGGCGAGTGGAGGTTCGTGGTTTATCCAGCGGAGCTCGCAAAATCATCACCGGTAAATCCCGTTCTTTGGATGCAGTGAATTGTGTTTGGAACGGTTCCACCACCTTGTTCCCCATGTTCAGGGCCGAAGAAACCGAGTTGAAGCTTTTTGTAGAGCAGGACTCCCTGCTCTTTCAGCGTCGTATTAAAGTTTTGAGCGTTCGTCAACCCGGGGGATTTGTGTTAGCGGATTTTGAAAGCGGGATACGTCCAGGTTGGCAGTCCTTTGTGCAGAGTGGGGCCAATATGTCCTTTGTTATTCGAACCAATCCTTTGGCCGGACAGGGCAACGCTTATTACGATATGGGAGGGCTGGTGAATTGGGATTGGTTGATCGGGATGCTGGAATTCCCTGCCTCTGCCTACCAAGCCCCGCGTTTTCCCCTGGCTGCCAACCCCGATCAGGTTTATTTCAATGCCCTGGTGTATCTGCCTGATTCGGTGACCAATGCTTTGTTACTGATTCAGTTTCGTGAAGACGATAACCTGGACGGTCAATTCAACCAAAGCAACGAGGACATGTACGCCCTCCAATGCGCGGCCTATTCGGTGAACGGTGCCCAAACTTTGCAGCGTGGATGGAATTTAATCAGCGCCCGCTATTCGGATCTGGTTAGCCTTGTGAATGGGCAACCTTCTACCCCGGCGGGGAACAATCGTTTGGAGCCGGATCGTCTTCAAAAGGTTTCGGTCTTGATGTTGGCCAATCCTTCCTCGGGGTATTCGCAGCTTTATTTGGATTATGTGGTCTTTACCTCCAATGGACCGCTTCAACCCTAAGCGGAGGAGCGCCCTGAAAGGGGCGGCGATGCTTTGGGCCCTGACTCTGACTCTGGTCTTGGCCTGGCCGCAGATCAGCCATGCCCAGCGCAAAGTGAACCTGGACTCGGTGCGGGTTACAGCCCGGCAATCGGGTATCCAAACCCTTCCCCTTTATAACAATTGGGAAGAGGAGGGGGAGCCCCGCATTGGCAATTTTTACGCCCTGAATGTTTATCGGGATGGCCTGGGATCCGAAATATGGTTTACTCCATCGCCCTGCTTGCGTGTGTCGGCGGCCCAGACCGGGGATCCCCGCGATGGACTACGGCTTGAATGGGACAAACTATCCGAGGGTTGCCCGCCTTGGATGGGACTAGGAATTGGATGGGACGATTGGTCTCCCAAAAACATGAGTGAAGTTTTGCATGGTGCGGCCTTGTATTTGCGCGTTCGGGCACTCAAGGGTCCGGGCAAGGGTTTGCCCATGGCCTTTGCATTGGAAGATTATGCCGGAGCCCAATGTTGGCTGGGTTACCAACCCAAATACTTGAAGACCAGCGTGGGACCGGGGCTGGATACCAGCGGTTGGAGCGAATTGGTTTTGCCTTTGGAAGATTTTGAGTGGGAAAACAGCCATGCCAGGCCCGATAACATCAAACAACTGATCCTTCAGTTCGAGGCGCGTGGCTCGTTGGTAGTGGACGAAATTCGTTGGATACCCTATCAGGGTCATCCTCCGGTTCAATGGACCGGGCCATGGTTGGATCCCTCGGCATCCATCCAAGCGGCCAGCGATGGTTTCTCGGTTTGGCGGGGCAAAGAACTACGAATCGCCGGATCCTTGTTGGATTGGCCTCCCGGTCAATGGACTTTTGGGATCACGCCCGAGCCCTTGGTTTGGAAACGTTCGACCCGTCTCAGCGATGTTACGGTGCACAGCAGTCAATTCCAAAGGGTGGAGGGCCAAGTCTACAAACGATGGACCCTGCCGACGGATCAGCATCCCGGCTTCCGGCCCAACGCGACCTACTTTGTTCGCTATCGGCCGGATGACGCTGGAACGGGTGCGCCATCGGCCCAGGTCAAGGCCCAAGCCGTGAGCGGTACCCTGCAGTTTTTGATGAACCCCGAAGAGTAATGTGCGCTATGTTCTTTTCAACGTCTTCTTTTAGATTTCACACGCTCTTTTTTTGGTTGACCCTTCTCGTGGGCTTTCCGTTGTTTGGACGGTCCCAGGGAAATGTGCAACCAAAACCTGTACCGGGTTATCCGTTGGCATCGCCCTACGATCAACGAATCCGCGCCTTGATGGCTCCCATGAGTTTGGAGCAAAAAGTGGGTCAAATGACCCAGCTCAACCTGGATGCCGTCTCTGTTGGTGCTATTTACCAATTGCAGGAACCGCACCGCTTGGATAGCGCCAAACTCCACGAAGCCTTGCGGGTTCGTCAGGTGGGCTCGATACTCAATTGCGGGGGCCATGCCTACGATTTGCAACATTGGAGGGAAATCCTCAGCGAAGTGCAGGCCGTCCAAGGCCCTTCTCCTTCCATCCCTGTCCTTTACGGTATTGATGCGATTCATGGTGCCAATTACGTGTTGGAAGGGTTGTTGTTTCCTCAACCTTTGGCGCAGGCGGCCTCCTTTGATGCGGAACTGGTGCGCCGAGTCGCCGAAGCGACCGCTTATACAACGCGGGCATCGGGCGTCCCTTGGAATTTTTCGCCGGTCTTGGATGTAGCCCGTCAACCGCTGTGGTCCAGGGTTTTTGAAACCTACGGAGAGGACCCCTTGGTGGTGACCCGCTTGGGCTCTGCTTGTATTCAGGGTTACCAAGGGTCGAACCCCGCCGGAATGCACCGTGTTGCGGCTACGCTCAAGCATTTCTTGGGGTACAGCATGCCTTGGACCGGCAAGGACCGAACCCCGGCCTATATCCCCGAGCGATTGTTACGGGAAATTTTTCTTCCCCCCTTCAAGGCCGGTATCGAGGCCGGTGCACTCACCCTCATGGTCAATTCCGGTGAACTCAACGGAATACCGGTGCACGCCGATGCCCAGATTTTGACTGGTTTGCTGCGCAAGGAATTGGGCTTTCAGGGCTTGGTGGTTTCGGACTGGGAGGATATTCTCAAGTTGGTGACCGTGCATCGGGTGGCCGAAGACTACCGGGATGCCACCCGTATGGCGGTGATGGCCGGGGTGGATATGGCCATGGTTCCCAACGATTACCGATTCACCGATGCGTTGTTGGATTTGGCCCGCAGCGGTGAAGTCCCCGTCAGCCGTTTGGACGAAGCGGTTTATCGAATACTCCACGTCAAGTTCAGTCTGGGCCTGATGGACCGCGCGGAGCTTTACGCGATGTCGGAATATCCTTTGATTCTTAGCGATAGCCTGCGTCTATTGCAGCGCGAAGCGGCTCGTCGATCGTGGGTTTTGTTACGAAATCGAGGCGCTGTTCTTCCTTTGAAGGCCGGTAGTACGCTGCACTTGAAGGGTCAGGCCCTGGATGAGCCTTATGCATGGAATGGTTCCTGGTCCCGTACCTGGCAAGGAGTTGATACCTTGTGGGATCGCAAAAACGCGGGGCCGTCCTTGCGTGATGTGTTAGGAAAGCGTTTTTCGCTCGCTTCCACAAGCTACGACACCAAGGGCCCCCTGGTGGTGGTCCTTGCCGAAAAACCTTCAACCGAAAAACCGGGCGATCTCGGCGATTTGAGCATACCTTCCGAGGATATCGAAACGGCACGCCGTTGGTGTCGTACCCATTCCGGCCCCAAAATCTTGGTGCTGGTTCAAAACAGGCCCCGCATTTTGAACGGTTTGGATACTCTTTTTGACGCCGTTTTGTTGGCCAATCAGCCCGGTTCCGCTGGAGTTCAGGCCCTGGTAGATTTATTGGCCGGTGATTACAGCCCCTCCGGCAAATTGCCTTATACCTATCCGGCGCATCCTCACAGTCTGTTGACTTACGATCACAAATGGACCGAACGGTTGGATCCGTCGTTTGGTATGGATGCTTTTCGTCCTGCGTTCGCCTTTGGAGAAGGTCAGGGGTTTTGGCCTGTTCGATACGAAGAGGTCCGGGTGATCGATAAGGTATTACGCGGAATGGATGCGGTCCTTCGCCTAGAGGTTTCGCTCCATAACACCGGACCCCAATCCCAGCGCGAGACCGTTTTGGTCATGGTGGGTGATTCCGTGGCTTCGGTGACACCATCCTTTCGTCGCCTTCGGGATTTTCGATCGGTTGAATTGGGTCCCGGTGAAAGGCGCCAAGTTCAGTTTTTGATTCCGGTCAGTGATTTGCGTTTTGTGGGGAAGGATATGGAATATGTTCTAGAAAAAGGGTGGTTTAATGCTACCATTCAACATTTTAATTTACCATTCCGATGGGAACCTTAAGTTCAAAAGTTTTATTCTTGTGGCTCGTTCTTGTGACTTGCCTTGGGGGCTGTACCCTCGAAGATCCTCCGGGGTTTGGAAGGCAGGGGGATTTGATTCGCTTTAGTGGTCGCCTCTGGGATGTCAAGAGCGG
The DNA here is from genome assembly GCA_009926405.1 of Cytophagia bacterium. Lineage (GTDB taxonomy): Bacteria > Bacteroidota > Bacteroidia > UBA7662 > UBA7662 > SYHX01. The sequence goes on from RFOZ01000011.1 coordinate 6,756, forward strand.
CCCCGGGCTTTTGGGTCCCGGCCCTAATTATTTTTCCAATCGTCCTTCGGATGTGTACATGGATGGCAAGGGCTATTTGCACCTGCGCATTCAGGAGCACGATGGCCGGTGGTATTCCACCGAGGTCGTTGGCAGGGATACTTTGGGTTACGGAACCTACCGGTGGGTGATAGAGGGCGATAACGAGAACATCGCCAACAACACGGTTTTGGGACTCTTTACCTGGAATGATTCTTCGTTCCTGACCCAGGGTAATTCCGAAGTGGATATCGAAATTGCCAAATGGGGCCAAAACAACGCGCCAACCCTGAATTATGCGGTACAACCTGTCAACTTTGGGCCCTATTACCCCGAAAGGGTCCGTGCGGTTTCGACACCTACCGGGGATATGATTGGGGTGACCACCCACCAGTTCACCTGGTCCGATACCTTAATCACCTGGACCAGCTGGGTTGGAGAGGGTAGCGGGGGGCGCGTTATTGGGGCTTGGACTTTCAACCGAAACAACCCGGCCCGTATCAAGAACGAGGGTAACCGCGCTTCGGTGCCTATTCTAATACCCGCCCCGGAACGCAATACCAGGGCTCGCATGAATTTCTGGCAATTGGGTGGCGCTGCCCCCTCGGACGGAGCGTCCAAGGAGGTCATTATCCGATCCTTTACGTACTGGCCTTTGGTTTCGAACCCAGGATCAGGGCCAAATTAAATTGACTTAAGGGTTTGGAAATATGGAATTAATCTTCTTATTTAGCAAGTGTATTTTTTACACTTAATACCTCGTTTTTATGAAAAAAATCTACTTTTTGATGGCCCATGCGCTGCTTTGGGTTACCGGAGCCATGGCCCAGACCTCGGATATCACCTTCAAGGTGGATATGCGTGGTTATACCGGGGCTGCCTACACCACGGTGAACGTTAACGGCACCTTTAATGGCTGGTGCGGAGGTTGCAACGCGATGAGCGATGCGAACAACGACTCTATCTGGGAGGTTACCCTGCCATTGCCTGCCGGGGCCATTGAATACAAATTCACGGTGGACGGTTGGACTGGTCAGGAATCCTTGACCCCTGGTACCCCCTGCACCCAGACCACGGGAGCTTTTACCAACCGGATTTATACGGTGGCCGGTAATGCAGTTCTCAATGCCGTTTGTTGGAATTCCTGCAATACCTGCACGGCTCCCCCCCCTCCAACCTATCCGGTAACCTTCAAAGTGGATATGCGCGGTTATACCGGCCCTGCCTACACCGTGGTCAATGTTAACGGTTCCTTCAACGGCTGGTGCGGTGGTTGCAATGCGATGAGCGATGCCAACAACGATTCCATCTGGGAAGTAACCCTGCCCCTTACAGCGGGTACTTACGATTATAAATTCACCGTGGACGGATGGACCGGTCAAGAAAACCTGATGCAGGGCACACCGTGCACCCAGACCAACAGCGGTTACACCAATCGTTTCGTAGCTGTCAGTGCAGCAATCACGCTGGATGCCGTTTGTTGGCAGTCTTGCAATGTTTGCTCCTCTCCTCCAACGACTTACAACGTCACCTTTCAGGTGGATCTCAACGGTTATACCGGAGCCCCCTACACAACCGTTAATTTGAACGGAACCTTCAACGGCTGGTGCGGTGGATGTGCCGTGATGACAGATGCCAACAACGATTCGATTTATGAATTGACCCTGCCCTTGCCTGCCATGGCCATTGAATACAAATTTACCCTCAATGGTTCCTCTTCCAACGCCATTTGGGAGCAATTGACAACCGGTTCATCGTGCACCGTGACCAACGGGGGCTTTACCAACCGGGGTTATTCTGTTGCCGCCAACGCCACCCTCCCTGCCGTATGCTGGCAGTCATGCAATGTTTGCTCCGCCCCACCTCCTCCAACCTTTGCAACCACTTTTGCGGTGGATATGCGCGGTTATACCGGTGCTGCTTTCACCACAGTCAACATCAACGGAACCTTCAACGGCTGGTGTGGATCCTGCAATACCATGACCGATGCCAACAACGATTCGATTTATGAAATCACCCTGCCTCTTTTGGCAGGAGCCATTGAGTACAAGTTCACGGTGGACGGCTGGAACGGTCAAGAGAATTTGACCGCAGGCTTGGCTTGTACCCAGACCACGGGGGGCTTTACCAACCGTGTTTACAATGTAACAGCAGCCAGTACGGTAGGCGTTGTTTGCTGGAACTCTTGTTCAGCTTGTGCGCCTCCAACGTATCCTGTTACCTTCAAAGTGGACATGCGCGGTTATACCGGCGCAGCCTATTCCACCGTCAATGTCAACGGCACCTTCAACGGCTGGTGCGGTGGCTGCAATACCATGACGGATGCCAACAACGATTCAATTTGGGAAGTAACGTTGCCTCTGCCAGCGGGTCCCATTGAATACAAATTCACCGTGGATGGCTGGAACGGGCAAGAGAATTTAACCCCCGGTACTGCATGTACCCAAACCACCGGTGGCTTCACCAACCGCGTTTATACGGTGACCTCTGCTGGTGGTGTATTGACGGCCGTTTGCTGGAATTCTTGCAATACCTGCAGCACCCCGGCTCCAACGCCGGTCAATATAACCTTCAAGGTGGACATGCGCGGTTATTCCGGTTCGGCCTTTACGACGGTGAATGTCAACGGTTCATTCAACGGCTGGTGCGGTGGCTGCAATCCCATGACGGATGCGAACAACGACTCCATTTGGGAAGTGACCCTGCCTTTGCTGCCTGGCACCATAGAATATAAATTCACCGTGGATGGATGGACGGGACAGGAAAATTTAACACCAGGTTCTTCCTGCACGGTTACCAATTTTGGATTTACCAACCGTGTTTTGACTTTCACCTCAGCAACAACCTTGCCAACGGTTTGCTGGAATTCCTGCACAGCCTGCACAGGTGCGCCCACCTCAGCCAACATTACATTCCGTGTCAACATGAGCCAATACAGCGGCCCTGCTTACACCACTGTGAATCTGAATGGTTCCTTTAACAACTGGTGTGGTGGCTGTGCTGTGATGACCGATCCGGACAACGACGGCATTTTTGAATTGATGGTCAATGTAAGCACTGCTGCTCCCATCGAGTGGAAATACACGCTGGATGGCTGGAACGGTCAAGAAAACTTGACTCCCGGTAGCGCTTGCACCCAGACCACGGGTCAATTCACCAACCGTTGGCTGCAACCAAGCGCCAACACCGTGCTCCCTGCCGTTTGCTGGCAGAGTTGTACCGCCTGTCCTTCGTTGGGTAGTGTGACCGGTTTGGTTCGTTATAGCAACAATGCTCAAACCGCATTGAACAACAGCACCGTCCTTCTCAAGAACGCATTAGGTGCCACCGTTGCTACAGCTACTTCCGGATCCAACGGTAGCTTTAGCATGAACAATGTCGTTCCAGGTTCGTATACGTTGGAAGCCACCACGACCAAGCCCTGGGGCGGTGTTACGGCGAGCGATGCGTTGTTGGCGGTGCGCCATGCGACTGGAGCGGTTCTCCAAACGGGTCTGCGCTTGGTTGCCTGCGATGTAAACGGCAATGCGGCGGTGAATTCCGGGGATGCCTTGTTAATTAACCGTCGTTTTTCGGGTTCCATTGCGACGTTTAGCGTTGGCAGCTGGTATTTTGAACAGCCTGCGGTGACCGTAACGAGCGGGGCCTTGACCCAGAATATTTCAGCGATTTGTTATGGTGATGTGAATGCTTCCTATAGCCCTGTGGCCCGCGGTGATGCCGGGCTTGTTCTCTTGGCTGATCCGGCCATGGCTCATCACGGCGCCTTGCCTTTGGCCTTGGATCGGGATTTGGGACTGGGTTCTATGAGCTTGGAATTGAATGTGCCTGCAGGTGTTCGTGTTACGGGTATTCGTTCTTTGGTGGGTGGTGAACTAAGTTGGCAAACGGCCAATGGCCGCCTGCGCTTGGGTTGGTTCTCTGCCGAGGAGGTTGCGGTTCAAGCCGGTCAAGTTGCTTTTGTTTTGGAAACAGAAATCACCCGTAACAACGATGTTCCTGGTCACGAATGGACTCTGGGTTCTGTGGCCGAAGCCACCGATGCCTGGGCTGTGAATCATTCCCAAGTGGGTCTGCGTATTCCATCGCTGTCCGCTCCCAAGGCCGTAGCTTACGTTGCACCTCAGCCGGTGAAGCAGGGCGAGAACATCCGAATGGTCTTGAACCTGGATCTTGCCGCTACCCTGCAAGTGGAAGTTCGTGATATGTTGGGTCGCACCGTGAGCTCGCTCCGTCAGGTTTCGGTCAATGCCGGTGCAAGCGAGTTGAACCTAGAAGGCCTGAGCACCGGTCGTTATTCGGTTTTGGTTCAGTGGTTGGATGGTTCCAATCAACGGATGAACCTGCCCCTTTTGGTTCGTTAAGCGGTTCAAACCTTTCCTGGAACAAGGTTTTAGGTTAGGGGCACTCCAGGCCCCGCCTTTTAGCCTTCAAAAAGCCCCGCCTCATACCGGGGCTTTTTGTTTTGGGGCAAGGGTCGCATTCAAAGTCAGGAAAGCTGTTGATTGGATTTCAGTGGATGGTCTTGGATTGTTCAAAGGGTTTTACATTCGTATGAAAATCTCCAACATATCCTATGCGTACCATCGACCGCCTTCTCGAGGAATACGGTGAAAGCCACCAAAACGCCACCAACAAATGGATCCATTGGGTCTGTGTCCCGGCCATTATGTTTAGTTTGATTGGTTTACTGTGGACTGTGAGGGTTTACGGATCGGTCACCTTGGGCATGCTTTTCCTGGGTGTTGCTTCCTTGTACTATGTCCGACTCTCGCTAAGCCTCTTTGTGGGCATGGTTTTGATCAGCTTGGCCATGGCATGGGGTATCATGAGCCTGGAAGGGGTGGTGGGGTCAGCGGCCTGGCAGGTACATTTGGGACTCTTTGCGGCCGCCTGGGTCGGCCAGTTCATAGGCCATCAAATTGAGGGCAAAAAGCCTTCCTTCCTCAAGGACCTGCAATTCCTGCTGGTGGGCCCGGCCTGGCTCCTGCACTTTGTTTATCGCAAAGCAGGCCTGCCTATTTAGGCTTTAATCTTGCCGGCCGGCCTTGAGGTCTCTTTGAAGGAGACCCAGATGAAGGCGGCCGTGGTAGGCGCTGAACAAAGCCATTTCCAGGACCGTTACTTTGCCGAGGGCAGGGTGGGGGAGCACTTGGCTTTCCAGGAATTCCGGTGAACAGGAACGCAATTGGTGGGCGTAACGCTCGGTGAGGGTTCGTAGGCGGGCCGTGATCTGCTTTCTTTGAGAGGCTTTTTGGGATTTTGGGGCAAAGAATGCCGGGGATTTGGCTTTGATTCCACCAAGCCTTTTTTGGTAACGTTGCACCAATTCATCGTAGGACCTGGAGGGTCGCTTTGACCTCCCCCAAAGCAGGCGTTGCAGCGAATGCGGCCAGGAAGAGACCCATACCACGATGCCCAGGCAACGGTTTAGGTGTACCAAGTGCTGAGCTGGGCTCCATTTGCCTTCCAATGGCGACGAGGCAAAGGTTGTATCATCCAAGGTATCCGTGAAATCCAGAACATCGTGATAGGCCTGGATTAAATTTGAGATGTGGGGGTGGTTGGGGTTATTCATAGAAGGTCGCCTTTGTTATTTTGCTTGAAATCAAATATCGAATTCAATGAAGGCATTTTATTTGGGTCAAGGATTTTTCAAAATCCTTTTTTTAGTTCTTTTGTCAATTCTTGTCTTGAAAGCAACATCCGCATGGGCTCAGGCTCCTTCCAAGATGACGTACCAAGCGGTGGTCCGAACCGCAAGCGGGGCTTTGGTTTCCCAAAGTGCGGTAGGCCTTCGTTTGAGCATCGTTCGAGATTCCGTTCATGGGACCGTGGTGTATCAGGAGGTTTTTCAGCCAGCACCCAGCACCAACGCCCACGGGCTGCTCACGGTGGAATTGGGAGGAGGTCAACCTGTCATCGGGAACCTGGTTGGGGTTGATTGGGTGGCTGCCCCGCATTATGTTCGGACCGAAGTGGATTTGGGCGGTGGAACGAATTATACCCTCCTGGGGACGTCTCCTATGTTATCGGTTCCCTATGCCATGGTGGCCGATAAGGTTCGATACCTAGACCGGGGTACGGCTCTTGGTAACACCCCTTACTGGAACGGTTCGGTTTGGAATGCGGGTTCCCGCAATTTGTACCACGATGGTGTCAATGTTGGAATTGGAACCGTTGCGCCTGCCAATACGAAACTTTATGTTTTTGGAGATTCTGTCGCTGTAAGCGCTTACAGCACCCGGCAGAATGCTGCATTTCTGCAGAACAACAGCGACACCTACGGAACCTTGTATGCCGAGAATTTTGGGAATGCGCCCGCTGCTGTATTTGCTGCGGATAGTTTTGCAAATGCAACGGTCTATTCCTATGCGCCTTATAGCAATGCCTTTTTGGGCTATAGCACAGGGCCTTACGCAACATTGGCGGCTACCAACCCCAACGGTCCGGCTGGATATTTGTACGGGAATTCTGCATATTCTACGTTGTTATGCGGGAACGATAGCGGTACGGCGATGCACATGGTGGGTGGGACTTCATCTTTGGCAGCTGCTTATTTTCAGCCGTTTGGAACCGCCCATGGTTGGTACAACGCATCAACAGCTGTGAATGTGGGTAATCTCAGCGTAGGAGGAACCCTTTCCAAAGCCGCCGGAACCTTTCGAATCGACCACCCTGTGGACCCTGAAAACAAATTTTTGGTGCATAGTTTTGTCGAAAGTCCGGATATGACAAACCTTTACAATGGAAATGTTATAACAGATTCTACCGGTATGGCAACTGTTCTCTTGCCCTCGTATTTTTGCGCCGAGAATCGTGATTTTCGTTACCAATTGACCCCGGTTGGAGGGGAAGGCTTTACCCGGGTTCGGGTCGCTTCCAAAATTTCTGAAAACCGCTTTGTTGTTCAAAGCGAAACGCCCAATACCGAAATCAGCTGGCAGGTAACGGGAATTCGCAACGATCGTTATGCCCGGGCTCATCCCATTGATCCGGAACCGGCCAAATCACCGCAAGAGAAAGGACGTTATCTTCACCCCGAATTGTACGGGCAGCCTGCAGAGCAGGGCCTTCTCTACATGGCGCCGCCAACTCACCCGCTTTCCCATCCGCATCAACCGCCACGCTAGCCATCCCTTAGCCCTTTGCTCCCCGATGAAAAAATGCCCCATAGCCTTGAACCCAACGAAATTAGTTTTTTGGATGGCTTTGATTGGGGTGTTTGGTCCTACGAATGAAACCAAAGGGCAATTTTATTGCATACCAACCCGCTTTGGCGAAAGTCCCGTGCCGCCACCACCCGATTACAGCAAGGAACAGTTTTGGACTGCCTTACCCAATCGCAGGGATGGCGCCGACCGAACGCCGACCGGCCTGCGCGATGCCCAGGACAGTGCCATGGTCGATGTTTTCTATGTGCATCCAACGCTTTACACCACCAAACCGCGCACCGAATACCGCTGGAACCAGGACTTGAGGGACCGCCGACTCAACCGGGAAATTGACCGCTTACCCACTTTGTACCAAGCCTCGGTCTTTAACGGAGCCGGTAAAATCTACGCGCCACGTTATCGGCAGGCGCATTACTCGGCGTTCCTGACACCCAACTTGGAAGACAAAGAAAAATCCCTGGGCATCGCTTACAGCGATGTTGAGGCTGCCTTCGATTATTTCCTGAAAAACTACAGCCAAGGAAGGCCTTTTATTATCGCAGGCCATTCCCAGGGCACGCTGCATGCCGCCCATTTGCTTAAACGCCAAGTGATCGGAACCCCGCTCCAAGAACGGTTGGTGGTTGCTTATCTGCCCGGCATGGCCATTCCTGCTGATTCCTTGGCTGGATTACCGGTTTGCGTTGATTCAAACGCGGTCGGTTGCTTTGTTAGTTGGAGCACCTACCTCAGGGGTTATGCGCCGCCGGCCTATGAAAAGGCCTTGGCCAAAGCGGTGGCGGTTAACCCGATCAGTTGGGATCTTCCCGCCCCTTTCCCGGCCCCCGATACCTGCATTGTCCAGGGGCCTTTGATTCCGCGCGTACGCCATCGCGGTGCGGTGCTACGGCCCTTTGGCAAGAATTACCCTGGAATTTGCGATGCCCAAGTGGTGGGTGGCATGGTCTGGGTTAACAAGCCACGATTCTGGGGGTCTTTTTTGTATCGATCGCCCAATTATCATTCCGGAGACATTAACCTCTTCTATCTGGACATCCGCGGCAATGCCGTGCACCGTGTCCGGCAATATGTGCGACAGCGCTAGTCATCAGGGATTTTATTTGATTTTGTAACATAAATTTGTTTATGGGAATGATGCGCCAACTTCTGCAGGAATTGCAAGCCTTGTCTTGGTGGGGACGATTGTTCGGATGGAGCCGAATACGTCGTATGTTGCTGGATGCCAGCACTGAATGGGAGTCTAACCAAACCAGCATGGCTCGAATGAGCGCTGAATTGCAGGTACTCCAAAACGACCTCATGCAGGCCCAACAAGCGGTCAAAATGGCCGAGGCCCGGGCCGGCGACCTTCACAGGGACAAGGAAAGGCTGGATCTGGAGTTAGGCTCTTCTCGTCGAGAGGTTCAGCGATTGGGTTCTGAATTGGCCGGTTTGACCCAAGTTGACCAACAACGAAGGGCGGAACTTCAAAACAACCTCACTTCGTTGGCTCAACTCAAGGACCGAATTGCCGAAGAACGACTGCAAGAGCATCAGGCCCGTCAAGAAGAACTCGAAAGAAAACAACAAAGATTGCGACAGACCTGGCAAAACCACCAAGTCAATGTTAGCAACAAAATCCGTCAAATAGCCGAAAAGTACACCCTTCAAGTGGTGGACAAGTTTCCTCTGAAAGGTGAACCGGATAACGTCTTGATGCTTTGCGAACAATACGTTGTTTTGGATGCCAAAAGTCCGGGGGGGGAGGACTTGGCCAATTTTGGAACCTACCTCAAAACACAAGCCGAATCCGCCTCCAAGTACACCAAACAGGAGGGCGTTTTTGGTCAGCTATTCTTTGTGGTACCCTCCAATACCCTTGAATCCTTGCCCCAAACGGTTTTTAGATTTATCGAGTACACGGTGTATGTTATCCCTGTTGAAGCCTTGGAACCGGTCATCCTCAGCCTTGTCAAGGTCGAAGAATACATGAATGTCAAAGAAATCAGCCCCGAAGATCGGCGAAATATTTTTGTTATTCTTGGACGATTTGCGCATTTGACCAAGCGCCGTTTGCAGGTCGATCAGTTTTTCGCCAACGAATCGCTCAGCTTGGCTGCCGAAACCGAGAATCGTTTGCCCGAAGAGATGCGCAAAGAAGTCGCTGAGATCGAAAAGTCGGTCCGCCTTAACCCCCCTCAGGAAAGGACGACCAAAGAGATTGGCCTAAGCAGCCTCCAATCGCAGCACAAAAAAATCGAAAAGGGACTCCGCGAACGGGGTGTATTACCGGAATCGGAGAACTTGGCCAGCGGACTCAACGAATTGCCGCTTTACACGCCAGAAGACACCCCCTGAAGACTTATTCAAACAGATCCTCAGGTTTCATTTGGAAATTCGTTGGGACGATCCGGCAAGAGTTGATTCAAGAATTTTTCGATCCAGGGTACCAGGCCGATAAACAAGGCGACTCCGCTAACATTAAACAAAAAATGCGCATTGGCAATCGCGCGCTCCATGCTTGCGCCTTGGCTCATCCACTGGCTGGCTTGAACCAAGGGTTGGAACAATATCAGCCCAATAACAATCGTTGTAAGGTTGAACAAAAGGTGAAAAAGTCCTGTTTTGAGGGCCGGCCGTCGACTTTTGATGGTGGCCAGCATGGTGTCTGTGCAAGTGCCCAATTCGGCTCCCAGCATGATAGCGATTCCACCATCCAGTGCTAGAAAGCCGCCTTTTGCCAAGACCATGGCCATGGCCACAGTGGCCGACGAGGACTGGATGATAAGAGTCACCAAAGCACCTACCCACGCTCCGGTAAAAGGATGCGCTGCTTGACGCATCCAATTCTCAAAAAAGGCCTCGTGATGAAGGGGTTCAACCGCATTTTCCATCGTAAAAAGCCCAAAGAACAAAACGCCGAGGTACATCATCCCTTGGCCCAATAGGCGTTGTTTCCTTTGTTTTTTGAAACCCATCATAACAAATCCAACGACCATGATCAAAGGAGCAAATTGCCCTATATCCATGGCGATAATCTGACTACTGATGGTAGTGCCGATGTTCGCGCCCATCACAATCCCCATGGCCTGTCGAAGATTGAGAACGCGGCTGTTGACCATCACGATGGTCAGAATGATGACCGCCGACGATGAATCCAAGAGGATGGTTATCAAGATGCCAATGAACACGCTGCTGAAACGGTTGGAGGTCCAGCGACGAATCCAAGTCGGGGCGGTATCCCCCAATGCATCGTACAAAGTTTCTGACAGGGATCGTACAGCGTAGAGAAAGAGGACCAACCCTGCTACAGCTGCTAATATTATTTCCATCATCGTTGGTCCGGTTCAAAAGTAAACCCATTGCACAGGATTCGAAGCATTGATTCAAGGAAGAGGGAGGCGGTCCTATTCGACCGTGGCAGCTATGATCGACCCTGGCGGTAGAACCGGTGCATGGTCACGACATGAGGGAAACTCAAGCATGCCAGGAAAACAAAGAACGTACCCTCGGCCCCAAAGCCCTGCCAGCCTTGGGGAATCGCCAGGGGGGCCAAGGCTTGGGCCTCGCGTATAAACCCGGAGGGTATCCTGGGCAGGGCGTAAAACAAACCCAGCAGAAGCCAGGCACCGGCATGAAAAGGCAGGGCCGCCTTCCACAGCGTCTTAGAATCAAGTTGGAGCCCGCTTTGCAAATCCTGCCAGCCCGTCCGGCTGTGTTGACCGATGAAGTACAGACCAAAGGCATGCATCAACGGGACTTGGCTAGCGATTATCAACCAAAGCGAGGTCCATACCAGGGCTGATTTTTGACGAACCACACCAATGCCCACCCACAACGCCATGGTGGCAGTCGGAAGCGACCAAACCGACGGGCGATGGGTCATGGCTTCCACGATTTTGCTGGTTTCCTCGGAATGGGTGCCGGTGATATAGGCCAAAACCGACAGGCCCCAGGCAAAGGATGCCATGGCAGGAAGTCCCCAGGAACGTCCATCCGCTTGTCCAAAATGCCAAGCCGAATACGCCACAAAAAAAAGCAAGCTCCACCAGGGAAACCAAAACCATAACCCCAGCATCAAAGCCCCCAACCCAAGATAGCCGGCGATCATGGCGGCGGTGGGGAGCTTTCGAAGTTGTCCGCTTTGTAACAAATGATCAACGGCCCCGTGCGGTAGGCCCACGGTGATCATGCCCAGAGCCAGGCCCAGGTTGGCCACGACCGTGTACCAACCCGATGCACCCATCGAGGCGGCGCAGACTTGCCCACCCCAAAGGAGCAGGGTTAGGAGCATCAATCGCAGAGGCCAACCGGCGTGGCGTTCCCAGAGGGCGACCAAGAAGGGTTTCCAGGGTAAGCGCAGGAGCATCTTCAGGTCGTCCTGCCTGCTTGATTTTTCGTCCATAAAGCGCAAGACGGCGGACAGGGGCAAGCTCGCAAAGAGACGTTCAAAGATGGGCTTGCCTTGATGGGGACGTTTTCGAAGGATATGCAGAAGGAGACCATCCAGGAAGGCGTAACGGGGTTGGGCTTGCTCCCTTCGTTGGGCTTGCTCCCTTCGTTGGGGTTGCTCCGTTTGTTTGGGTTGCCCCGTTCGGGCGCCTTGATCTGCTTGTAAACCTTGATCCGCCCAATGCAGGGCCAATTCCTGCGCCTGTTGATGCATGGTTTTGAAAGCGTAACCTGTGCTGGGCTTGAGGGCCCGATTGCGGGTGCCCAGGTGCACTACCCCGGGTAATGTGCCAGGGTTTTCGCCTGGGTGCTCCGCCATGGGGATGATACCTTCTTCCCGGTGTACGATGCGGTAACCGCCTTGGTCCTTCCTAACAACAGCCATGTAATCGACCAGGCGTTGTTCGGCCAATTCGGCAGGGAGTATTTGCGTGCCAAATCGGGTCAACTCCACCAGCACCCTGTTCTCCGAATACGGTAGGATGTAAACAAACTGCGTGGCCCCGTCCTGGGGCACTTGCAAGTCCATCAGGGTAACACCCTCCTTTTTTTGCCAGGGAAGGTCCGTCTCCACGATCCATCCGTAAAAACTCTGTAAGAGTACGGATTCGTTGCCTTGAACCCTCGATGTTGTTGGGCGCTTGGGGGGTCGCGAATCCAGGATCCAACGCGCCCGCACTTTCTCCGAACCGCAGGCGGCAAAGGGCCCCTCTGCATCCGACCCTACATCGTCCACGGCCAGGGTCTTCCACGCCCAACCGTTGGCCTCGATGCGTCGGCTCAAATCTTCGTAGAGGTCCAGGCTGTTGACCTGGTAATAACGCAGGGGTGCTATCGAAACCATGGGCTCATTCCCGGCTTGGGCCCTATCCCAGGAATGCCCGATTAAATCCTGGAGGTCCGTTACAACGGTTTCGGATTCTTCGGCCCAAAAGCAAAAAGTCTTGTCGTTGCTCGTTTTGGGGTCCGGGTCCAGGAACAAGACTCGCTTGCCCACCAAGAGACCTGCCTTCTCCAACGCCCGTACCGTGAGAGCGGCCGAAGCCCCTCGACCCACAAAAGCATAGTCTACCAACCCCGACATACAGCCGAAGTTATTCCATAAGGAGGTCAGGATATCCCCGGATCGATAATTTTGTAGGATTCAAAGGTTGTTTAACTGGTAAGGCCCCTCCGCGGTAAAGGTTAGGGGCGGGATACAAATTCCTCTGCGATCATCCACTTCTCTCTCAAGCGAAAGGCCGGTAAGGTTGAATTTTCGATCGCGTTGGAATGGTAGACCATCTCGGGAATTTCAGCAAGAGCGATTTCCCAGAGCAAATTTTCATTTCCTCTGGTCAAGGATGCGTAAAGCCTTTGCAATTCGCTTATTGTATCCTTCGTAGTTTGGTTAATCATTGATGGCCCGTGAAATTATACGTGAAAACGTATTCATATATACCTGTTTTCACGGTAAGTGGCGCGGGTCATAGCCAATGGGGGTTTGGCAGGATTTGCAGCCACTTTGTCATCGGCCACTTTGTCATAATCCTATCAATTTTTATTTTGTGCCTACAAAATGTTTAACATTTTGTACATGCGCGCACGCGAGGCGTTGACTTGATTTGACCAAGGTTTGGCACGATACTTGCGGTGGTTGTCTTGTCGCTGCAGACGATTGTTTTACCAACCTATTTTCAAACTACCAAACCCAACCAACTCATGAATGCAAACCATGTTACCTCGAATGCGTCCACTTCAAATTCTCCATCGGCATCCCATGATTCCCAATCAGCATCCCATGCTTTCAATGTTCTCGTTCTTGACGAAAGCGGTTCGATGGGTTCCATCGCCTCCTCGGCACGGGAGGTTTTTGAAGGTTATCTGCACCGGCTGATCCAGGAACAAAAGGATTTACCCGACCTCACCCAATACCTGAACATGTGGACTTTTGGGAAACCCTATGTTACCGAAAACATTCCGCTCGTTAAGGTGAGTTCCTGGGACAAAGTGTTCCCGGAGTACCGGCCATCGGGGAATACCCCCATGTTTGATGCCATAGGCATGGCCATACGCAAATTGCAGGAGTCTCTGCGTTTGTTGGACTTGCAGCCCGATCAATACCAGGTCAAGTTCTTTATTGTATCGGACGGGGAAGAGAACGCCAGCGTTGAATACCGGGCAAGCCAAATTGGCCCCCTGATCAAAGGGCTAATTCAGGAAGGTTGGGGCTTTGACTACTACGGGACCGACCATGATATTACCAACATGGCGGATACCCTTAACATTGAGCACGATCGTCGTATTCGCTTCCAAAAGACCAAAGTCGGGATGGAAAACGCCCGGGATCATTACATGAACGAACGACTTGCCGAAAAGATGGCCTTTATCGAAAAGCGCAGGCAGCAGGACCACGATTCCAAATCCAAGGCGTAGTCCGAACCCTGTCCTTAGCGGTCCTCGTTTTGGGTTCTTAGGAGACTTCCTTGCTCAGATCCTTCAAATAGGCTAGGAACTCCTTGGAGCCCAAAACACGGACTTCCTCCGGTAACCGCAAAGCAAAGGCTGCCGGAGCCCGGTAATCCTGAACCCGTGCATTGAAGCGGTAGGTGGGTCCTCCTTGGGATTCTGTTGCAATCGGGCTGAGCTGCGCGGCAGAAGCGGGGTACTGTTCCCGAAGGAGTAGCATACCACGAAGGCTCAGTTCCATCTCCACACCTTTGGTAGGCTCCTCGCCTTGGAACCCAAAAACATCGGGCTTGAAATAGCGGTGTAGATCGCGGTGCTGAATTCTTTGGTCTAAGATCTCCACATCGCCCATTCGTTCGATGTTAAAGTATTTGTTGCTCATGCTTGCCGGTTCAAAGGCCGATAGACTGCGGTACTGCTCCGTGAAGCAAACCGGTTCCACTACCCGGTCGTCGATGGTCTGGCTATGGGCCGATGCGTAGGAAACCAAGCGAATTTGCCGGCCTTCTTCAATGGCTGTGCTGATGACCTCAATCAGGTGCCCCAAATGCCCCAGGTGCAAAGAACCGTTAAGCCCGGCCCCCTCGGCCTGTTGAGGGTCTTCCACCTCCAGTTTGGACAAAACCGATTCGGCCAAGGGATGGTTCATGGCGGCACTTCGAATGACCTGAGCCATGAATTGATTTTCCTGAGGGGTGAACGGTAACAAATCCTGATGGCTGCCAACGATTTTGAACCGATTATTGGTTGGATCGCGATGCAGCTCAAAGCCCAGGTCTTTGAGCATTTCGAAGTAGCGGTAAACGGTGCGCTCGGAAGTTTTGAGTTGGAATGCAATCTGCTTAATAGCCTTGGCAGGCTCACCACGCAAATAGCGAACCAGCTTGAGGACCCTCAAAATTCGTTGTTGGTTGGACATACAAAACTCTTACTTCGGTGAAGCCGAAAATAAAAGCTGCTAATCTAAATCTTTAACAATTTTTTTCCAACCCTTTGACCTTAATTGTCAAGGTATTATACAGAACACTTTTTATATCAATTTTTGATTTATAAAAGTTTATAGAACACCGAATTGATCTATCCCTCCAAATGCGCTAAGGCACTTTCAATGGAAAGCAAAGGCTCCAGCCTTGCTTGAATTTGATCTATGGGTATACGTTCCTGTTGCATGCTATCGCGGTGTCGCAGCGTCACGCAGCGGTCCTCCAAGGATTGATGATCGATGGTCAAACAAACGGGGGTGCCCAAGGCATCCTGGCGACGGTAGCGTTTGCCGATGGAATCCTTTTCGTCATACTGGGTAAGGAATCGGAAACGGAGGCTGTCCTGAATTTGGCGGGCCAATTCGGGCAGGCCGTCTTTTTTGATCAATGGCAAGAGGGCGACTTGCACCGGGGCCACAAAAGCCGGTAATTTTAACACAACACGTTCGCTGCCGTCCTCGAGTTTTTCTTCGGTATAGGCCGCGGCCAAAGTCGCCAGAAACAGACGGTCCAATCCAATGGATGTTTCAATAACATAAGGCACATAGGAGGTCTCCGATTCGGTATCGTAATAGCGTAGCTTTTTGCCTGAAAAGGATTCGTGCCTGCTCAAATCAAAATCCGTGCGGGAATGAATACCTTCCAATTCCTTGAAGCCAAAGGGAAACTGGTATTCGATATCGCAGGCCGCGTTGGCGTAATGGGCCAGTTTGAGGTGATCGTGGAAGCGGTACTTTTCAGCACCCAGACCCAGGGAATGATGCCAGGCCAGGCGTTTGGCTTTCCAGGTGGCGTACCACTCCAGTTCGGTGCCGGGGGCCACAAAGTACTGCATCTCCATTTGCTCAAATTCCCGCATGCGGAAGATGAATTGCCGGGCGACGATTTCGTTCCGAAAGGCCTTGCCGGTTTGAGCAATCCCAAAGGGAATCTTCATGCGCCCGCTCTTTTGGACATTGAGGAAGTTCACAAAAATCCCCTGAGCGGTTTCCGGGCGCAGGTACAGGGTGCCTCCTTCGCCGGACACGGCCCCCATTTCGGTGGAAAACATGAGATTGAACTGCCGGACGTCGGTCCAATTGCGGGTCCCGCTGATAGGGCAGACGATTTCCAGGTCGAGAATCAATTGCTGCAGGGCCTTAAAATCGGCGTTTTCGAGGGATGTGCGCAGTCGCTCTTCGATTTCGTCGATTTTGGCCTGAACGCGGACCACGTTGGGGTTGGTGGCTTTGAATTGAGTTTCGTCAAAGGCCTCCCCCCATTTGTTACGCCCTTTGTCAACCTCCTTTTGGATTTTGGCTTCTTGCTTGGCGATGGCCTCTTCCACCAATACATCGGCTCGGTAGCGTTTTTTGGAATCTTTGTTATCAATCAACGGGTCGTTGAAGGCATCCACATGCCCCGAAGCTTTCCAAACAGTGGGGTGCATGAAGATGGCCGAATCCAGACCTACAATGTTATCGTGGACCTGGACCATGGCCCTCCACCAGTATTCGCGGAGACGATTCTTGAGGATGACCCCGTTCTGCCCGTAGTCATAGACGGCCGACAGCCCGTCGTAGATTTCGCTGGATTGAAAGACAAAGCCGTATTCCTTGGCGTGGCCAATCAGGTTCTTGAATTGTTCTTCGGGGGTCATGGGTAGAATAGCTGAAAAGAGGAGGGGAGTCTTCGAGTAGGGGTAAAGAGCCGTCGAGAGAAGCGAAGCCGTCGAGAGTGGTAGAGGTGTTGGGAAAAAAATGTTACGGAGCAATGCGACCGTACATGCGCGGAAAGGGAATGGTTTCGCGGACATGGGGTAATTTGCAAACCCAGGCGACCAGGCGCTCCAGGCCTAGTCCAAAGCCGGAATGGGGAACGGAACCGTAACGGCGCAGGTCCAAATACCATTCAAAGGCCTCCATGGGCAATTGGTGTTCGTGGATTTTGTCCACCAGCCATTCGAGGTTGGTCTCCCTTTCGCCACCGCCAACGATTTCGCCGTAGCCTTCCGGGGCCAGGACATCGACGCCTTTGGCCCAACGGGGGTCGTTTTCGTCCCGTTTCATGTAAAAAGCCTTGATTTCGTGGGGCCAGTTGTACACCATGATGGGGGTTTCGAAGAGTCGGGTGAGGACCGTTTCATCGGAACCACCAAAGTCGTTGCCTGCCTGAAAGTTGGCGGCACTTTCGATCCACTGGGGCAGGTTGCGCTCTTGTTCTTCGGCTTGGTCCAGGCGCTGCCGGGCCGCTTGCAATTGGGCTTGATGATGACCGATCTCACCCTTCTTGAGCCCGGGCTGGGCCAGCTTGGCTTCGCGCTCGCTAATCTCCGCCCGGGTTTCTTCGATGCTGCATCGCACCTGAGCCAGGTCATCCCGTAACACATCCAACGCCGATTGCCCGTTGACCAGCCTTTCGCCCCGAATGATTTGAACGGCTTCTTCGTAGGGAATGCGTTCAAAGGCCTGGGTGACTTTTTGAAGGGGTTCAATTGGACGCTCGATGAGTTCCAGCTCCAGGCGATTCTTCTCCAGCACAGCACCCACCACCGACCGCAAAAAATCCTCGATGAGGTCCATGTTTTGCTTCAAATCGCAGAAGGCCATTTCGGGTTCTATCATCCAGAATTCCGAAAGGTGCCGGCGGGTTTTGGATTTCTCCGCCCGGAATGTGGGACCAAAGGTGTAGATTTTTCCCATGGCCATGGCCATGGCTTCCCCGTAAAGCTGACCGCTTTGGCTGAGGTAGGCCGGGTGTCCGTAGAAATCGGTGGCAAAGAGGGTGGAGGTCCCTTCGCAGGCATTGTCCGTAAAGATGGGGGCGTCCATTTGGACAAAGCCACGGTCCTGAAAAAAGCCGTGGATAGCCATGATGAGCGTATTGCGTATGCGCATAATGGCCCACTGCCTCTTGGAACGCAGCCAGAGGTGGCGATGGTCCATGAGGAAGTCCACGCCGTGTTCTTTGGGCGTGATCGGAAAGTCTTTGCTTAAGTGCAGGGTGCGGATTTCGCGGAGTCGTACCTCGTGGCCGCCTATTTGACGAGGGTCGGCTACGACTTCGCCACGGCACCAGAAAGCGCTTTCCTGGGTGAGGTCTTCGGCCTCTTGGTACATGGCATCGCCCAGGGTGCTGCGATCGGCCACGCATTGGCAGAGTCCGCTTCCGTCACGCATCACCAGAAAAACCAGGTCTTTGCTGGAGCGACGAGCCATCACCCAGCCCTGCAGTTCAACGGTCTGACCAACCCAACGGGACAGGTCCCCAATCGTTTGCGTTTTCATAGAAAGCTCAAAATTTGAAACATCAAAAATAGCCTATGTACCTTTGATGAAGCGTATGACTTCGAAATCCAGGCTTGGCCTCCAACAAAAGCTCCTTACGAAGCTCTCACCTCAGCA
>RFOZ01000101.1 GCA_009926405.1 Cytophagia bacterium
GGTCTAGTTACCGGGGTTGCCGCTGGTACGGCCACCATGACCTATACCGTTGCCGGTACCGGAGGTTGTGCGGATGCCACTGCTACCCGTACCGTAACTGTCTCCGCAGCCCCTTCGGCCGGAACCCTCAGCGGAACCCAGACCGTGTGCGTGGCCGGTACCACCACCTTTGCTTTGCTTCTACCGTTTCAGGCGGTAGCTGGTCCAGCAGTGCCGCTGGTGTTGCCACAATCAACGCCTCCACTGGTCTAGTTACCGGGGTTGCCGCTGGTACGGCCACCATGACCTATACCGTTACCGGTACCGGTGGATGTGCCAATGCCACTGCAACACGCACAGTAACCGTCACACCCAGCAACACCATCGCCCTTGGTTCAGCCGCAGGCACCAACGCGCAGACCCTTACCCTTGGTGCAGCGATTACCAATATTACTTATACCACAACCGGAGCCACCGGTGCCACTTTCAGTGGACTGCCTGCCGGCGTTACCGGAAACTGGGCCTCCAACACCGCTACCATCAGCGGCACACCAACCGCAGCAGGCACCTTTAACTATACGGTGACCATGACAGGCGGTTGTACCGGTGGCACCAACACGGCATCGGGTACCATTGCTGTTAACGCTCCTGCCGGTCCCAACATCGCCACCAGCATTGGTGCTGTGTCTATCGGTGATACTGTTTCCGTACCTGTGACCATTAACATGGCCTCCGGTATCAGCACCGCTGCCATTTCCATGGCCATCGGTTACGACCCCACCAAACTGCAGTGTATCTCTTCGGTAACATCCCTGAACTCCAACATCGCCACTGGATTCCTTTCCAACTGCGGTGTCTTCAGCGGTGCTTCTCAGTTCCGCGCTGCTTGGTTCAACCTAACCCCTGTAGCCTTCAACGGACTCATGTTCAATGTCCGCTTCAAAATTCTTGCCGCCGGTACCCACAACTTGGAATGGGATTTGGCCACACCAGGCAATTGCGAATACGCTGATGAACTCGCCGATGTGATCCCCAACACCACCTGGTCCAACGGAACCGTTTCACTCGCTACAGGATGCGTACCTCCTTGTACGGTGACCGCTTCCATTACCGCTGCCGGTAACACCACTTTCTGCCAAGGCGGTTCAGTCGTCCTCAATGCCAACACCGGAACAGGACTCACCTACCAATGGCGTAACAACGGTAACAACATCGCAGGAGCTACCAACGCCTCTTACACCGCAACCACCGCCGGCGCTTATTCCGTTGTTGTTAACAGCAGCCCAACTTGTTCTGCAA
>RFOZ01000102.1 GCA_009926405.1 Cytophagia bacterium
AAATGCAAAAGGGAGGAGGTCCCCAGCACATTGACCCGAACGGCCTCCATGGGGTTCTCTTCCATGAGCGGGACATGCTTGTAGGCCGCTGCATGAAAAATAACTTGAGGGCGGTAACGCTTGATAATCTGCCGCATTCGGCGGGCATCGGATATATCCCCTACAAAGTAAGCGATGTTAGCGGCCGTACCGCTGCGCGTCTGCGCCGATAGGCTCAGCTGCAAATCGTGCAAGGGCGTTTCGGCCTGATCAATGCATATGAGGTGGGCCGGGCTGTAATGCCCCAATTGGTTGACCAATTCCGACCCGATGGAACCTGCCGCGCCTGTTACCAGGATGACCTTATCCCGCACCAGGCGACTAACCTCCGCGTTGGTCAGGTTGATGGGATCGCGTTGGAGCAATTCCTCGATGGCCACCGGCGCAATTTGCTTGGCCGAAAATTCCCCGTTCATCCATTGTTCCAGGGGAGGAACCACCCGAACCATCATATCACGGGTCAGGCAATACTCCACAATGGACTTCTTGCGGCGAGGTTCGATGTTTTGGATGGATACAATTAATTCATCCGCCTTCTTGCGGGTACTCAATTCCTGCAGCAAATAATCCGATGGATAAATGGGTATGCCATCCACGGATTTGTACTGCAAACGCGGATTATCATCCAAAAAACAAAGGATTTTGTATGCCGTCCGGGTATCCCTTGCTAAAACCTGCATGGTCATCCGTCCCGATGCCCCCGCTCCGTAAATAATAATCTTTTTGGAGTCTTTCTCTTGGGCTACAAAGCGCATGAACAGACCTTTGAAGATAAATCGAGAACAGATCAACAAAAACGTGGTGACCAAATAATGCATAAGGATCAAGCCAAAGGACAAGCTAAAGGCTGAATCCATGACCCGGTTTTGCTGCCTAGTCAAGGAATGAAAAACAAGGAGAACCAAAGCCGCCGTGGTGGTGGCGTAAAGTATGCGGGTCGCATCCGCAATGCCGGTATGCCGAATGATGCCCACAAAGGATCGAAACATCAGGTAGGAAAAACCGTAAAGCATCAAAACCACCAGGCCTTTCTCCAAAGCCCTGAAATTCAACAAAGCCAAACCCCCTCCAAATTCATTCATCACCCAAGCCCCCAATAGCAGGGAAAAACCGGTCAAAAGCATATCAATG
>RFOZ01000103.1 GCA_009926405.1 Cytophagia bacterium
AATAAAATGAAACAAATCCTCCGAGGAACGAGTCCAGTCCAGAACCGAATCTTCTTTGGATATTTTGGGGGCCAATCGAAGCGGTAATCCCGAGGGCTGGGCCACGGTTACCAAATCCCCGGCGGCGATACGACCAGCCGCCTTTACCAAAAGGTGACCACCTGCTTCGGCCATTGCATCGTGCAAATCTCCTGCATTCCATTTTTGAGGTATATCCAGGCTCTCTTGACAAAGCATATCCCCGGTATCGATACGATTGTTGATTCGAAAAACCGTCAACCCCGTATGGGTATAGCCCCAGCGAAGGGCCCAATGAATGGGGGCTGCTCCTCGCAAATCCGGCAACAATGACGCATGCAAATTCCAAGTTCCGTAACAAAACCCGTCCCACACCTCCGGTGGAAGCTTCCTAAAAGCAACAACCAGCTGAAAATCAGCGTTCAATTCCTTTAGGTCTCGCAGAAAATCAGGATCGACAAGGCTATCCGGCTGCCAAACAGGGATTCCATGTTCCAAAGCCACGGTTTTAACGGGGGTATCCAAGGTCCGTAGACCCCTTCCCGCGGCCCGGTCCGGGGAGGTTACCACCGCCAAGGGTCTGCAACCATGTTCCAACAATATCCGCAGAGAGATTGCCGCAAATTCAGGTGTCCCATAAAAAACATATTTCATGGCATCAAAGAATTTGGGGCGTTCATGGGATTGGGATAGAGTAGATAAGGCCGGCGTTGGGCATCAAAACGCTCCAAGGCAGGTTGCCAAGTGCGCCGAATCTTGCGTTCAGATTTTTGTCTTTGCAATTGTATTCGCAAATCGGGTCCCCCCGCTAGTTTATCAAAAAAAGGTTGAAAAAAAACTTCGGCAGCGGATATCCTCCGAGACCTAGGTTTGGATTTGGATTCAACTTGCATTGATTTCGCAAAAGAAGAATCTCGGTAGGCTTGTTGAAAGGCCTGCCAAAATTCTTTTAACAAAGGCAGGTGCAGCCCAGGCCCATAAGGAGGTCCCTGGGGCCATTGGTCCAGACGAAAGCCACAGCAGATGCGGCCGTTCAAAACGGGGTTGATCGCCCGGCCTTTCAAAGGTCGGGGCACAAAACAAGTATCCCCGTAACGGTACCAAGGGCTACCAACCAAGCCAAAAGGCTGCGCCGTGCCACGTCCAA
>RFOZ01000104.1 GCA_009926405.1 Cytophagia bacterium
GGAAAAGGGTTATCCTTCCTTGGTAAAGGCCGGTTTGGAACCGGATTTTTTGCATTGCCATAACCTATGCGAGAGTGGGGCCGATGCCTTGGCCCAAACTCTGGATATTTTGGCCAGGGATTTTGAACCTTGGCTTAACCGGGTTCGTTCCTTGAACTTGGGCGGTGGACATTTGATGAGTCGTGAGGATTACGATTTGGAACAAGCTGCTTCTGCCATTTCCACTTTTTCAGCCAAGTTTCCACACCTTCAACTGATTATGGAACCGGGCTCGGCCCTGGTTTGGGAAACAGGTTATTTTCGATCCAAAGTTTTGGACATCATGAAAACAGAGGCTTTGCCCGTGGCTATTTTGGATAGCAGCATCACGGCCCACCTGCCCGATGTTCTGGAAATGCCCTACCAACCACGCATCTTGGGTGCAGCCATGGAGGCCACCTCTACCCATACCCATTGTTATCGTTTGGGGGGGCAATCCTGTTTGGCGGGTGACCAGGTTGGGATCTACGCCTTCGAGCAACCACTCCAAACGGGCGACGACCTCGTCTTTATGGACATGATGCACTATACCATGGTCAAAACCAATACCTTCAACGGTATGGAATTACCTTCCATCGGCCTTTGGCGAAGCAACGGTGGCTTTGAATTAATTCGCCGCTTTGGTTACGAGGACTTTGAGTCCCGACTGTCTTAAAGTTCGTATTTAGTAACAACCTAATTCGGGACATCGTAGTCGATGACCAGGCGGTTGGAGAGGGGGCGACCAACGCAGGTGAGGCAGGCTCCGGAGGCGATTTCCGAGGCACTGATGGCCTCCTGATCACCGATAGACATTTCCCCGGAAATTTTTTTGGCACGGCACATCCCGCATACCCCCATGGTGCAGGCGTAGGGCAAATCAATGCCTTGTTCCAGAGCTGTTTCCAAAATATACCGTCCAGGTTCCACGGCAAATTCGTAGACCTTGCCGTCTACTTTGAGGGTGACAACCGGGAGGGCACCGGGATCATCGTCCATGGAGCTGGGGGTAACGGGTGGTGCCGTCGATGGGGCGGCGCTGCTTGTTTGAAAAAAGAGTTCTTTGTGAATTCTATCGGTCGGCACGCCTTGAGCCTTGAGCCAGTGCTCGGTGTCGTGCACCAAGCCTTCGGGACCGC
>RFOZ01000105.1 GCA_009926405.1 Cytophagia bacterium
CCTCGGATTTGCCCTCGGCCAAAAGGGCGTTTTGAAGTTTTTCGATGGCATCGCCGGCTCGGTACAACGCCGCATCGGTTGCGTAAACCAAGGCCGTACAGCGGGCAATTTTTTCCTGAATGGCTCCAAATTCTCCGATATTCTTGCCAAATTGATGGCGCTCGTTGGCGTAGCGGCTCATCAAGCCAATAACCTTGAACGCCGCACCGTTGGTGGCCGCAGCTAATTTGATACGACCGGCGTTTAGGACGTTGACGGCTATTTTGAAACCGTCGCCTCTTTGTCCAAGCATGGAATCCGCCGGAACTCTGACCTTATCGTAAAATACCTGCCGGGTTGATGAGGACTTGATTCCCATTTTGTGTTCTTCGGCGTTCATCGTCAAACCCTGCACATCGTCTTTGTGAAAAACAAAACAAGAGATGTTTTTGTCGTCTTCGATTCTGGCAAACACAATAAAAACCTGCGCAAATCCGGCATTGGAAATCCAGATTTTTTGACCCGTTATCTCGTAATATGAACCATCTGAACTGAGTACGGCCATCGTTTTGCCGGAATTGGCATCGGATCCTGCCCCCGGTTCGGTCAAGTTGTAACACGAGATCCATTCTCCACTGGCGATTTTGGCGAGGAAGCGATCCTTCAGAGCCTGGGATCCGTAATATTGAATGGGGAGGGTTCCAATGCCGGTATGGGCCCCAAAAGCCGTCGCTAAGGAACCGGTCATGCTGGATATTTCTTCGCAAATGAGCATGGAAACATTAAAGCCCATGCCCATGCCGCCGAATTCTTCGGGAACAGATAAACTGAGGAGCCCCAAAGCACCCGCTTTGCGCATGAGTTCCTCTACCAAGGCATAGTCACCGTGTTCAAAGCGTTGCAAATGCGGTTCCACTTCGGATTTCATGAAATCGGCTGCTGCCTGAAACATCATGCGTTGTTCTTCGCCAAAATCTTCGCGAATGAACACTTCATCGGGACCGGGATGGTGAACCAAAAAATGGCCACCTCGACGTAATTCTTTTGAATTCATAGGGATAAGAGTCTAAGGTCTATAGGGGGATTGTGAGGAATATGTGATAAGGCGGTTATCAAGGGTGGTAACACTCAAA
>RFOZ01000106.1 GCA_009926405.1 Cytophagia bacterium
CCCGAAATTAGTTAGGAAATCTTGCTCCAATTCTTGCTTTTGCCGTAAAAGCGATCGTATGCCAAGGCCAGGCGACCCATGGTCTCCCCGGTCGCCATGGGGTCTGCATCCAGGATTTGCCGGGCGTATTCCCGGGCCTTTTCCATGGTTTCTCCGTCCTGAGTCAGATCCGAGAATTTGAGTTCCATCACCCCGCTTTGTTGAGTGCCGGCCATATCCCCCGGACCGCGGATTTGCAAATCCATTTCGGCAATGAGAAACCCATCGGTGGTCGAAGCCAAAGCATCCAATCGCTGTTTGGCCTGGTCCGAAGGTCGATCCTTATGCATCAAAAGGCAGTAACTCTGTTCAGAGCCCCGCCCAACCCGGCCTCGCAATTGATGAAGCTGGGCCAATCCAAAGCGTTCTGCGTTCTCAATCACCATGACCGTTGCATTGGGCACATTGACCCCAACCTCAATCACCGTGGTAGCCACCAACAATTGAGCTTTCCCGCTGACAAATCGCTGCATTTCAAAGTCTCGATCGGCGCCTTTCATTTGGCCATGCACCACGGCTAATTCAAATTCAGGGCGAGGAAAGACCCGTAACATCGCTTCATAGCCATCGTAAAGAAACTTGATGTCCTGGTCTTCGGTTTCGCGAATCGCCGGATAAACCACGTAGACCTGACGGCCAGCCCGCATTTGCTCAGCCAAAAAGGAAAACATTTTTAGGCGTTTGGCTTCCGGAGTCACAATCGTCCGAACAGCCCTACGACCTGCAGGCAATTGATTCATCAAAGACACCTCCAAATCACCGTAGCGCGTCATCGCAAGAGTTCGGGGAATGGGAGTCGCAGTCATCACCAAAACATGGGGGGCTATACGGGATTTAGCCCATAACATAGCCCTTTGTTCAACCCCAAAGCGATGTTGTTCATCAATAACAGCCAAACCCAGGTTTTTGAAACGCACATGCTCCTGAATCAAGGCATGGGTCCCGACCAAAATCTGAAGGTCTCCGTTGTAAAGATCTTCCAACAATTGACGTCGGGCCGCACCTTTGACT
>RFOZ01000012.1 GCA_009926405.1 Cytophagia bacterium
GGGCCGGATTCAGAAGGAACAGCGGCCATGGCGTCCCGACCCGCCAGCAAGACCCCAAGCACCAAAACAAGTCCTCTGCCAAGCCATGGACGCATCCAAAGGGACCTCAAGGCGTAACCAAAGCGGGTTAATTGCAAATTTTTCATCATAATTACTGCAAATTACAATGATTTAAACCAAACCGAGGTTCTTTGGTTTGGAAAGAACTTCCTCCGTTTTTTGCAGTATGAATGCGTTGATAGCCCGATGGACTTCGCCCGGTCTTTCTCCTTGGATTTTGGGCGGCTTAGCTGGTCTTGCTTGGTGGCTCTCTTTTCCTCCCAACGATCTTCTTCCCCTGATTTGGGTTGCATTGATTCCTTTGTTGTGGGTGGTGGATCATGCCCGCAGGCCTCTGCCGGTGATTTTTGGTGCTGCTTGTTTGGCTTTTGGTTTGAGTACTTGGTGGGTTTACCGGGCCGCTTTGATTGGTGCGGTGGCCGGGGTCGTGGCCAATGCGGTTTACCTCACCTTGGCCGTTATGTTTTATGCATGGCTCAAAAAAGCAGGCACTTTATCCGAAGGCAAGAGGATTTGGCTCCAATGGTTGGCCTGGGTTAGTCCTTGGCTTGCCATGGAATACGTACATCAACGCATTGATTTGGATTTCCCATGGATGCTACTGGGCCATGCCCCTGCCAACCATCCAATGTGGATTCAGTATTATGAGTGGACTGGCGTGGCCGGTGGATCCCTTTGGATTTTATCG
This sequence comes from Cytophagia bacterium, assembly GCA_009926405.1. Taxonomy (GTDB): domain Bacteria; phylum Bacteroidota; class Bacteroidia; order UBA7662; family UBA7662; genus SYHX01. The sequence goes on from RFOZ01000012.1 coordinate 749, forward strand.
GTTAATTTTTGGCTTTACCAAACCTTGATGCAGAGGCGCCAAGCCAGGTTATGGGCTGGGCTATGGTTGGTAATTCCGGCGTTGCTTTCATACAGTCTGTACCAAACTAGAAAGGATCGCGGGCCGTCGATTCAAGTATTGGCCGTTCAGCCCAATTTGGATCCTTACAAGGTCAAGTTTGAACCGTCAACATACGCCGATCAAATGCGCATTTTTCTGGCCTGCACGGATTCCCTCCAAGGCAAGGGCTTGGTGGTTTGGCCCGAAACCGCCTTGCCGGATTATTGGGTTATCGGCGATGGAGCCCCCAGGAATCCCTGGTTGGATACCTTGCAAAAATATGTTATGAAACGCCCCGGTTTGGCCTTGATGACCGGAGCCAGCGTGGTCCAATTGCACGGTCAAGGACGCGGTTCCCCCGCCTACACCTTCTACAATTCGGCGCTGGGTCTGGGGTCCGTAGGTCCTGGGTCCATGGATTCAGGAGGCGCCCAGTATGTCAGCCAACCCCTGGCCTTTTATCACAAATCCAAGCTGGTCATTGGGGTAGAGAAATTGCCTTATCCCATGTTTTTTAACGCAATTGCGCGATGGATATCGGTGGATTTGGGAGGGATGACCGGACAACTCGGAACCCAAGCGGAGCGTACCCCCTTGATGATGGGTTGGATTTCCAAACATTCAGTCGCCCAGGGTCACCCCGATCGCATCCCCCTCAAGGTAGCGCCGATGATTTGTTACGAATCGATTTTTGGGGCGTATTGCGGGGGGTTTGTGAACGAAGGAGCCAACCTATTGGCCGTGATGACCAACGATGGATGGTGGGGGGAAACCGACGGTCATCGCCAACATTTGGCCTATGCTCGTTTGCGCTGCATTGAACAACGAAGGTCCATGATTCGCTCAGCTAACACAGGGATTTCCGCCCTCATTAATCAAAGAGGCGAGCTTTTGGATACCCTGGGATGGGGCCAACGCGGGGTGGTTCAGGGCTTCTTGCGATTGAACCAAGAGCAAACGCTTTATGCAAAGCATGGCGATGTACTGGGTCGTTTGGCTTGTGTTTTAACAGTTTTGTTTGGGCTCCTTTACGGGGCTCGTTCCCTTATGAAAAATCGTTCTTAAATTGCACGAAATGATGGAATATCTCCAAGGGCGCGAGGCTCAAATTCAGGCAGGCCTTGAAGGTTTGGCAAGGCAATGTGGGGACCTGATGCTTCGCCGGAGCGGGGATTTGCAGGCCGATGAAATACGTTTCAAAGACCGCAGGAACCTGGTGACCGAGGTGGACCTGGCATGCGAGGCACTGCTGGTGGAGGGACTAAAGGATCTGGTTCCGGAGGCGGCTTTCCAAACAGAGGAGGGCCTGGTACCCGGAACCGACCAAGGGCTTCGGTGGGTGGTGGATCCCTTGGATGGTACCACCAATTTTGTCCATGGTTTGCCCATTGTTTCGGTCAGCATTGCCTTGGTGACCGATCAGCAAGTGGACTTGGGCTTGGTGTACGCTCCTTTTCAGGATGAAATGTTCACCGCCATCCGGGGTGGTGGGGCTTTTTGCAACGGTCAACCGCTGCAAGTATCCAGGCCAGGGGGGTTGGAAGATGCCTTGTTGGCGACCGGTTTCCCCTTTCAGCGCTTTGATCGCATGCAGGCTTACATGGAGGTCTTGCAAACATTGATGCGTCAATGCCGGGGCCTCCGTCGGATGGGTTCTGCCGCCATTGACTTGGCTTATGTGGCTGCGGGTCGCTTTGATGGTTACTTTGAATACAATCTGCAGGCTTGGGATGTGGCTGCTGGATTGCTCCTGGTCCAAGAAGCAGGGGGGAAGGTGGGCAGCGTACGTCCTCTATACCATCCTTTGGACGGTCGTGAAGTGCTGGCAGCACCCGCTGAACTCTACCCGGCCTTGGAGGCGTTGTTGCGGGCAGCAGATTCGACCCACGGGGTCTGAGAAGGAGTTTTGGACTTAGTTTTGGATTCAAATTGACGATGATGAGCCAAGTAAAGACCTTTATCGAAACCAACCAGCAAAGGCTGTTGGACGAATTGTTTGATTTGTTACGAATTCCGTCGGTTTCGGCGAATCCGGATTTTCACGATGATGTCTTTGAAGCCGCCCAATACTTGGCGGAACGTCTGAGTGAAGCCGGTTTGGACGAGGTCGAAATCTGCCCCACCGATGGTTATCCCATTGTTTACGGCCAAAAAATCATCGACCCTTCCTTGCCAACGGTTTTGGTTTACGGACACTACGATGTGCAGCCGGCCGACCCCTACGAACTCTGGCATAGCCCGCCCTTTGAGCCCGAAATTCGGGATGGAAAAATTTATGCAAGAGGTGCCTGCGATGACAAGGGCCAGGTCTACATGCATGTCAAGGCTTTTGAATACATGATGACCCACCAGGCCTTGGCCTGCAATGTCAAGTTCATGATCGAGGGCGAAGAAGAAGTGGGTTCCGCTAACCTGGGGACTTTTGTCCGTAACAACCGTTCCAAACTGAGTGCGGATGTGGTGCTGATCTCCGATACGAGCATGATTGCCAACGATGTACCCAGTATTGATTCGGGACTGCGGGGGCTTTCGTATGTCGAAGTGGAGGTGACGGGACCCAACCGTGATTTGCATTCCGGGGTTTACGGAGGAGCGGTTACCAACCCAGTCAATGCGCTTTGCTCGATGATTGCCCGTTTGCACGACGAACAGGGTCGAATCACTATTCCAGGTTTTTACGACGATGTCCAGAACCTGAATGAAACCGAAAGAAAGGAATTGAACCGTGCACCCCTGGACGAAAAGGACTACATGCAAGATTTGGGCATCGATGCCCTCCATGGCGAAAAAGGTTACACGACCTTGGAACGCACCGGTATTCGTCCCACGTTGGATGTGAACGGTATTTGGGGAGGCTATACCGGCGAAGGATCCAAAACCGTGTTGCCATCCAAGGCCTATGCCAAGATTTCGATGCGTTTGGTTCCTAACCAAAATTCCCACCGTGCCACGGAATTGTTTTCCTCGTATTTCAAAAGCCTGGCCCCGGCCGGGGTTCGGGTCGAGGTCCGTCCGCATCATGGGGGAGAACCGGTGGTGACCCCAACCGATAGCATCGCTTACCGAGCAGCTTCCCAAGCCATGCAAGACACCTTTGGCGTGATGCCTATTCCGACCCGAGGCGGGGGGAGCATTCCTATTGTCGCGCTTTTCGAAAAAGAACTGGGACTCAAATCCGTTTTGATGGGTTTTGGTCTGGATTCAGACGCCTTGCATTCGCCCAACGAGCATTACGGTGTCTTTAACTACCTGAAAGGCATCGAAACAATACCGGCCTTTTTTCATCATTTTGCGCGGCTTTCAGCTGAATCCTAATCGGTTTTATTCGCCTGTCCATCTTTTCATTGGAGGGGTTATTGTGCTGGTTTGGCTGGGATTGGCCGGTTCGGCCAGGGCCGAACCAGGCCAAGAATGCCTTCCATCCAGTGATTTTCAGCGGGTCGCTCGTTATTGGCGGGGTTCGAATGCGGATAGCCTTCTGTTCATGGCAGGAGCCTCGGTTCAATTGGAGTGGGGTGAGCGTCAAGGCACCTACGCCAACAAGGCCGCCTACTCGGTTCTTCGGAATTTTATGAATAAACATCCGTTAAGGACGTACCGTACATTGCATGCGCGCTGCGAGGCAGGCGCTGGAACGGCCTACCTTTTGGGTGAATACCGCGACGTAAACGGACAGGTCTTCAAAGTCCGGATTTTTTGGGAACTACAAAACAACCAATGGAAAATTTTTCGCATCGTCCTTCGCTGAGTCCGCATGATTATATCCGCCTCGCTTTAGACGAGGATTTGGGCAACGGGGACCACACGACCTTAGCCTGTATTCCCGCTGATCAGAAGGGGCAAGCCACCCTTTGGGTGAAGGCAGACGGTGTTTTGGCCGGGTTGGAATACGCTCGTTGGGTCTTGCATACCGTTGATCCTGAACTAGAAATCCAACTGCATTGTGAAGATGGGCAGGATGTTCAAGCCGGGACTGCCGCAATGGAAGTCCAAGGCCGTATTGCCTCCATTTTGCAGGCCGAGCGCCTCTTGTTGAATATTATGCAACGCATGAGCGGTATTGCAACGCGGACACGCATTTGGTCCCAGGCCATTGCTCATACCGGTTGCCGTTTGCTTGATACCCGCAAAACCACGCCCTTGAACAGGCGCATAGAAAAGGAAGCGGTGCGATGGGGAGGGGGTGTCAACCATCGCTTTGGTTTGTACGATGCCATTCTGGTCAAGGACAACCATGTCGATGCCTGCGGTGGAGTCGCGCCTGCTTTGGCCGCGGTTCGTTCTTATTTGGAGCGTCAGAATTTGGACTTGCCCGTTGTTTTTGAAGTGCGATCCATGGAGGAGCTTCAAAAGTTATGTTATGCTGGCCCCGTTGATCGAATTTTGTTGGATAATTTTAGCGTCGAAGCCTTGCGTGAAGCGGTGACCTGGTTGGGTCCCGATACAGCCACCGAAGCCAGCGGTAACATTCGATGGAATAATTTGGTGGCTTACGCCGAAACCGGGGTCAACTTTTTGTCTATAGGGGCCTTGACCCATAGTGTTGAGGCCTTGGATCTGAGCCTCAAAATCCGCTCCGTTACGTCCTAGCCTGGGGCACCCTTTGGTTCGTTGAGCCCTTTGCCTAAGCGTTGCTCATGATGCGGCCCAAAGAGTTTTGGTACAAGTCCGCCCAGTGTTCGATGCCAGGGTATTCAACCCCATCCAATCGTACAGAGCCGGCCGTTACACGACCCAGGTTACGGTAAGCTAAACCGTTGTTGCTCACGCATTGTTCAAAGGCGTATTGCTCGCTGGGGTCTACACTAACCAAGACCCTGCTTTGGCCTTCACCAAACCAAAACGCATCACGCCGTATTTCGGTAGGGGACTCAACATCAAAACCCAGACGGCGGTGCAATGCCCCTTCGAGGAGGGCCAAGAACAATCCGCCGTCGGAGATATCGTGCATGGATAACACCAATTGACGACGGGTTAATTCATGAAGCGAATGGTGCAAATTTAGTTCTTCTTGCAAATCCAGTCGGGGACAAGGGCTGTGTTGAACACCACGGTAGGAGTAGAGGTATTGCGATGATCCAAGATCCTCGGTGATTGGCCCTAGGAGATAGAGGAGATCACCATCTTGCTTGAAATCCAAAGTTTGCTGATGGGTTGGATCCTCCAGGATACCCAGCATACCAATTACGGGCGATGGCATGACAGGGCCTTCGTACGAAGATTGGTTGTAAAAGCTAACATTCCCACCGGTTACCGGGGTTCCCAAAGCGGTACACGCCTCGCTCATGCCTTGAATGGCGCCCACAAATTGCCAGTAAACTTCTGGATTATAAGGGTTTCCAAAATTGAGGCAATTGGTAACGGCCATGGGTTTTGCGCCTGAGCAAACAATGTTACGAGCGGCTTCGGCGACAGCAATGGCCGTTCCTCGATGGGGATCGGCGTAGACATACCGGGAATTGCAATCCACCGTGAGAGCCAAAGCTTTTTGGGTATCGCGTACCAAAACAAGGGCCGCATCCGAAGGTTGGCGTGTGCCCATTGAGGCTGTACCAATCGTGTCGTCGTATTGTTGGGTTACCCAACCTTTGGAACAGAGATTGGGATGGGAGGCCAGGTGTTCCATGATGGGTAACATATCATCGCGATGGGGCCCGGGTACCGGAATGGAGGCCGGGTCAAAGGCCAGGATGGCTTCACGATAGGCCGCTTCTTGGTAGGTCCTTTCGTAGACCGGTGCACCACCGCCTAGGACCAGGCTTTCGGCCGGAACGGCAGCCACCAAGCGACCTTGATCGTAATAACACAAGAGGGGCCCTTCGGTCACTTCGCCAATGCGTTCGCAGGGTAAATCCCACCGTGCAAATACATCGGCAATCTCTTTTTCGTAGCCCTTGTGGCCGACCACCAACATGCGTTCCTGGGATTCGGACAATAACAATTCCCAGGGCTGCATACGGGCCTGACGGGTTGGGACTTTATCTAAATCAATGCGCATACCGCAGGATCCCTTGGCGGACATTTCGGAGGTCGAACAGGCAATGCCTGCAGCCCCCATATCCTGCATGCCCACGACATGACCGGTTTGGATTAATTCCAACGTCGCTTCGAGCAGCAATTTTTCTTGAAAAGGATCACCAACCTGCACCGATGGCAGGTCTTCGGTTGCATTTTCACCTAAATCTTTCGAGGCAAACGCAGCGCCGTGAATCCCGTCTTTGCCTGTGCGAGAGCCGACGATAAAGACCGGGTTGCCAGGCCCTTCGGCCAAAGCCTTCACCGTCTGTCCGTGTTTGACAATGCCGGCGCTCATGGCATTGACCAGGGGATTGATTTGGAAACTGTCGTCAAAAAAGACTTCCCCGCCCACGGTCGGAATCCCAAAGGCATTTCCGTAATCTCCAATGCCTTTCACAACACCGCGCATGAGCCAGCGGGTTTTGGGGTGGTTTGGGTTCCCAAAGCGCAGGCTGTTTAGTTGGGCAATGGGTCGGGCTCCCATGGTGAAAATATCCCGGTTGATGCCACCAACACCGGTCGCGGCCCCTTGGTAGGGCTCAATGGCCGAGGGATGATTATGGGATTCGATTTTGAAAGCACAAGCCAGTCCATCACCGATATCCACCAACCCTGCATTCTCTTCGCCGGCCTTGGCCAACATCCCTTCACCATCCTTGGGGAGGGTTTTGAGCCATTTGATGGAATTTTTGTACGAACAATGTTCGCTCCACATGACGGAATAGATACTGAGTTCGGTAAAATTGGGAACGCGTCCCAGGATTTCCCGAATGCGGTCAAATTCTTCGGGTAAAAGACCCAATTGAACGGCGGTTTCAACCGAGGGTTGGGCCAAACCGTCGTTCGGTAAAGCGGTGGCATTCATAGATTGTTGGGGGTTGGCGGAGGATGTTTGGGGGTCCATGCTTAGGGTTGGGTCTTGTCGGCTGGGCAAGATTGAAGCAAATAGAGCAAGCGTTGATGGTCGGTGCGGAGTTTGGGGCGGCGTCCTGTTTTGGTTCCATCGGAGCAAGGAAAGATCGCGTTGGTTTCAATGGACTCCAAACCTTCAACCCGATACCGTTGGGAGGAGCTGTTTTGTAACAGTACTTTGTAGGTTGCGCCCCCGCTGCGGGGCTGGCTGCGTAGAACAGCAATACAGGTCTGGTCCGGCCATCGTTTCAGGATTTCGCTCCTTTGATCAACGCCCAGATCCTCCGGTCGCTCGAGGGTGTGTACGATGGTGGCGGCTTCGGATCCGGACGGGTATTCAGCTGCAAAAGATTGCCCCAAATTCCAACCCCGAACCCGGTGGCTTAGGGTCTCCTGGGTTTCTGCTTGGAGGGCAGCGGGGCCTAGCACCTTTCTTTGTTCCCAGTGGACCTCGACGGCCGCCGGAAATTCGTTTCGAAAGCGTTCCAGAAGAGACATGGGGAGGCCTTTGCCCTGCGTTTTTCGGTAAACCGAGCCTTTGGTGGTGGTGGATGGGTTGCGGACCTTGGATTTCGGGCCCATCGACTCGGCACGATGGCTCAAAACCAGGGCCAAGAGAAAAGCGATCAGGCAGGCTTTAAACCCAAAACAAGGGCTGGGAATGCATTTCATGCTCAAAAATACATGTTTTATCCTCCGGGATGGGCGCAAGCTTGCGTCAATTAATTCAATCAATTCATAATATGTTTTTTTGAACAAAAAGATCATTTTTTTATAAGAAATCAAAAATAAATTTCCTTTTTTGGAGAAAATTCAAGAAAAATATCGCCTTTTGGCTCGTTTGATTAAGAAATATTAAATACAATAACTTAAATTTGTATTTTTGAGGCCAATTTTATTTGAATTAAATCACGTAGACCCCCAACCCTATTAAACTAACCCAACCATGAGCCGTCTTCGCATGCAATCCCTCGCCAGTCTTCGTCAAAACCAGGGCGCAACCCTCCAGGACCAGGTATTTAAAAGTTCAGAGCGATTTGGTGAAAATGTTTTTAACAAAAAAGCGATGCGGGAATTTCTCTCACCTGAAATTTACGAATCGCTCCTGGAGGCTATTGATTTGGGGCACGGCATAACGACGGATGTAGCCAGACAGGTGGCCAACGGCATGAAAAATTGGGCCCTTGCCAAAGGCGCTACCCATTATACCCACTGGTTTCAACCTCTGACCGGTTCCACGGCCGAGAAGCACGATTCCTTTTTTTCGCTTAATAACGACGGAGAAGCTATCGAGGCTTTCAGCGGCGGAGCCTTGGTTCAGCAAGAGCCGGATGCATCCTCCTTTCCCAACGGAGGGATTCGAAACACCTTTGAGGCCAGGGGCTATACTGCCTGGGATCCCAGTTCTCCTGCCTTTGTTTTGGAGAGTCCAGCCGGAAAAACCCTTTGTATTCCAACCATTTTTGTTTCCTATACCGGGGAGTCCTTGGATTACAAATCACCCTTGCTCAAATCATTAGCCGCTGTCGAGAAAGCCGGCGTAGCGGTTTGTCAGTATTTTGATAAAAACATTACAAGGGTTTATCCAACACTGGGCGTCGAGCAGGAATATTTCTTGGTCGACTCGGCCCTCTTTGACGCGCGCCCCGATTTGCTTTTATCCGGCCGAACCCTGTTTGGACACGGAGCCGCCCGCGGACAGCAGCTGGAAGATCATTATTTTGGCACCATCCCGGAGCGGGTCCACGCGTTCATGGTGGATTTTGAAAACGAGGCCTATCGCTTGGGTATTCCCCTCAAGACAAGGCACAACGAGGTTGCTCCGGGACAGTTTGAGTGCGCTCCTCTTTTTGAAGAAATCAATTTGGCGGTGGATCATAACCAGCTCCTCATGGATTTGATGGAAAAAATATCCAAGCGCCACGGCCTTACGGTGTTATTGCACGAAAAGCCTTTTGCTGGAGTCAACGGATCCGGTAAGCATAACAACTGGTCGCTGGCGACCAATACCGGCAAAAATTTGTTATCACCCGGGAAGACCCCCAAGAGCAATCTAATGTTCTTGACTTTTTTTGTGAATGCCATCAAAGCTTTTCATGATCATGCGGATTTGATACGGGCCTCCATTGCATCGGCCGGTAACGATCACCGCCTGGGTGCCAACGAGGCTCCTCCGGCTATCATGTCCGTCTTCCTTGGCGAGCAATTGTCCAGGGTTTTGGATGAAATCGAAAAAGGCAAATTGGACAAGGATCAGGTCGAAGTGCGATCCCTCATGCATCATATCAAGGCGATCCCCGAAATCTTGTTGGACAATACCGACCGTAACCGGACTTCGCCTTTTGCATTTACCGGAAACAAATTCGAATTAAGGGCCGTTGGTTCTGCATCCAATTGCGCCGCAGCCATGACGGTTCTCAATTCCGCCATGGCTCAGAGCCTGATGGCCTTCAAGGCCGAGGTTGATAAGGCGATCGGGGACGGAGAAAGCCGCGAAGGTGCCATCCTCAAGGTCTTGCAGAAGTATATCAAAGCCACCAAGAAAATTCGCTTTGAAGGGAATGGTTATGGCGAAGAATGGCAAAAGGAAGCGGCCAAAAGGGGTTTATCCAATTTACGGACGACCCCGGAAGCCCTGGATGCCATGGTCTCTAAGTCCTCCATTCAGCTTTTCGAAAAAACAGGAGTCTATAATCATCGTGAAATTGAAGCGCGTCACGAAATCATGTTGGAGAATTACATCAAAAAAATTCAGATTGAATCCCGTTTGGTTGGGGAATTGAGTTTGACTCAAATCGTTCCAGCCGCCATGGCCTATCAGCAACGCTGCATGGAAAACTTACGTCTCCAAAAGGAACTGGGCTTGAATGCGAAGAGTTCTGCTTCGCTCAAAGTCCTGGTTGATACCATCGGGCAACACATTGCGGCTATGGTGGACCAAACCGAAAAGATGCGTTTGGCCCGCAAAACAGCCAACGAAATTGACTCAACCCGCGCTATGGCCCAGGCTTATTGCGATAAGGTAAAACCCTACCTGGAAAGCATCCGCGATCATGCGGATCGCCTTGAAATCCTGGTGGATAACGAGTTATGGCCTCTCCCCAAGTACAGGGAGTTGCTGTTCCTCAAGTAATTACTTCAGGTGTTGCTTGAGGGTTTCTTCGAGAGCAGGACCGCGTAGATTCTTCGCGATGATGACCCCTTTTCCGTCTATCAGGTAGCTCATAGGAATTCCCGTAACACCGTACATTTGACCAGCGGCATTTCCCCAGCCCTTCAGGTCGGAGACATGTTCTTTCCAGACCAATTTGTCATCCACGATGGCCTTGAGCCACGGGTCTTTTTGGTTGTCCAGGGAAACCGAAAAAACGGTGAAGCCTTTGCCGGTTTTGAACTGTGAATCCTTGAACGCTTCGTAGGCTTTGACAACGTTGGGATTTTCGTAGCGGCAAGGACGGCACCAAGAGGCCCAAAAATCAAGGAGAACCATTTTCCCTTTCAGCGAGGAAAGTTTGAGATCTTTGCCGTCCACCCCGCTTTGTATAATTTCTGGGGCTTTTTCCCCGATTTTGAGGCCACCGGGTTGGGCTGAAACGGACAAGGGAGCGATACCCAGGGTGAGTAACAAGGCCAGGCCGGCAGCGGAAAAGGAGCGTAGGATGGATAGATTTGTCATGTTTTGGAGGATTGTTGATTCAGAATGATAGAAGAACGCTAATTTAAGTCAAAATTACAATCCCCGGCAGGCCGTACCTTTGAAACCATGTTGGTTTCCTTTTTTAAGACGCCACCCCACAAGCGATTTACCTACCGTCCTCTCTACGCCAAGGATACGGACCCGGTTGTGGATTCTTCAACAACGCCGATCACCCCGGATGGAGTGGTCAAAACCATTCGCTTCAATCGCCGAAACTCAAACCTGCATAGAGGCAACCAAAACGCTGGCCTACACCGCGTAGTCTTGGTTTTGGGGATGGTTTGGGGACTTAGTTGGGCCTTGTTTGGCGAAGGGAACCTGCGCTGGATGGGCCTGGCTTTACCCGTTTTGGTTTTTTTACGTTGGCGTCGTCGACGCAGCACTTCTCAGCCTCTATCCTAAGAAGGTGTCGGAATCTCATCGCATCCAGGTCCTCCCCGACCATGTTATTAACCAGATTGCGGCCGGCGAGGTGGTTCAGCGACCTTCTTCGGTTTTGAAGGAATTGCTGGAGAACGCCGTGGACTCCGGAGCCAATTACATCCGGGTCAGCATCAAGGACGCTGGCCGTTCCTTGATTGAGGTGATGGATAACGGCAAAGGGATCCCGCCGGATCAGGTTCCCCTGGCTCTGCAAAGGCATGCCACGTCCAAAATCAACGATTGGGAAGATCTTTATCGTTTGAATACCTACGGATTTCGGGGGGAGGCCTTGGCATCCATTGCCTCGGTATCTCATTTGGAGGTGGCCAGCCGGGTGGCAGAAGAAGAACTGGGGATGATCGTCGAAGCCCAAGGAGGTACCATCACTCAAAACCAGGCATCGGCCCTTCCCGTGGGCACCCGGGTTTCGGTGCGTTCATTGTTTTTTAACGTTCCCGCACGGCGTAATTTTCTCAAAAAGGATAGCACCGAATTCAAGAATCTCGAAGAGGAGTTTATCCGGCTGGCTTTGGCACGGCCCGATTTGTCCCTGGAATTGAAATCACAGGGTCAGGTGGCCTACAGCCTCAAGCCAGGAAACCTCCGGCAACGAATACAAGCTTTGTTGGGCAAAAATTTTTCGGATGGTTTGGTGCCCGTGGAGGAAGACACGCAACTGGTTGGTATTAGCGGTTTTGTAGCCAAACCAGCCCTTTGTCGCAAAACCCGATACGCGCAGTACCTTTTTGTGAACGGCCGTTATTTTAGGGATACTTCATTACAACATGCGGTGAGCTCTGCCATGGAGGGTTTGTTACCTGCTCAACATTATCCCGCCTATCTTTTGAATTTTCAGGTGGACCCTTCCAAGATGGATGTGAATGTTCATCCCTCCAAAATCGAAGTTAAATTCGAAGAAGATCAGGGTATTTATGCCATCCTGAAGGCGGCCGTCCGTCGCTCCCTCGGTCAGTATCAACTGCGTCCTTCCCTGGATTTTGATTGGGAGCCCCTGCCTGGTTCTTGGGGCATTCACAGCACGCCCCCGGAAAATCTCCGCGCTCCTTCCGTACGGGTGAATCCAGACTACAATCCTTTTGGAAGCCCTTCATCCACGGCGGCACCTTCTGCATCGGGCGGGGCATCGGCTGCATCGGGCGGGGCATCGGCTCCTACAGCCATTTACCATCGGCTTTTGGAGGGCTTACTCGAGCCCGGGTCTATAGCGTCATCGGACCCGGATGATCATCTTTTGGACGGATGGGTTTACCCGGATGGTACAGGGTTTTTTCGGACAGGTCATCGTTTGATTCTTGTTGACATTCGGGTCTTGATAAGAGAAATCACGATGGACCGTCTCATCCAAAAACTGGACCAAGCCTACCGCCCTGGTCATGGGGTCTTGCCTTTGGAGCCTGTTTTTTGGCAGGGAGGAGGCCATGACCTGGCCGAAGAGGGCCTACCCCTGGCCGCCAGCTTGGGTATTGAACTCCAACCCATGGCCGAAAAAGACACTTTTGCGGTAGAATCCCATCCCGCTGAGACCCGAATAGCCGAGGTCCAGGATTTGTTGGGCTGGTTGTGGGGGCGAATCCACGAAGGAGGACAACCCGAAAGGTCCGAAGCGCTGGGTTATTTGGCCAGGAAACGGGGATTGAACGGGGAGGAAAGACCTTTTGACCCGACCAATTCAGCCCAGATCATGCGGGCTTTGAAGCCCTGGTTGCGGGGAGAACGAACTTTTGTGGACACCGAAGGCCGGCTATGGGGCTGGTGCGGGGAACCACAGCATGCATTGGTAGCCATAACAAAATTTTATGAACACACCCATTAGTCCCGGTCGCTTTGAGTTTCTGCCCCCGGTGGTCAAAAACATGGTCATTATCAACGGACTTGTTTTCCTGGGGACCTATGTTTTTCAAACCAGTTTTGGCATCGACTTTATTGAAATGCTGGGAATGCATCTGCCGGCATCGGAGGCCTACGGCTTTTGGCAGCCTGTCACGCATTTGTTTATGCACGGTAGTTTGGAGCATTTGATTTTTAATATGTTCTCGTTTTGGATGTTTGGCAGCATTCTTGAGAACGTATGGGGTTCAAACCGGTTTTTGTCTTTTTATGTGATGGCAGGAATAGGGGCAGCTTTTTTGCATTACCTCATTGTTTTTTTGGTCGATATTCGACCGGTTCTGCTAACAATTGAAAATCAAATGGCAAGTGCTGATGCCCTGGGTTTGGTGGCTCTTGAACAACAAAAGGCTGCTTTGTTAAGTGCCCCCAATATCATTGGAGCGAGTGGTGCTGTGGCAGCGATTTGGATTGCCTTTGCCACCTTGTTTCCCAACAGTTATCTTTACTTATTCTTTTTTATACCGGTCAAGGCCAAGTATTTAGCAGGAATTTATGTAATTATTGAGCTGTGGGCTGCTTTGCAGGCCAATCCGAACGATAACATTGCCCATTACGCCCATTTGGGCGGCATGCTCTTTGGTTTTATCATGGTTCGTTGGTTTTACAGGAACGAGGCTTGAGTTATGGGCTGGGGTGTGGATTTCAAGGATAAGCTGAATCGATTGGTAGCCGCCAACGTTCTCTTATTTGTTTTGTTCCTCATCCCTGGTGCCGGTTCCTTGGTGAACTGGATTGCCCTGCCTTTGGGCTGGGAGTCCTTGCTGCAACGCCCATGGACCTTGTTGACCTACATGTTGGCTCATCAAGGTTTTTGGCATTTGTTATGGAATATGGTCATGCTCGTATGGGCTGGCCGATCCCTCGTTGATTTTTTGGGGAACCGTTTGATTTACCCCATGTACCTGGTTGGCGGTCTTGGGGGCGCCCTGGTCTTTGAACTCGGCATGGGGCTCAGCCATTGGATAAGCGGGGGAAACAATGCAGGAGTTCCAGGTTTGATTGGTGCATCAGCCTCGGCGATGGCTTTTTTTTGGGCCCTGGTGCTAATGGTTCCGGATCGCACTTTGTTGTTGTTTGGGATCCTTCCGCTTCGCTTACGTTGGCTGGCATTGGGTTTTGCCGTTTACGATGTTTTTGGCTTGTTGGGTAGCAACGCGGGGGGGCATTGGGCTCATTTGGGAGGAGGAATAAGCGGAATGCTTTACCTGCGCCATCTTCAGGGAAGGTTGGGGCTTTCGTTTTTGAAGAAGTCGGGTTCAAGGCCCGATTCGCCATTTCGTTCCCGACCCTTGGATGTTCAGGCTGAGACCGACCGTTTGTTGGACAAGATTTCAAGGAGCGGGTACGCTTCCCTCAAACCAAGCGAAAAAGAATGGCTGGATCGACGACATCGCGGATAAAGAGCACGACGCAGCCCTTGTTACGATGGTTGAGCCACGCGCTCATGGGGATCAATTGGGCGATGGCTGGCGGTATGTTGGTTGTTTATGCGGCCCCCATGTTGGATCCGCGATGGTTCCCTCCTCTGGCCCTTGTGGGTTTTGGTTATTATCCTCTGATGCTGGGTTTGGTGGTTTGTGGTATTTGGTGGGCTCTGCGACGTAATTCAAGATTTTTTTTGTCATTGATGGTTTTGGTCATGGGGTGGACGGTGCATCCGCGGTTTTGGCAATGGCCATCCTTCGAGGAGTCAAACGAGAAGGATTTATCCCTTTCATCCTTGGAGGAATCCGCCAACTCTTCCCAAGGAGAACGCTTGGTGGTGATGACTTACAACGTTGCTAATTTTCGATTGACCTCGACAGAGGGAACGGAGAAAGAGGACGGCTTTGAGTCTCCGAGGGATTACTTGGTCTATTTGTTGGATTCATTAAAGCCTGATCTAGCTGGATTTCAGGATTTTGTGAGTTGGGATCCTCAACACTTTGATGTTCTACGCCAAATGAACCAGGATCCTCGAATTCGCGGTTTTACCTTTGTGGGTCTTAACCGGGCGCGCCGTGCTGTTTGTTTTGTTCAAAGGAACTTCCGTACAGTTTCAACTTCACCGGATTTTTTCAGCGGGCTGGGGTTGTGGACCCGTGGTAAAGTTTTAGATTTTGGTTACCATAATCTTGGCGAAGGCGATTCGCCTACGGGGTTGTTATGGGCCGATATTCTTTTGAACAACGATACCATCCGCGCGATGAATGTGCATTTGGCAAGCAATCGAATTTCGGCGCAGGATTTGCAACCGGTGCGATCCCTGGATTTGCAAAGCGATACCGCCCAAAAAAGCATTTTTAGGATTTTCAAGAAAATTGCAGGCAACGCCCGCCTGCGTGCTTTACAAGCCGAAACTGTTCACAAGAAAGTGAAGGCATCCCCGCACCGCGTGGTCCTGATGGGGGATTTTAACGATTTACCTCATTCTTTTGCGGTCTGTTTGGCGGGGGACGGCCTTAGGGACAGTTTTGTAGCCAAAGGCCGAGGCTTTGGTCATACCTATGCCGGTGGCTTTCCTAGCTTTCGCATTGATCATGTCATGGCGGATCCGACCCTTTCGGTGCTCGGACATCGGGTTTTGCCGGGGAGGCATTCGGATCACCACCCGGTGATAGCGGTGCTCGGCCGTTGATGGTGTATTTTTGAAGGTTTGAACCCTTGCCGTTGTTTATGGCCACCGAACTTTTGCTTTACAACACCCTGACGCGGACCAAAGAAACCTTTGCTCCCTTACGACCACCGCATGTTGGCCTCTACGTCTGCGGACCAACGGTGTACGGCCCTCCGCATTTGGGGCACGCTCGCCCTTACATCACTTTTGATCTGTTGTTACGGTATTTGACCTTTTTGGATTACAAGGTTCGTTATGTTCGCAATATCACCGATGTAGGGCACCTGGTGGACGATGCTGACGAAGGCGAAGACAAAATTGCCCGTCGTGCCCGGCTCGAACGGGTAGAGCCCATGGAATTGGTACAGCGGTATACCTTGTCTTTTCACAAAGCAATGGAGCAACTTGGGAATCTACCGCCTTCCATTGAGCCCAGGGCCTCGGGTCATATCCCCGAGCAAATCGAAATGATTCAATCCCTCATCGAGCGGGGTTTTGCCTATGCAGTCAACGGCTCGGTCTATTTTGACTTGGATGCATACCGCGCGCGCTTTCCTTACGGGCAGCTATCGGGACGGGTTGTGGATGATTTGGTCGCTGGTGCAGGCAATGAGCGCAGGGCCTTGTCCTCCCAATCCGAGAAACGCAAACCCGAAGACTTTGCACTTTGGAAGAAAGCGGAACCAGAACATATTATGCGCTGGAATTCTCCCTGGGGTTCCGGGTTTCCTGGCTGGCATATCGAGTGTTCTGCCATGTCGGCCAAGTACCTGGACACACCTTTTGATATTCATGGGGGCGGTATGGACTTGTTATTCCCTCACCACGAAAGCGAGATTGCACAAACCACCGGTTGCCACGGTTGTGCCCCGGCCAAGACGTGGGTTCATAACAACATGGTAACCATCAACGGCCAAAAAATGGGTAAGTCCCTGGGGAACTTCATTACCCTGGAAGATTTGTTTGCTGGAACCCACGATGGCTTATCCCAAGCGTACGATCCCATGAGCATACGCTTTTTTGTGTTACAGGCACAATACCGCAGCACCTTGGATTTTAGCGATGCGGCCTTGTCGGCATCCAGCAAGGGTTACAAACGCTGGATACAGGGCCTTCGAGAGTTGATGTCCTTTGAACCTGCTGTCTTCGAGCCTTCCTCTGCGCATGCTAAGGCCCTTCATACGGGTCTTTTGGATCCCGAAACCCTGGAGGCCAAAGCGCGCGCTGCTCTCAACGATGATTTGAACAGTCCGGTGTTGATTGCCATTTTTTATGAATTGTTATCGGATTTTCAGGAATTGCGCCTCGGTAAAATTCAGACGAACCCGGAAGCCTGGAATCGCGTTCGCCAAACGGTCAAAACCTTTGTGGAGGATGTGTTGGGCTTTCCGTTAACGGGACGTGGAGGCCTTGAGGATGATGGAACCCAACAAGCACTCGATGCGGCAATGGAGGTTCTTATGACCTTGCGTCAAGAGGCCAAAGCGGCCAAGGATTGGGCCTTAAGTGATCGGATTCGGGATCGATTGACCGGTGCCGGCATCAAAATAATGGACGACAAAGAAGGGAGCCGATGGTCACGCTAAGCAGGAAGGTTCGGCTAGGGGTGTTGAGTTTCTTGATGCTGGTTTTGGGATCTTGCGACCAAAATTCCAAGGAAAAGGCAAGCGAACAGCCCATGGATTCCCAACCCACGTCCACCATTGTTGTACCCCGTTTTGATGGGGATTCGGCTTTGGCTATGGTTCGTGTCCAAGTTGGTTTTGGTCCGCGAATACCTGGTTCGTCGGCTCATCGCCGTTGCGGGGATTGGGTGATGGCTGCTCTCCAAGAAAGAGGTCTGCAGGTTGTTGAACAAAAAGAATCCCTGACCATGCACGATGGCAAAGTCTTTGAATTGAGAAATATCGTTGGCGTTTTCCGACCTCAGTGCACAAAGCGATTGGTTCTTGCCGCCCATTGGGATACCAGACCGGCGGCGGATATGGACTCTGAAAATCCCAAAGCCCGGATGGATGGGGCCAACGACGGTGCATCCGGTGTGGCCGTGCTTTTGGAATTAGGCAGGCATTTGGATTCAATTCCCGCTGATTTGGGCGTGGATTTGGTTTTTTTTGATCTGGAAGATTATGGTGCGCCCGATGTGGCGGATTCTTATGGTATCGGCTCTCAATACTGGTCGCGTAGGCCCCATGTGGTCGGTTACCGAGCTCAACGCGGCGTTCTTTTGGATATGGTGGGTGCCGCGGATGCTCGCTTTTGTTGGGAAGGTCATTCCTTGCAGTTTGCACCGGACTGGACCAGGGCCCTTTGGCAACGAGCCGCGGCATTGGGCTATGGGGATCTCTTTGTGCCGGTGCCTTGCCAACCGGTGACGGATGATCATTATTACGTCAATACCTTGGCCGGCATACCGATGGTTGATATTATCGATTTGCGCAGCGAGGGTACCGGCTTTCCACCGCATTGGCATACCACCCAAGACCGGATCGAGGTGATAAGCCCCCGGACCATGGCAGCGGTCGGCCAAACCTTGCTTGATATCTTGTACCGACCTTAAGTTATTTTTGATCGTGCCCACCAATACCCTGCGTTCCGCCTCGGCCAAAACCCAGAAATCCGTGAAGCCCGGACGACAGGATGCTTCAGCAACGGGATCTACCCAAGAGGTATCGACCTCTTTTTGGCGGAACCCCTCTTTTCAGACGGGGGCCGGGACCTTGGTTTTGTTTTTGAACCTGGTTTGGCTGATGGCTTTGGTTTCCTATACCATGACCTGGCGGGAGGATCAAAGTTTGTTTTTGGAAACCTCCTGGAAATCCTTGTGGACGGCAGACCTCGAGGCCCAAAATTGGCTGGGCAGGTTGGGGGCCTTTTTGGGGCATTGGACGGTTTACCGCGGTTGGGGCGTTGGGGTTGTGTTTCTATGGTTTTGGACCTTGCTTTTGGGACTGAAACTCTTGTTTTCGGATTTCAAAGTCAAACTGGGGGCGCGGGCCTTTGAAGCAATCTTTTTTGCATCGGTTGTTTCGGTGAGCCTTGCCTATTTGTTTCATGCGTGTTGGGCCTTGCCTTTTCCTTGGGGTGGGGCTTTTGGTCGCTTTGCGGTTGGTTGGGCTTCTGGTTTTGTGGGCCTTGTAGGAACGGGGCTGGGCATCGCGGGTTTTTGGTTTGCATGGCTGATGATACGCCAGGGCAAACGCATGCAATGGCCTAAACTCCCATTAGGAAAAGCCAAAGCGCTTGAATTGGTCAAAGAACCCATGGTTCAGGAGCCTACCCCTGTGGTGGTACCTCCCATCAACGCCATGCCAGAAACACCCCTCTGGGCAGAGGAAGCTGATGGGACCGCGCCGGAAGATGAAAACGAAGGGAGCGCGCAGGATGTAGAAAACGAAACGACTGCGTTTGAAGACGATGGGTTAGCGATCAAAGAAGTGCCCGAAGAGGACTGGGCTACTTTGGGCAAAATTGGGGATATGGAGGTGGCCTTGCCCGATGCCGAGGAGGTCTTGGAAGACGCCCATACGGTGGCGCTGACCGACAGCGAACTCTACGATCACAAACTGGATTTGTCAGGGTATCGTTATCCAACCTTGGATTTGTTAACCGAGTACACCACCGGCAAGGTCCAGATCAACCCGACCGAGCTCGAAGCCAATAAAGATCAAATTTTAACAACCCTCCGTCATTACGGTATCGAAATCGATAAGATTAAGGCAACCGTTGGACCAACTGTAACATTATACGAAATTATTCCCGCTGCCGGGGTTCGAATTTCCAAAATCAAAAATTTGGAAGACGATATCGCCCTCAGTTTGGCTGCCTTGGGAATCCGAATCATTGCCCCCATGCCCGGCAAAGGAACGGTGGGTATCGAAGTTCCCAATCAGAACAAGGAAGTAGTCGGGATGCGAGGTCTTTTGGCTTCGGATCGCTTTGTGGGTTCCGAAATGGAATTGCCGATTGCCTTGGGCAAAACCATCTCGAACGAGATTTTTGTAGCAGATCTGACCAAAATGCCACACCTTTTGATGGCAGGCGCCACAGGCCAGGGTAAATCGGTGGGTATCAACGCCATCTTGGTCTCCTTGCTCTTCAAAAAGCATCCCAGTGAGCTCAAATTTGTGCTCGTGGATCCCAAAAAGGTGGAATTGTCCTTGTTCCGACGCATCGAAAAACACTTTTTGGCCTGCCTTCCGGATGCCGAGGATGCCATTGTTACGGATACCCGCCAGGTGGTCCATACCATGAATGCCTTGGGGATCGAAATGGACCGTCGTTACGATTTGCTCAAGAATGCACAGGTCCGCAACCTGGTCGAATACAATAACAAATTCCGCAAGCGTCGACTTTCTCCGACCGCCGGACACCGTTACCTTCCTTATATCGTGGTAGTGATCGATGAGTTTGCGGATTTGATAATGACGGCCGGAAAGGAAATTGAATTCCCTATCACCCGACTTGCACAGTTGGCCCGTGCCGTAGGAATTCACCTGATTGTAGCGACCCAGCGACCTTCTGTGAATATTATCACCGGGACCATCAAGGCGAATTTTCCTGCCCGCATTGCCTTCAAGGTGAGCTCCAAAATTGACAGCCGTACCATCATTGATACCGGTGGAGCAGAGCAGTTAATAGGGCGCGGGGATATGCTCTTGTCGCTATCCTCCAATGTGGTTCGTTTGCAATGCGCCTTTGTGGATACCCCGGAGGTCGAAGCGGTCTGTGATTTTATTGGCGATCAAACCGGTTATGCCACCCCTTTCCTCTTGCCCGAGTACAAGGATCCGGAATCCGAAAAAGATTTTGGTGGAGACGGAGCGGGTACAGTCAGGGATGAATTGTTCGACGACGCTGCCCGCATGGTGGTTCAGTACCAACAAGGCTCCACCTCTTTGTTGCAACGCAGGATGACCATCGGCTATGCCAGGGCAGGCCGTCTCATTGACCAATTGGAAGCGGCTGGAATCGTAGGCCGTTTTGAGGGTTCCAAGCCCAGAGAAGTCTTGTACACCGACCTCCATCAATTAGAAGAGAAATTAAGGCAACTGAAGGGCCTTTGAAATCAAACCCAAGACCATGACCAGAAAATTTGTTTGTTTGTTGTTTTTGGCCGGTGTTATGACGGCCGTTGGAACTGTCGAAACAGCACAGGCTCAGAAAAGAGCACAGGCCCCCAAAAAAGCAACACGGGCACGCAGTATAGCGTCCGGTGATGCCGAATCCAAGGCCATTTTGAGTAAGTTAAGCAAGAACTACCGCGGCATGAAATCCATGCAGGCCCTGGTTTCGTTGGAATTGCAAGGTGGCCCCGGTCAGGTCAAAGAAAAGCGAAAGGGGAAACTGTTTCTCCGTGGCAAGCAGTACCGGATTGACATGGGCGAGCAGTTAATTATTTGCGATGGACGCTCCTCTTGGACGTACCTCAAAGAGTTGAACGAAGTGAACATCAGCCGTCACGAGCCAAGCCCGGATCAAATCACACCGGATAACCTTTTTACCATGTACGAAAAAGGCTTTGATTCCTTCTTGGAATCCGAAACCGGTTCAGGTCAACAAGGGACTTCGTGCATTGACCTTATTCCCCAAAACAAGTCGGTTTCGTATTTCAAGGTTCGGCTTTTTGTGGACCGCCAAAGGAACCTCATTCAGAAGGCCATCGTCTTTGATAAATCCGGGGTGCAATACACCTACCAGATTACGGAATTCAAAGTCAATCCCAAATTGCAGGATAACTTGTTTGTCTTCAATGTCAAGGCCTACCCCAATGTGGAAGTGGTCGACATGCGTTGAGGATCGAAGGTTTCCTTAGGGGACCAGCTTCATTTCACGAACGAGGTGGCCTGCACCCGCGAAGCGGTCCATCACAAAGAGTACATAACGGATGTCCACACTAATGGTCCGTTGAACCTTGTCGTTGAACATGAGGTCGCCGGTCATGGATTCCCAGTTTCCGTCAAAGGCAATACCGACCAGTTCCGCTCTGGCATTCATGACCGGACTGCCGCTGTTTCCACCGGTGATATCGTTGTTTGAAATAAAACAAGTCACCAATTCGCCATCCCGACCGTAGGGAACAAAGTCACCTTTGGAAAGATCTTCTTTGAGTTTGTTGGGGACGATGAACTCTTCGCTGGACGGATCTTCTTTTTGTAGGATTCCCGAGTGGGTGGTGAACCATTTGTAATCAACGCCATCACGAGGAACGTAGGGCTTGATGTTTCCGTAGGTGAGACGCAGGGTCGAATTGGCATCCGGGGCAAAAATCCGCTGGCTTTGGTAGGCCATGTTCGCAGCCATTAACAGGCGGCGTACAGGGGCTTGTTCGGCCTGGGCTTTGCGATCCGCGGGCATGAGAACCTTGTTGGTATAATCGTTGACCTCCATGGCCAGCTGAACACCCGGGTCTTTCTTCCATTTCTTGGCACTGGGTTTGCTCAAGAAAGCTTCCATTAATTCAGGATTTGTTAGGAAGGACTCCTTGTAGATGATTTTGGCCAATTCCTTGGAGCGGTCCTTGTCGTTATCCCCTTTGGTTTTTTGGAGCAATTCGTTCAAGAACGGTGGACGATCGGCAGGGCTGATGCGTTCCAGGTAAACCCGAAGCATGCGGGCAAAGGCTTTTTGTTCAGTCGTCTGGAAATATTCGGTCATGTTTTCCTTGAGGGCATCGCGGGTTGATTTGGCGGCAGCCATGGTTTTGACTTCATCGGGTTTCTTGGCTTCAAGGGCTTTTTGAAGATCTCCCATGATCCGGAAATGACGAACAAAGGCCTGGTTTCCGAGAGCCTGACGGAAATAAATCATCTTGCGGTAATCGTTACGGTATTGATTAAGAAGTTCGCTCAGCGACTCCAGGGGCTGGCCGTAAAGAGCGACCCTGGCCGGGTCGCTGGAGATCCATTGACGAAGTCCGTTTTCGTGGGCGCGTTTTTTGTCACCCAAACCATCTTTGCGAAGTCCCAGGCTTTGGCCTTGGTAGTATTTGTACGTATTCATGCCGGATGCATAGGTCGAGGCCAGGGCAATACGGATTTTGTCATCCTTGTCCATGTCCTCTTTGTAAGCCTGCATGCGGCTACCAATCATGTCCTCGACCATCATATTTACGGTGGCGAGGTTAAAATCCAGGTTATCGGCACTTAGGTAACGGTTGGTAGTGCCGGGGTAACCCATGACCATGGTATAATCCCCGTTTTGGACTCCGGAAGTGCAAACCGAAAGGTAACGGTTGGGTTTGAGTGGAATGTTACGAAGGCTGTCGTATTCGGCCGATTCTCCGTTGGGGCCGGTATAAATACGAAGGACCGAAAAGTCACCGGTATGGCGGGGCCACATCCAGTTGTCGGTATCACCGCCGAATTTGCCGATGCTGCTGGGGGGTGCACCCACCAAGCGAACATCTTTGTAAACCATGTAAACCGAAAGAATAAATTGGTTTCCGTAGAAAATGGGTCGAACATCGCCCTGGTAACCCTTCTTTTCGGCCGAGGCCTCGTCAGCGATGATTTTGCTAACCTTGGCGATCACCGCACCGCGCTGGGCTTCGGGGACATTGCGAAGGGAGTCGTTCATTCGGTTGGTCACATCCTCCATACGGACCAAGGTTGAAGCGGTCAGTCCGGGATTGGGCAATTCCTGGGCGCGGTTCATGGCCCAAAAGCCGTTGGTCAGGTAATCCTTCTCCACCGTGCTATGGTTTTGAATGAGATCGTAAGCGCAGTGGTGGTTGGTGAGCACCAAACCCTGGTCCGAAACGATTTCGGCCGTACAAAAACCGCCCCCTAGACGAACAATGGCGTCTTTGACCGCGGCTTGGTTGATTTGGTAGAGGTCCGCAGCGCTCAGGCTAAAGCCAGCCTCTTTCATGCGTGATTCGATTTTGGAGAGCTGAATGGGTAGCCACATGCCTTCGTCTGCAAAAGCTGATAAGGTCAGAGCTAAAAGCATGGTAATAAAGAAGATGGGTTTTTTCATAGTCAATCAATTAAAAAGTGATGATTAGATAAGCAAAATTAGGAATCTAAATCTGTAAATCTATTTCATGCAACGGCGAAAAGTTTTTATCGAAGGGGCGATTAAATTTCTAAGCTTTTTTAACTTGCCCAAAATC
>RFOZ01000013.1 GCA_009926405.1 Cytophagia bacterium
GGGTAATCCACCAAGGGGTTGCGATTGGATTGGGCAGCCTGGACATCGTTGTTGCGACGATGGGCGATGGAGTCCGAGGGGTATAGGTTGACCCATTCACGCAACATTCGCTGTTGGGCTGTATCCAGGAAGGAAAGGATTACTTGGCTGTTCGCCGCATGCCTCAAAGCGAAATACAAAACAGCTCGTGCAACGGGCCCTTTGTGGGCATCCCTGGGTTCGAACCAAACCGAATTGGCTTTGGACCCTCCGGTATAGGTAAGGGTGGGGTTGGGTACCCACCCAAAGGGTTTGTTACCCCGGGCTGAATTAAGACCACCGTCGGTGATGAACAAGTGGTGAAGATCGCTTTGCATCGGTTCGGCTGATCCCATAAAACTCTGGGGCCAAGTATGTTCCGTATTCATGCTGTAAGGCGCATTGTTAAGGGTCCCTGTATTAAAATCGGTTGCTGTATAGGAAATAGTACGACCCGAATACACGCATTCGTTTTTGTAGGGATTTGGATGAGCAGGTTCGCGACCGTTTGTTTTCCAATTATCAATCAACCCAAACATTCGTAACCGACCGTTGTTGGTCCCCGAATAACCCAAGGTCGTGTACGGAGAACTAATCCGCTGGGCTAAAGCGGCGCGCAGGCTTTCTCCTTCCAGGTTTTGGGTCGAGGCATAGTAGGCCTGGCTGTAGACCCCTTGACCTGTTAAATCAACTCGCAACGTTCCTCCTTTGCCGTTGTGCGAAAGCAATAACTCAGAATTATTCCACGTGTTGTGCCTTGGTTTGAAGGAGACGATGACTCTTTTGGTTTGGCCTGGGGCCAAGGAAAAGAGGGAGTCGTTGGTATTGAAGGGAAGATGGCCGTAGTAGGGCAGGCAACGTAGGTTGCAAAGGACGCTCAGGGAATCGGTATTGGTGACCGTAAAACCCAAGGTATCGTTGCTTATCTCGGTACGGTTACCGAATGCCAAGACGTTTTGGGATAGACTCAAAGCGTTTTGGGCGTGGAGGGGCGCTGCCAACCAAAGATGGGGAAGGGACACTCCAAGGAGGAACAAAATGCGAGATAATAACTTTTTTTGGGATGGGACCGGCATGGTAAATATTCAATGGTTTGGCTAACAGGCACTAAACAAATAAGTATCCTTGTTGTTATTTCTTTTTAACTTCATCAAAGATGCGAATATCCTACAAAACTCTGCTATTGCCTTCCCTCTTGATCTTGGGAGGGGTGTACACGGCCCTCACCTCCAGCTCCAACCCTCCCATGGGTCATACGGGTGCACCCGGTGAATCCAATTGCACTTCGTGCCATGGGGGGACGGCTCTTAATTCAGGGCCCGCCACGCGCAGTCTCCTGTTGAACGGCTCGGTGCCCACGGCTTATGTTCCGGGCCAGACCTACAATGTGAGTTTGACCGTGAACCGTGCCACCCGCGTTAAATTTGGTTTCCAACTGAAAGTAGAAGACAACAACGGAAGCGATGCCGGAACATTGATTTCGACGACCAACCGCACCGATTTGGCGTCGGGATACCTTAGTCAAACCTGGAATGGAAACACCGCTACCACGACCGGAAGCATTACCTGGAACTTTCAATGGACAGCCCCGTCCGCCGGAACCGGCGATGTGACTTTTTACTACTGTTCCAATGCCGCTAACAACAACGGTGGAACCAGCGGGGACGAGATTTATACCAACACCCTCACGTTGACTGAACAAAGCCCTGCTTTCTCGGTTAGCGGGGTTCTGCATTACGATAATTCGTCGCTAACGCCGATCGTCAACAGCCAGGTTCGTTTGTTGGGGCCCGGGGGTGTGCAGGTCGCAACGGCGACCACCAACGCTTCGGGTCAATATGTTATGAACAATGTAGCACCGGGCTCTTATACCTTAACAGCTCAAAGCAGTCGCCCGAGTGCCTCGGATGCCCTCCAAATCAGCCGGCATTTTAGCAGTCTTTTTAATTTGTCGGGTCTTCGGCTGGGTGCCGCGGATGTAAACGCCACCAATTCGATCAACACCGGGGATGCTTTGTTAGCCACCCGACGATACTCCGGGAACATCAGTTCCTTCAGCGCAGGCGATTGGCGGTTTGAGTCCATTCCGTTGACCGTTGCCTCTTCATCCGTCACTCAAAATATACGTGGGATATGTTATGGCGATGTAAACGGGAGTTTCCTGCCATCGGTTCAGCGCTCATCCCTTTTTGACCTCCAAGGTATGGTTGAGGCATCGGTGGACAAGGGGGAGATCCTGTTGCCTATTGTTTTGGCCAATCATGCTCGCTTGGGTTCTTTGAGTCTGGACATCCTGATTCCGGACGGTTGGGTTGGTGTTGGTGTCGAGTCCTATTTGCCGGGCATGCCCTTGGAATTTCGATGGTTCGGGAACCGACTTCGCTTGGCGTGGTTTGATTCTCAAGGTTGGGAAGGTCGTGAAGGGATGCCCCTACTGGCCCTGCGTTTGCGTCCGCTGCATGGTTTGGCCGGACCCCTGCTGCTCCTACCGGAATCGGAGTGGACCGATCCCGAGGCCAGGCCGTTGGAGGGAGTTCGTCTGATCTCAGGACCTTCGGAATCGGTGCAAGGAGCCTTTGGATTAAGCAGGGTTGCTGGGGCCGCGAATACGATTTTGGTCAAGGGGAGTTCGTCGGCGGTCTTGCGTTGCTTGGATGGAGCGGGTCGAATCCTGAGTCTTGAAAGCCTGGATTGGAAAATTGGTCAGGAGGTTTTGGAAAGAAAGGTGCCGGAGGGGACGGTTTTGGTAAGCCTGCAGCCTCGTTTAAGCGGTTATCGAACCATTTCCCTAAAATTAGGGATATTTTAATGAGCTAATCTCCGGGGTTTATCCCATGGGTTTTAGTTTTGTTTCATAAAATTTGGATTTTGATGAAACTTAGCCCCTTCTTTTGGTCTTGCTTGACCGGTGCCTTTGCACTTTTTTTGGGTAACCAGGCTCAATCCCAAGTCCGTTGTTGGACTCATGAGCATCACCTGACTCGCCAAGCCCAAGGGCAGCACACCGAGACGGAGGCCCAATTTGAATCGTGGATGGACCGACAAATTCGCGAAGGTGTAGGGATAGGTTCGATCGAAAATGAGTACAACATCCCCGTCGTATTTCACATCATTTACCAAAACCCCACGGACGCTTGGAATATTTCGGCGGCCCAAGTTCAGTCGCAGCTACAAATTCTGAACGAAGATTTCAAGCGTCTGAACGCCGATACCCTCAACGCACCGGCTGCTTTTCGTGCCGTGGCCGCCGGGTCGAACATAAATTTTTGTCTTGCACAACGGGATCCTCAAGGCAACGCTAGTACCGGTATTGTACGTTGGGCCTTCAGTCAAAATGCGGCTTGGTCCACAACACAAATTGATGCGACCATCAAGCCGGCCACGATTTGGGACCCGACTCGGTACTTTAATATATGGGTGGTGAACATTTCAGGGGGCATCCTGGGTTATGCGCAGTTTCCTGTTTCATCGGGTTTGGCGGGTTTGACCAACAGCGGCGCCGCCAACACCGACGGGGTCGTGCTGCTATACAATTCGGTGGGTCGTCCCCCGGCCAATCCGTTCACCGGTGTTTACAACCGAGGTAGGACCGCAACCCACGAAGTGGGCCATTGGCTGGGTCTGCGGCATATTTGGGGCGACGGATCATCGTGCACGGCCACGGATTATTGTGGTGATACACCGCCTTCGGATGCCCCGAATTACGGCTGCGCAACCACTCATTCCTCCTGTACTGGACCGGATATGGTCCAAAACTACATGGACTATTCTGACGATTTATGCATGAATCTTTTCACTCAAAATCAGGTTCAACGCATGTGGACGGTCCTTGCCAACAGCCCAAGGCGAGCGAGCTTGTTAACCGCCAATTCTTGTCAGCCAGTGAATGTAACGCCGGGTCCTTTAACAGCTGCTTTTGGGGTCAGCGATTCAGTGGCCGATTTTGGTGGCACGGTGGATACCGTGCAGTTAATTGATCAATCAGCCGGCGTACCATCCACGCGATTATGGACCATAACACCATCCACTGGTTGGGCCTTTGCTCCCGGTTCAACTGCTGTCGATGCCCAACCTCGTCTTAGCTTTTCGGTAGCTGGTTTGTACAGCGTCAAACTGAGGGTCACCAATGCCTTTGGCACGGATTCGCTCACGCGGACCTCTTGCATTCGGGCCAGGGCTGCTGCCTGTGCATCAGGGGCCACCGATCCGGCGGATACCCGTATCGCATCTTGGACCTTTGCCGGCACGACGTATACATCGCCTACCGGCGCTGGGAATTGCGCCACCTACACCGATCGGACCAATCTGCCTCCTTTTCAGGTGACAATGGGGCAGTCTTATGCGGCCAGTTTGGTCAAAGGAACCTGTGGATCAAATTACGCAGCCTATGCCAAGGTCTATCTTGATTTTAACCGTAATTATATTTTCGAGGCGAGTGAAATGATCATGAGCGGCTCGTTGGCCAATTCAGCATCGGCAACCCTCAATGCATCGTCTCTTCCAATCGCAGGGCCGCAAGCCTCGGCTGGCCTCTGTTTGCTCAGGGTTGTCCTAAACGAAGGCGGGGATGCAACCAATACCCAGGCATGTGGCGCCTACCAGTGGGGTGAAACCCAGGATTACTTGGTCCAGGTCAACAACCCGGCAGCCCTACCACTTACGGGGACCGTTACGTACAACAATATTTCTTGGACTCCTTTATCGGCGGTTACCGTGCAGTTGCTGAGCTACCCGGGCTTGGTTCAAGAGGGCACGGCGGTTACCAATGCCCAAGGCTCGTATAGTCTGAGCGGTTATACCAACGGGAACAAAACATTGCGTCTTCAGACGAACAGGACCTGGGGCGGGGTCAATGCGACCGATGCGCTGTTGGCCAATCTTCATTTTTCGAACGCCCAACCTTTGAGCGGTTTGCGGCTCAAAGCGGGGGATGTGAATGCCTCTGGCACGGTCAACGCTTCGGATGCGTTGGTCATTAGCCGACGTTACGCCAATGTCATAGGGTCCTTTTCATCCGGAAATTGGGTATTTGATACCGCGGTTTTGAGCCTTAACGGGTCTGCGGTATCGCGGAATCTTCAGGGGTTGTGTTACGGGGATGTCAATGGGTCTTTTTTCCCTGGGGCTGCTCGCTGGGGTTCGCCTTCTTTTGAATTGCTAGAGGACGCTGAATGGACCTGGAAACAATCGTTAAATCACCAAAATTCACCTATTGTTACGACCATTCGTTCCAATTATTCAGGAAAGGTAGGGGCCTTGTCTTTGGATCTTTCCTGGCCTGCGTTTTTGGGCGAACCAAGGGTTCGATTTCTTCTGGGCAACCAGGAGCCGGTGGTTTCATGGTTGGATGGCCGACTCCGTTTGGCTTGGAACGATGTCCAAGGATGGGACCTTGAGGACCATGACCCTGTCTTTGAAATAGAGCATACCCTGGTTGGTAATCTAGCCCCATGGTCTTGGGATCTTGGTCCTGGCACGGAGTGGGCGGACCCCCTCGGTCAGCCTTTGGTCCGCGCTGGGTTGCGTTTGCCAGCCTCGCTTCGCGGGGTATCGCAGGGTCCTTTCAATTCCTGCGAACTTTGGCCGAATCCTGCTCAAGGCCCCTTCCGGATCGTCACATCGGCTGAGATTCTCGACTCTTGGCAGGCCGCTGCGGGGGAACAAAATTTGCATTGGGTCCTACGAGACCTAACCGGCAGGGTCGTGCTTCGTTTGCCTTGGGATTCCAGCCAACGTCGACCCAACGGGTACGAATTGGACCCGGGCTCGCTTCAAGGTGGGCTTTACACGGTGGAGCTTCAGGGCATTGCAGGCGCCTATGCCCCCAAAGGGCTTCGAATTCGCTTGAATTGATCCACTGGACGGTCAACCTGTCGAGTCAATTTCGGAACAATTAGTCCAAATCGGATATCTATTCAAAATCGGAACGAAGGTGGAACCGAATTTTGCGTGGTGGGAAGCGTTTCCTACGGTGCTTTGGAGGATCGGTGGCCGTTATTTCCTTTTTGCTAGCCTGGCATTTTTGGTTTTTTATGTTTGGAAACGTTCGGCATGGTTTTCCCGTAAGATTCAGCCCCGATTTCCTGGTTCAAAGGATCTCAAGCGCGAGGTTTTTTATTCTTTCCTTACGATATTGATCTTTGCCGCGGTGGTAACGACGGTCATGTTTCATCCGTCGGTCCGGCCTTGGACCCGTCTGATGGACTCACCCGACCAGCGAGGTTGGATTTATTATTTCGCAGTTTTTCCGATACTCTTGTTTTTGCATGATGCCTATTTTTATTGGGCGCACCGATTGATGCACCTTCCTTGGTTTTACAAAAAGGTGCATCGTGTTCATCACCAATCCACCAATCCCTCTCCCTGGGCGGCTTACGCTTTCCATCCTTGGGAAGCGTTGGTGGAAGTCGGAATCCTTCCCTTGTTTGTGATGGGGCTACCGCTCCACAAATCCCATGTGATTTTGTTTTTTTTGTTTATGATTGTCTACAATGTCTACGGCCACCTTGGCTACGAATTGTATCCTTCATCTTTTGTCAAATCCCGATGGGGGTCGTGGGTCAATACGTCCAGGCATCATAACCTGCACCACGAGCGTTTTATTGGGAATTATGGATTGTATTTTTTGATTTGGGATCGGTGGATGGGTACCCTAAGGCCTGTCAATGAATCGCAATATCAATCCAAGGTGTCTCCTTTGGCAGGGAGAGCGTAAACTATAAAAAGCAAAAAGCCCGCCTCAGGGAGGCGGGCTTCAAGCGGTCCGGACGGGACTCGAACCCGCGACCCCATGCGTGACAGGCATGTATTCTAACCAACTGAACTACCGAACCAGGTTAAGTGAAGCTTAACGCGGGGCAAATATAAGGAAAGAGAATTAGAATGCTACATTTGCGGCGCCTTTAAGGCTTGAACTTTTATGACAACCTCCCAAGACACCCCTTTACGCAACATCGCCATCATCGCCCACGTTGACCATGGCAAAACCACCATGGTTGATAAGATCATGCAATTTACTCGCTTATTCAAGCCTCATCAGGAGGTGGGGGAGCTGGTTTTGGATAACAACGACCTGGAACGTGAACGGGGCATTACCATTTTTTCCAAAAATGTATCGGTTGAATACAAAGGAATCAAAATCAACATTATTGATACGCCAGGTCACTCTGATTTTGGGGGTGAGGTGGAGCGTGTTCTCAAAATGGCGGATGGCGTTTTGTTGTTGGTGGATGCTTTTGAAGGCCCGATGCCGCAAACCCGCTTTGTTTTGAGCAAGGCCTTGGAACTGGGTTTACACCCCATCGTCGTCATCAACAAGGTGGACAAAGAGAATTGTCGCCCTGACGAGGTCCATGACGCCGTTTTTGAATTGTTTTTTAACCTAGGGGCCAACGAACAGCAATTGGATTTTCCTACCGTTTACGGTTCTTCCAAGCAGGGTTGGATGGGGAATGATTGGAAAGCAATGGGTCAGGACTTTGCGCCTTTGATGGATGCTATTCTGGCCCATGTTCCCGCTCCACTACCTCGTCCAGGCACCCTGCAAATGCAGATTACCTCCTTGGATTACTCCTCTTTTGTGGGTCGGATAGCCATTGGCCGGGTGCATCGGGGGTCCATTCGGGAAGGTCAACCCTTGGTTCTGTTGACGGCCGATGGCCAAAGCAAGAGGGGCAAAGTCAAGGAACTCTATGTTTTTGAGGGGCTGGGTCGTCGAAAAGTGGAGCAGGTGGAAGCCGGTGATCTATGCGCCGTGGTTGGTTTGGAAGACTTTCAAATTGGGGATACACTCTGTGATTTGGATGCACCAGAGGCCCTGCCGGCCATCAAAGTGGACGAACCTACCTTGAGCATGATGTTCACCATTAACAATTCCCCGTTTTTTGGACAGGAAGGCAAAATGGTAACATCCAGGCACTTACGCGATCGCCTCTACAAAGAAACCGAAAAAAACCTGGCTCTGAGGGTCGAGGACACCGGCTCGCCAGATTCTTACCTGGTCTACGGTCGGGGTATTTTGCACTTATCGATTTTGATCGAAACCATGCGCCGTGAGGGTTACGAACTGCAGGTTGGACAGCCTACCGTGGTGATTCGGCTGGTGGATGGTGCCAAGCACGAGCCTTTTGAGCAATTGGTGGTGGATGTTCCCGAAGAATTTTCGGGTAAAATCATCGAAGCGGTCACCATGCGTCGGGGTGAGATGCTGGTGATGGAGCCCAAAGGGGATTGGATCCACCTGGAATTTGAAATGCCAGCCCGTGCCCTGATGGGTTTGCGTTCCCAGATGTTGACTTTATCCCAAGGGGAGGCCATTTCGGCCCATCGATTCTTGGAGTTTAGGCCTTGGAAGGGTGTCATCCCGGGACGGATCAATGGTTCGTTGGTGTCCATGGAGACTGGACCATCGACAGCTTACAGCATGGATAAATTGCAAGATCGCGGGGTCTTTTTTGTGGAACCAGGTGAAAATCTTTACGAAGGCATGGTCGTTGGGGAGCATATTCGCCCCGGGGATTTGGTAGTTAATCTGGTCAAAGGCAAGCAGCTAACCAACATGCGGGCCGCCGGCAAGGACGACAATTCCCGGATTGCCCCGCCCAAGCGCTTTTCGTTGGAAGAGGCCATGGAATACATTCAGGAAGACGAGTGGATTGAAATCACACCCAAATCCATGCGGATGCGCAAAATCCACCTGAAGGAACACGATCGGAAGCGAAAGGGCTAAACCCCTCCGCGCTCTTCCACCCATTTTAGGGCCCAGGCCAGCTGTTCTTCACGGCTTAGATCGCTGTTATCCAGGTCCACTGCATCCTCCGCCCGTTTGAGGGGTGCAAAATCCCGGTTGGAATCGATACGATCCCTTTGAGCCTGGTTTTGCAGAATTTCATCCAAGGTCCAGGTAGAATCCCCCAAAGCAATCAATTCCGCCTGCCTTCGAATGGCACGGATTTCGGGACGGGCAGTCACAAATATTTTGAGATCAGCTTGGGGAAAAACATAGGTGCCGATGTCGCGTCCGTCCATGGTAAGGCCTGTTCCGTCGGCGTAGGAACGTTGGAGAACAACCATGGCCCGTCGTACACTGGGCAAGGTCGAAACAGGGCTAACGGCTGCATTCACCGCTTTGGTACGTAATTCGGTTCCCAGTAACATTCCATTGATAATCAGTTGATTGACGCCTTCTGATTTAATAAATTTCAAATCCAAAGTCTGCAACAATTGATCCAATTCGGGAGACTCGGTAAGGGGCAGGCCGAGTTGCAGCATTCGGTAGGTTACGGCACGGTACATAGCCCCGGAATCGATGTATCGATAGTCCAAGGTTTGGGCCAAATCACGGGCCAACGTGCTCTTGCCACAAGAGGCGTACCCGTCTACTGCAATGACAAGGGCTTTCACCCTGCAATATTAGCGTACCTTTGGCCCCTCATGAACGAAAATCTACCGGGCTTTGCCGACCTGGGCCTTGATCCGGGTTTGTTACTCGGAGTGCAGGACCTGGGTTTTGAAAAACCCACGCCTATACAGGCCCAGACCATTCCTATCCTTCTATCGGGTGACCACGATTTGTTCGGTTTAGCCCAAACCGGGTCCGGTAAGACAGCTGCCTTTGGCCTACCGCTTCTGCAACACCTGGACCTTCAGGCCCGCGGTGTTCAGGCCTTGGTCTTGAGTCCAACGCGGGAACTCTGTGTCCAAATCACCTCGGATCTCGAAAAATTCGCCGCCCGAACCGAAGGGGTCCGCATTTTAGCGGTCTACGGGGGCGCAGGTATTCAGGCTCAAATCAGCCGACTCCGTACAGGGGTGCAGGTGGTAGTGGCAACACCGGGTCGTCTTATGGATCTTATGGAGCGCAAGGCCTTGGACTTGGGTGCTGTTCAAACCTTGGTTCTGGACGAAGCCGATGAGATGCTGGACATGGGCTTCCGCGATGATCTGGATTATATCTTGACCCATGCGGCTGGACGCAGGCGGACATGGCTGTTTTCGGCCACGATGCCCGCTGAAATCAAAAAGATGGCGGACCGGTTCCTCAAAGATCCCCAAACCCTCCGTTCCGATTCGCAATCAGCGGCCCCTTCCCAATTGGAGCATTGGTCGTTTCAGGTACCCTTTGCCCGCAAATACGAAGCCCTCAAGCGGCTCATTGACGCTCATCCAGAGATGTATGGCATTGTTTTTACACGAACCAAAGCCGAAGCGCAGGAATTGACCGAAAAATTAATCCGAGAGGGTTACGATTTGGAGGCCCTGCACGGTGACTTGTCCCAAGCTCAGCGGGACAAAGTGATGGCCCGCTTTCGCGAACGCTCCCTGCAATTGATGGTGGCCACCGACGTAGCCGCCCGAGGGATAGATGTGAGGGATATCACCCACGTTGTTCATTATTCGATTCCCGAAGATTCGGAAGTTTATACCCACCGAAGCGGTCGGACCGCCAGGGCGGGCAAAGCCGGCGTTTCGATGGTCATCCTAGGGCCCAAGGATACCTTCCGGCTCAAGCAAATCGAAAAGCAAACGAAAGTACGTTTTCAGGTTGGGACCATTCCATCCGGTTCTGCGATAGCGGAGGTTAAGCTTCGGCATTTTTTTGGAAAAATTGCCGCTTCGGAGCCCCGTATGGATCGCATTGGCGAACTCCTTCAAGGCTTGCAGCCCATGTTGGACGGCATGGACCGTGATACCCTCATCCAGAAATTGGTTTGGATGGAGTTTGAACGTTTGTTCCGCTATTACGCCCTCCAAAACGACGCCGATCTACAGGGTCGTCAGGCGCTGGGGGAAGCTTCCCCCGGACAAAGGAACGCGGACCGGGAAGAGCAACCGGGCCTACAGGTGAATCTTGGAACGCGTGATGGTTTTTACAAGGCCAGCATGTTGCAGTTTTTGCTGGATCATTCAGGTCTTCAAAAAGCTGATTTGGGGAAAATCATTTTGGGCGACTCCTGGACCACCGTGGAAGGTGAACAAGAGGCCTTGGATCAAATTCGCTCAACCTTTGATGGGGCTCGTTTTAGGGGAAGAGCCATTCGAGTCACCGCCCACAAGGGGGGGAGAAGCAACGAAAGGCCGGCCTACGCGGGACCACGGAACGGGGGCAAAAGCCGTCCACCGTTTAAACGAGATTATAATCGTTAACGTTAATTTAATAAACTGATATACAGTACAATATAGTCACCTTGTAAAAAGCAAGTTTTTCCACTAATTTTTTTTTACACGGTAATCCCCAAAAATTTCTCTTCGTAGTCAAGCATTTAGGTTATTCGACCTTTTTTTTGGTCGGAAGGGTTTTGAAATAGAAGCAGGATTTAAGAAATTCGTTCAACCTTTGCGAGACCATCCAAGAAGCGAAACATGGCGGAGAAAGAAAACAAAACAGCAGAAAACGTTTGGGCCGAGTGCCTTGAAATTATCCGGGACAATATCAGTCTCCAGAGTTTCAAGACTTGGTTTGAACCAGTCTTGCCCAGCAAATTGGCCGGGGATGTTTTGACAATCCAGGTTCCCTCCCAATTTTTTTATGAATGGCTGGAAGAGCACTATGTGAACCTCCTTCACAAGACCATTAAAAGAGCCCTGGGTCCCAACGGACGTTTGGAGTATGCTGTGGTCATGGAAAACAACGGCGGTGAATCCAGGCCCTATACCATCCAAATGCCGGGTGGTTCGGTTAAGCATGCCGGCGCTGAGGTATACATGCCTGTCAATATCGGACAGACCATCAAGAATCCGTTTGTGATTCCTGGCCTCAAAAAA
Source organism: Cytophagia bacterium (assembly GCA_009926405.1). Taxonomy (GTDB): domain Bacteria; phylum Bacteroidota; class Bacteroidia; order UBA7662; family UBA7662; genus SYHX01. The sequence goes on from RFOZ01000013.1 coordinate 11,782, forward strand.
ATCCAGGTAGAGTCCCAACTCAATCCCCGTTATCGTTTTGATTCCTTTGTGGAAGGGGATTGCAATCGTTTGGCCCGCTCTGCTGGTTTAGCGGTCGCAGCTAAGCCGGGTGCAACATCGTTCAACCCCCTCATGCTGTACGGTTCGACCGGTCTAGGTAAAACGCATTTGGCGCAGGCCATCGGTAACCAAGTTCGTCAATTATTTCCGACCAAAACCGTCCTGTACGTAAGTGCCGAAAAATTCACACAGCAGTTTGTGGACGCCGTCAAAAACCAATCAGCCAACGATTTTGTCCATTTCTATCAGATGATGGATGTTTTGATTCTGGATGATGTGCACAACCTGGCTAACAAAGAGAAAACCCAGGATGTTTTCTTCCATATTTTTAATCACCTCCACCAAAACGGCAAGCAACTCATTCTAACCAGCGATCGGCCACCCAAAGATTTGCGGGGTATGGAGGATCGTCTCTTGTCTCGATTCAAATGGGGCTTATCCACTGATTTGCAGGCTCCGGATTTTGAAACCCGCTTGGCCATCCTTCAAAGCAAAATGTATGCCGATGGTATTGATTTGCCTTCGGATGTGGTTGAATTTATCGCCCACAATATCCATAGCAATATCCGCGAGTTGGAAGGGGCCCTGACCTCCTTGATGGCTTATACCACCTTGAGCCATCGTCAGGCTGATTTGGAATTGGCCAGAAATGTCATCAAGAATTTTACGCGGCATACCCAAACCGAAATATCGATCGATTCCATTCAGTCCATGGTCTGCGAATATTTTGACCTACCGGTCGATTTATTGAGGGCGAGCACGCGCAAGCGCGAGGTCGTTCAGGCTCGTCAGATTTCCATGTATTTTGCCAAGAAAATGACCAAATACAGTCTCAAAGCCATCGGAGAATTTTTTGGTGGCCGGGACCATTCCACGGTGATTCATTCTTGTCAAACCGTGGAAGATTTGATGGAAACCGATCGCCGATTCCGCGGCTTTGTGGATGATATTCAGAAGAGGATCAAATCCTCGACGGTCTGATTCTATTTTAGGGTCCATGGAACCCAAGTCAACCGGCCCGGTTCGGGGAACCCGAGATTTCGGGGCATCCCAAATGCGGCGACGAAAAGCCTTGTTTTCGCTTATCGAATCAGCTTTCCTGCGCTGTGGTTATGGTCCGCTCGAAACCCCGGCCATGGAACATTGGTCGACTCTGAACGGTAAATACGGGGAGGAAGGTGACCGTTTAATTTTTAACGTTCTGAATTCAGGGTCTTTTGCCGAAGGGATTGAGCCTGAACGTTGGAGTCAACTCCGTGAACAACCCCGAAGTTTGGTTCCGCTGCTTTGTGAAAAAGCACTGCGTTACGATTTGACCGTTCCTTTGGCTCGGTATGTGGCGGCCAATCATGCCAAATTAAGTTTTCCATTCAAACGTTACCAAATTCAACCTGTTTGGAGGGCCGATCGCCCCCAAAAGGGCCGTTTCAGGGAATTTATTCAATGCGATGCCGATGTGGTCGCTCCTGAAATTTCAACTTTTCACCAAGCCGAATTGCTGGGCCTTTACCGGGATGTTTTGGATCGGTTGGGATTCAAGCATTACCGTATCCGGGTGAACGATCGTCGTTTCTTGAATTTGCTGGCCTCTTGGGGCGGGGTTCCGGGGCAGGTTGCTCGTTTGGGCCTGTTTTTGGACAAATTAGATAAACAAGGTTGGGTGGTGGTCCGTGATGAATTATTGACTTTGGGTTTTGATCCGTCCAGGCTGAATCAATTGGTTCAGGCAGTCCCGTTGGATCGCCCCATGGGTCAAGTGATGACCTGGGCAGAATTTCTCGGTTGGATGCAAGGGATTCTTAAGGATGGGGGTATTGCGGATCAGGTGCGAGAAGACGCTCAAAAGGCATTGATCGAGACGGAGCAGGTTCTCACCTACTTTGGTCAAAACCAAGGGGGATTAAACCCCACGCAAGGGGTGGATTCCCTTACCCTGGACCCTTGCCTGGCTCGTGGTATTGATTACTATACCGGTTTGGTGGTCGAAGTGGTCGCTCCGGAACTGGGTTTGGGTTCCTTGGGAGGTGGTGGCATGTACAGTGGCCTTACTGCGATGTTCGGGTACCCCGAGTGGAAAGGTATGGGCATCAGTTTTGGTGCAGAGCGTTTGTTGGAAGGGATGGAGCGTTTGGGGTTGTGGGATGATACGACGCTTCGTGGAATGGATATCTTGTGTTATGCTTCAGATCCTTCGTTGGAAGCTGCGGCCCAAACCTGGGTTTTGACTTGGCGTTCGCAGGGATGCTCGGCCGATTGGTTTCCGATGACTGGTAAATACAAAAAGGCAACGGAACACGCTCAACGTTCTGAGGCGGCATGGATGGTGGTCTTTGGGGAACGCGAGTGGGCGACAGGAGAAGTCACCTTGCAATCCGCTGATCAATCCCAACGCCATCGTTTATCACCAGCGGACGTGCTTTTGTTTCTTCGGTCACAATCAAATCCCTCATAAAATATGAATTCCAAGACATCGGTACCGCCCCGTCGTCCGGTTCTGAGCCTTTGCCCTGGACTTGAACTGAGGGATTGGTTTCGTGTTGGAGCTGGTTTGGTGGATTTGGCTTTGGACAAAGAGCGATGGGGGCTCATCGTCGAGAACAGGTCTTACCTGGATCAGGCTTTGAACGGCAACGATCAGGCCTGGTACGGAATCAACACCGGTTTTGGGGCCTTGTGCAATACCCGAATACCACCCCAAGAATTGGAATCCCTGCAGCGTAATTTGGTTTTATCCCATGCTTGTGGTTGTGGTCCATCGGCTGAACCCGAAATCGTTCGTCTCATGTTGGGGCTCAAGGTACATTCTTTGGCCTTTGGTTATTCCGGTATCTGTACAGAGACGGTGGAATCCTTGCTGGATTTTTACAACCATGATTTATTGCCGGTAGTTCCGACTCGAGGTTCCTTGGGTGCCTCGGGTGATTTGGCTCCCTTGGCGCATTTGGTTTTGCCTCTTTTGGGCCTGGGCGAATGCACCCATCAAGGTCAAACCATCAGCGGGGCCGAAGCCCTTGCGATATTGGGCCGCAAGCCCTTGATTTTGAAATCAAAAGAGGGTCTCGCGCTTTTGAATGGGACGCAATATATGTTGGCAACCGGGATAGCGGCCTACAGGCGGGCCCGTTCCGCTCGGTTGTGGGCGGATCGCTGTGCGGCGTTGTCCTCGGAAGTTTATTTGGCGTCGCAGCAACCTTTGGACCCCTTGTTCCAACAGGTACGACCCCACGCCGGGGCTGTCCAAACATCCCAAAACCTGCTTGAGTTGATGCAGGGAAGCGCTCTGGCGCTCTTGCCCCGACCTTCGGTTCAAGATCCGTATGCCTTCCGTTGCATTCCTCAGGTGCACGGTACCTCGGCGGAGGTTATCGCGTCCCTAGGCCGCGTTTTGGAAATTGAAGTGGATTCGGTGACGGATAACCCTTTGGTCGATCATCGGAGCGGGCGTGTATTGAGCGGTGGTAATTTTCACGGTCAAGTCTTGTCGATGGCCATGGACCATGCGGCTCTGGCCTTGGCTGAATGGGGGTCCATTTCGGAACGGAGGACCTATCAATTGATTTCGGGAACCCGAGGTCTACCGCCCTTTTTGTCTAGACAATCCGGTTTGGAATCCGGATTGATGATTCCTCAATACACCGCCGCTGCGTTGGTTTCCCATAACAAACAATTGGCAACCCCTTGTGTCGTAGATTCCATTCCATCGTCCAATGGTCAAGAAGATCATGTCAGCATGGGAGCCAACGCCGCGAATCGATTGGCCACGATGTTGGATAATTTATTCCAAATTTTGGCGGTGGAGTGGCTAACGGCGAACCGGGCACTATCCTTTCGTCAAGGAGAACCTGGCCTAAAACTACGTCAAATTTTGGATTCCTACCAAGGCATCGTTCGTATCCCAGAAGGGGATGCGTATTGGGCGCCTTTTCTTTCACAGACCAAGTTGTTCATGGAAAATTCCTCGGGCCTCTTTGGGGAGCCTGAGGCTTCGATGCAGTCTTGATGCTGAATGCTAAGTCCTTAGCGATGGCTTGTTTTTGCGGAATTCGATTTCCAAGGCAATCGTCCTGTCCATAACAAAAGGCCAAGGATAATGGCCGGGATGGACAACCATTGGCCCATATTGAGCATCATTTGGGATTCAAAGTTCACTTGATCGGCTTTGAGGAATTCAATGAAAAAGCGGAACCCAAAAACCAAGACGAGGAAAGCGCCAAGCAACGCACCCGGTTGTTGAGCGGAGGGATGCTTTCTTTCCATCCAGCGCAAGACCAAGAAACACAAGAAATAGAAGAGAGATTCGTAAAGCTGGCTGGGATGACGGGGAAAATTTTCGCCCAATCGCTCAAAGACAAATCCCCAAGGCAAATCGGTCGGTTCCCCAACGATTTCGGAATTGAACAAATTTCCCAATCGAATCAGGGCCCCTGCCAGAGCCACGACGACCACCAAACGGTCCAAGAGCCACAAAAAACCAACTTGAGGATGTTTGCGAGAAAAAAGCCAAACGGTGATTGGAATACAAATGGCTGCTCCATGACTTGCCAGACCGCCTTGCCAAATTTTGATAATTTCCAGGGGATTTCTTAGATAATAAGCCGGTTCGTAAAAGAGGCAGTGACCCAAACGGGCCCCAAGAATGGTCCCAACACCGACATAGAGGGCCAGATCGTCCAGGAGTTGAGGGTCTTTGCCATGTCTTACAAAAATCTTTTGGAGGATGTAATAACCAAAGACAAAACCGGACATAAACAGCAGCCCATACCAACGGACGGGCAGAAGGCCGGGAAATAATTCGGGTTCAGGACTCCAAGGGATCGCAAGGTTTATCATAGGACGAAGTTCAAAAATAGCCAAGGAGGTGTTGTAATTTTGCTTCAACAAATCCTTCTTCCCCTCAACCACCTTCTATGAATTCACAATCAGCCTCTTACAAATGCTTGGAACATGCCTCCCAAGCGTATCGCTTCCTTTTAATGGTCCTGTTCTTTGGGTTATCTCAAAACGCCCAGGCTCAGACAACTCAAACAATTGCTCAAAAACCAGGGTCCAAATGGACCCCCAAAGTGGCCCAAGAGCGGCGCACGTACAGCCCAGGCCAACCCTTGTTTATGTCCAAAAATCGGGGAGTGAGGGAGTATCTCCATCGCAATTTAGGGCGCACCTCGGCTTCGGCCAATCCGGACTCGGTTCTTATGGAAGAATACCAGGGGGGTGGTTTGTTTGAGCCGGCCTTTCATTACCGACTGGTCCGGAACAGTGCCGGCAAATTAACCCAGGCCCGTCTATGGACCCCTCCAAGTCCACCGTTGCCTGCTTTTCCGGTTGGTCAAGCAGTAATGAATTACACCGCCCAAGGTCAATTGTTGCAGGTTTCTTTTTTTGAGAGTTTGCCTACCACCGTGGAGACTTTTCGATTGATGCAACCGATCGATAGCCGTGGAAATTGCACCTCTGTTCGGTACTTGGAGGATGATGGTAACGGTAATTTGGTTCTTAGCATGGGCGATTCGTTGGCCTATACTTACATGGGTAATGCCGTGACGGGCTTTGTTTACCGAGAGTACAACGGCGACCTTTCCCAATGGGAACCGTCATTGCGCGCTTCTGCGGTGATTTCAACGGCCAACGGCATTCCTACGTCCTTTGATTTGGAATTTTGGGATGAAACGGCCGGCACTTGGTCCCCTCTCAAGTTTCGTTACGGTAATTTGTCTTGGGATTTAGGGTTTGGATCATGGATGCAAAGCATTGGTGAATACGTTGTTGCCGCCGAAGATTTAATCGCACCCGAAGGCATCATGGATTTGCACCGACTTCGCCCATCCGGCCCAACGGAACCTACGCGTTTTTTGGTTCAGTTGGTTTCAGGGCCTTTGCTGACCCCCTTGGCACGCCGGAATTCCGTTGTGAGCGGGGGACTCCTTCAACAAATGACGGATCAAGAAGTGGATAGCGCCAACCAGTGGTTTTCGACAAGCCGTTCCCAATTTGCCTGGAATGCAGGAGTCCTGAGCAGTATCACTGTCCAGGATAGTTCGAGTGGATCCTGGGTCAACGATATTCGTGATAGTCGTACCTATACCTCCAACGGTGATTTGCAAGTTCAAAAGGGCGAGGAATTCGTCTTGGGTCAAGGTTGGATAACGGATTCAGGATCAGAGGCTGTTATTTCCTATAACCCCAGCAACCCCAGCCGGATTGCCTCCTGGATTCGCAAAGAATACGACTCCTTTGGCTCTTCGTGGGATACCGTTTCCCGCTATACCTTGTTTTACAGCCCCACAACCTCGGTCTGCCCGTCTTGCATAACAACCGATCGGTGGAGTGTTTATCCCAATCCCATCGCTCATCAATTTGAGGTTCAGGGATTGACAGCAGGTGCTCAACTGAGGGTAACCGATGCCACCGGTCGAGAGATCCACCAAGTAGGCGTCAAAGAAGGCGACGCCTCGTTGCGAATTGACTGTTCGACTTGGGCTCCCGGTTGGTACCTTCTTCAGCAAATGGAAGCTGAAGGACGCGTTTCGGTTTACCGCTTGCTCAAGCCATAAGGCTTGAAGAGCCGGATGCCGTAAGGTTCGAGTTCCAAATCTTCTTTGAGGTAGGCGGTGCTTCCGTCCCGGATATTCTCATAGGACTTGAGGCGAAAAGAGGTCGGGACCTTGGTCACGAGGGTTTTGTTTCGGGTATTGACGACGCAAAGGACGGCTTCATCGCCTTGACCACGCAGAGACCACCAACAGTCTTTGTCCTCGGGACGTAGCCGAACAAAATCCCCGCTTTGATAGGCTTTTTCGAAGCGTAAGATGGCGCCGTAATCTTGGTAAAATCGTAGGATTTCTGGATTCTGTTGGTAGCGGATAGGACTGCGTTCAAAGATGTTTTGCTTGAGGGGGTGCCCGACTTCTTGGCCGTTGTATACCAAGGGAATGCTAACCGGCTGCTGACTTATCACGTAGGCCGCCATGGCGGCCTCGTCTGAACCAAAAACCTTGGCTGGAACCTGATCCCAGGAAGTTTCGTCATGGTTGGTAACAAAACGCATCACTCTTCCAAAACCTCCCCCCGCTTGTTTGGCTTGGTTGTTTTCGGAGGCCCAGGCCGAGTCAAGACCCCGCAAGGAAGAACCCTGGAAGACTCCTTTGAGACGGTGATAAAAGTCCCACCCGTAGGTTGAATTGAAACCGTACTTGTAAAACTCCGGTCCACTGGCTTCGGCTAACATGAACAAGGAACGATGACTGCGCAAACGCTGTAGGCAGGAGATCCACCAGTCGCCGGGAACCATCATGGCGACATCGCATCGAAAACCATCCACGTTAAACTCTTTGACCCAATATTCCATTTCGGCGATCATGGCATCGCGAAGCTCGGGGTTCTCGAAGTTGAGATCCGCAACATCCGTCCAGTCATCGTTGGGCGGTAAAATTTTGCCGGCTGCATCCCGGGTGTACCATTCAGGGTTGGATTGGGTCCAGGGATGGTCAAAAGAGGTATGATTGGCAACCCAATCCAAAATAACTTTGAGCCCACGGCGATGGCATTCCCGCATCAGGGCTCGAAAATCTTGTTCGTTGCCAAATTCAGGATTGATTTTGCGGTAATCCTTCACAGAATAAGGTGAACCAAAAGTGCCTTTGCGGTTCACCTGGCCCACCGGGTGGATGGGCATCAACCAGAGCGTGTTGAATCCCAGGCTTTGAATATGATCCAGTCCACTGTACAGGCCTTTTATCGTGCCTTCGTTGCTGAAGTTTCGGATGTAAACTTGGTAGATGCGTAAATCTTTGGGGTCGATCGCTGGGTAGGCACCGGAATCCGTGAGGGAATTGTTTTGGGCCGATAGTGAACCTTGGAACACAACGAAGAGAATCAGAAAGGCGTTACGTAGGATTTTCATGGATTTGTTGAGTCGTTGATGGTGAATCAAAAAGTTATTGAGGTCTGAAAGTAAACGAAAAAGCTGAGGTACGAGCCGCCAAGGTTTGGGGATAGGTGGTGAACTCCATTCGGATTCGCTTTGTTTCGATTCCAAAACCCCAGCGAAAACCGCTGCCACCGGTACGTTCTGGAAAGGACCATTCAGCTCTTGATAGTGCTTGATAGCCAGTTCTGAAGCGCAAATATTTGCCTAGATTGATTTCCGCTCCCAAGATCAGGTGCAGGAACAATTCCTGCCCTGCGGCTGATAAGGCAGATTCTTGGACTGAATCAGGACCGTTCAGGGAAAAAATTCGGTTTTGAAAGGGGTCGTTGGGGTCTTGGTAACGCAAAGACCAGTTCTCAAGGTGTTGAAGCCCAAGGGTCCATCGAAGAGGAAGGTGGGCCAAGGCCTGGGTGGTTAAGAGAGAAACCCGGCGGGGAACAACCTGTTGCCCAACGATGCCGGGGATATAATCACGAAAAACCAAGGTCAAATCGTCCATCAAGAGAGCGTAGGCTCTCTTTGTATCCGGATCCTGGTACCTCAGCGCCAGGCCCAATCCACCACCCCAGGCTGCATAGCCTCCCAATTGGGAAGAATACAGGCGACCTTGGACACCCCAATTCCATCGTGGGCTGAAACGATGGGAGAGGCTATAAATCAAAGCGCCTTCGCTCGCTCGGTGTTCTCCTTCTATCTGACCAAAGGGATTGGTTCGAGCCATGGAGCCCGTTCCACTAAAGCGAGCACCCCAAGCCATGGTCCATTGGCTTTCTTTGGCGGCCGGAACGACCCAAGCCACCTCGCCTTGACCCAAGCCAGCGGAACGTTGCACCCAGGCCACCGCATAGGACCGACCCTGGTCCTGTTCCAACAATGCGGGATTGGACAGGGCAGGTAGGGGACCTTGAAGGCCCCATACCGGGGCAAATCCTCCATGGGAGATGGTCATGGGATCGCAGCTGTTGTTGACCAATCCAAAGACCTGGTATCCTCCGGTTTGAGCCCCTATGGGCTGGCCCGTAGCCAAAATCAACAGGGCGAAAAGAGCCATCCCGATCCATGGAGACCGAGCACCCTGAAGGCGGTTCGTTCGTAGAATTTTTAGTTGGTGGCCTTCCATAGATAAACCGTGGGCAACGCTAAAACTGGGCTAAAGTTGCCGGAACGATCCCTTAGGACGGCATACAATTGGAGGGAATCAACATCCAGATCCGCCCGAGTTTCAAATGGGTCCAAAAGAAGTTCAAGTTGGGCATCCACCACCTTGTTGGCACCGCGGGGTGTCAGGTTGGGGACCGAAAATTCCCGGTAGGTGGAGTCAAAGGGAGGAAACCCATAGCGGACTTCCAAGAGCCAAAGATCCAAGGTCTGGTCACCGGAATCCCGGCCCAGGTCTCCGTCTTCGTCCCGGATCCTAAATTCCAACCGCAGACTGTCCAATCCCGATCGGAGCCTTACGGTATCAAGGGGTTGGACCAAGTTCATTTCAGGAGGAAAAATTTTAGGAATGAACAAGAGATCACAACCGCTAAGAGCCTGGCTAAGGAGAATGAGGAACGCAAAACGCAGGGAGAGACGTGTAAACATGGTAGACTCAACAAAAATACCCTTTTTGGAGAAGGTTAGGCGTTACTTTGCGTCGCTTCCTGTGGATCGTTTTGCCCTGAAAATGCTGGATTTTTGGAGCCTTTGGGAGAACCAAGGGTCCCATGCTGTCTTGGGTTCCCGTTCGGTGGGTTTGGGTTCCCGTTCGGTGGGTTCGGGATGGACGGATCAACAATGCGCGGCCATCTTGGACCTTTTTCACCGTCAAAGGCAGGAAATTCCTGTTTTTGGGAGGTTTGTGGAGGCTGTCAAGTCCAATGCGGCAGCCATACGCTACCCCGAGGATTTGGTTTTTTTGCCCATAGAAGCCTTCAAGGATCACCAACTTGGGTGGGGTCCTCCTCCCAGTGCGCGTCAGCTTTTTCGTAGCAGTGGTACCAGCGCCGGTGTACAACGCAGGGCCGTTCATTCCATGGCCTATCCAGACCTGGTTTGGGAGCGTTCTCTGGAATTTGGACAAACCATCCTGGGGCCCTTGAATGGAAAGGCTTTGCTGGCTTTGTTGCCCTCGTACATGGACCGCGGGGAATCCTCCTTGTTGGCCATGCTGTCTTTTTATATGGAGGCGTCGGATTTGGCCCAAGGGGCTTTTTATAACAAAAATTACAACTCGTTCACGCGGGATTGGCAAAGGGCCCATTTGGAGCAAAGTCCGGTCCTGGCTTGGGGTATTCCCCATGCCCTGTTGGAGTGGACCCGGTCCTTGGACCTTGAACCAGGTTCTGCTGACATCCTGATTGAAACGGGCGGTACCAAGGGGATGGACAGGACCTGGACCGAGGCGGAACGTCGGCAATGTTGGCGGCAGGCCTTGGGCTCGTCCATCCGCTTGGGCGGCGAATACGGGATGACCGAATTGGGATCCCAGGCCTATCGTTTGGACGGCTCGAAGTGGGAGGGTTATGTTTTCCCGCCCATGGTGGGCGTGGGTTTTTACCGTGCGGACAACCCTTTGGAATGGGAAAAGACCGGAGGGATTGGTGGTCTCAACATTGTTGACCCGGCCAATTATTACAGTGTTTCTTTTATTCAAACCCGGGATTTGGGAAGGTGCTTGCCGGATGGTAGTCTGGAACTCTTGGGGCGATTGGAAGGGGCCGAACCAAGGGGATGCAACCTATTACACCTTCAATAATTTCAATCCCATGTTTATGAATCGTTCTTGGGGTCTTTGGTTAGACCAACGCACAAAAGCATTTGGATTGCTGGTTGGTCTTTTTCTCTGGGGTTACAACGCCCTGGGTCAGCTGCATGTTGTTTTGGATTCGGTTCCAAGCTATACTCCGGCCGGAGCAACGATTTACTTGGCGGGTTCTTTTAACAATTGGAATCCCTCGTCAGCAGCGCACGCGCTTACTTGGAGGCCGGATTCAACCCGGGCTCTGACACTTCCCGCAGGATCCGGAACCCTTGCTTTCAAGTTCACCCGGGGCTCGTGGGCGTCGGTTGAAGGGAATGCATCCGGTTCCTTTCGGCCGAACCGGACTTATACCTACGGGAACGGAGATACCGTTCGACTCAAAGTTCTGAGTTGGGAGGATTTGCACAGCGGAAGTGGTGGAGGCGGAGGAGGAGGATACTTGGGAGGTCTCGGCGGCTCCCTGAAGACGAATTTGGACCGGGACAACGGCGGCAACGGTGGAAGCGCCGGACAGAATTTCTCCGCCGGCCTCATCGGGGCCAGCGCCACCTACAGTTCGGTCAGTGGCGGCGCCACGGTCACTTTTAATTACCAGCAGCCGGCGCTGACTCTGACCGATGCCACCGTCATGATCACCGGTGGATTTTTGGAAGGGGACACGCTCAGCCTGGCCCAGTCTTACCCCGGGCCGATCACCGCCCAGTACAACAGTCAGACCGGGATCCTGCGGCTGAGCGGATCCGGCAACCTAACCGTCTGGCAGACG
>RFOZ01000014.1 GCA_009926405.1 Cytophagia bacterium
CTCGCCGCGCACCTCCAGCACCGCCGGCGCATCGCCGCGCAGGCGCAGCGGCACGCTTCGGATGGGGCGCACGTTCGCGGTCACGTCGTCGCCCTTCTCGCCGTCGCCGCGCGTGATCGCCTGCACCAGCAGGCCGCGCTCGTAGCGCAGCGAGATGGCCACGCCGTCGATCTTGGGATCGGCCACCACCGCCGGCACTTCGCCAAGCGACTCGGCGCAGCGCGCGTGCCAGGTGCGGAAGTCCTCGATGGAGTAGGTGTTGTCCACCGACTGCATGGGCACGCGATGCGCCACGGTCTGGAAGCCCTCGCTCGGCTTGCCGCCCACGCGTGCGGTGGGGCTTGATGCATCGGCCAGTTCCGGATGCGCCGACTCCAGTTCGCCCAGCTCGGCCAGCAGCCGGTCGTACTCGCTGTCGGCCATGAACGGCGCGGCATCCACGTAGTAGGCCACATTGGCCCGCTCCAGCAGGTCCCGCAGTTCGGCCACGCGCTTGGCTGCGTTGCTGGGCATGCGCGCTCAGTCGCCGGACACGATCGAATCGGGCCCCTGATTGCCCGCGGTGAAGACCCCAACCAAAAGTCCGTGATGGAAGGGATTCTGGGCTCTTTTGGCGATGCCCCCGATGGTTTTCGGGAAGAATTACGGGAAATTAACCCTTCGATTGGGGTTGAGTACCTCTACAACCAGGTTTTCGCATTGCGCGGTGGGTATTTCTACGAGCATCCCACCAAAGGAGGACGGCAGTATTTCACCGCCGGGATGGGTTTGCAGTACAATGTCTTTAATCTGAATTTTGCTTACCTGATTCCTGTAGGGTCCCTGCAGACCAACCCTTTGGCCAATACCCTGCGCTTTTCGCTGCTCTTTGATTTGGGCGCGTTGGGCAAAAACACCGACGAATCCCCCGCCATCACGGATTAACGTTCCGCTACCGCTAGACCCCCCTTACAAAGGGGTTCTCCTTTTTTTCGATCCCAATTTGGGTGCATTCACCGTGACCGGGGTACACAACGGTTTCATCCGGCAAGGCCCAAAGAACCTGTCGGATCGATTCCAAGAGGGTGGCATGATGCCCGCCAGGGAGATCTGTACGACCAATGCTCCGCTCAAAGAGGACATCCCCGGAAATCAGCATGCTTTGATCCGGCATATAAAAACAAAGACTGCCGGGGGAATGACCCGGCGCTTCAAGTAAATGCAAGATGGGGCCTGACCAAGTCACTTGTTCTCCGCCGGTCAGGAGGCGAGAAGGCGGGGGTGAAGCTTCGGCCTCCACCCCAAACAAGGGCGCGTAGGCCACCAGGCCTTCCAAATCGGGCAGGTCCAGGCCATGCATCTGGGGCTGCAAACCGTATTCACGCGATACCCAGGCGTTCCCCAAAACATGGTCTATATGGGCATGGGTCAAAAGCAGTTTGGTTGGCTGCAGCTTTTTGGCTCGGATAAAATCCCGAAGAGCCTCTTGTTCTTGCCCGTTGGAGCAACCGGGATCGATAAGGATGGCCTCCCCTTCCTTGCTATAAAGCAGGTAGGTATTGACGGCAAAGGGATTAAACGTAAAACGGTGGATTTCGCAGCGGGTCATGGGGCCAAATTACTTAATTTTGAGGATGATGCCTTGGCCGAACCCCTTGCGTTTTTTTCAAACCATCCGTCCCTGGTTCCTCGCGGTTTTGCTATTGGGAGGTGGAGGGGTCTTGGAGACGGAAGGCCAGGTTCAATTGCAGTTGACCCCCTTTGGAAGAAACCAGCGCCAGGAAGGGCTTCCAACTTGGAAAGTTTTGGATGCCCGGGGCGATCGGGTTTATTTTGACCAGCCGTTGGATAGCATGGCGCGATGGGTGGCTCGCTTGTTGCCGGGCTTGACTTCTGGCCTGGAACAACAGTTGAATGTTCATCCGGAGGATCCCTATCAGGTGATTATGTATCAAGGTCGCAACGATTTGTTTCAAAGCAATTTGAATCGTGAAAAGTATTACTATAACACCGGATGGAATTTTCCGGCCCCCGGGAATAAGATTCCGGTTTTTGTGTCTGCTTCCACCGAAGAAATCGTTGAGCAAATCCGGGAGGGAATCGTTCGTGTTTTGGTTGCTGAAATTCTTTACGGAGGCAATTCATGGCAAAGAATTCAAAACCAGGCCTTGTTGGTTTTGCCATCTTGGTTTACAGAGGGTTATGCCCGTTATCGTGGTGCAGGTTGGAAAGGCTCGATGGATCGGGAACTGCGGTCTTGGCTTTCGGAACGACCTAGGGCGGGCTTTGGAGAGTTGGTTCGAAGCCGGCCAGATTTAGCCGGTGTCTTGTTTTGGCATCGTTATGCCCAACTGAACGGCGTGGGTGGTACGGCACGACTTTTGGGTCTTGCCCGTTCCCATCGGCAGGTGCAATCGGCTTTTCGTTCGTTGAACATGGTTACCTACGGGGCCTTTGTTGGAGGCATTCTTGTGGATTACAGGAACGAGGTTGCCCGGGATTCGGTGTCCTTGGTGGCTACCAAAGATGTCCTTGCGCTATCAGGCAAAAACTACGGGCGTTTGGGCCCTGTTCGATCCGATGCCAGGGGACGTCATTTGGCCTTTGGGGCTTACCACAAAGGCCGTATGTCGATTTACGCCTACGATCGTAGCACCAAGGAAACATCCCGGCTTTACCAAAGCCCGCCTTTGGGGCCGCCGGGGATCGAAGATTATCCCAAAATGGCCTGGCATCCCGGGGGTCATCGTATGGTGGTGGTCATGGCAGGCGCCCAAGGCCCTCGGTGGATGATTTTCAGTCGCAACAGTGAGAAGGAATGGACGGTCGAAGAGCGTCCACTGCGTGGTTTGGAGGTGGTCCAATCGTTGGATTGGTCGCCGGATGGCAAAAGCCTGGTGGCCTGCGCCCGTTCCGGAGGACGTTCCGGGCTTTGGACTTGGTCCTCCCCCTCGGCCAACCCCGTTCTTTTATGGACCGATAGTTTAGAAAAATACGATGTTCGTTTTGTTCCCGGCTCCCAGGCCTTGGTTTACGCGGCACGAATTCCCATCGGGATCGAGGCCCAAGGCCCTGCGGTTTCCGGCCAGGGTTACACGGTTCGATGGAACGGCCTGTTTCGTTTGGACCGAGCGGCCGGTAGCCGGCCCCAAGTTCTTTTGGGTGTTGATTCCGAGGCGATTTCTTCACCTTTACCCTTGGGCGGAGGGACTTTGATTTGGCTTTCGGATCGAACCGGATACCTCATTCGTTATCGCGGTACATGGGAGAGGCTTAACCTTGATGGGTGGCCGATGGCCCCTAGGGCCGCCAGCCTTCGTTGGCACGAAGGAGGTGCCTTGACAACGGGGCTTTTGATGGGGTTGGATCCCAGCCCTGATCCCTTGGTTTTGGCTTTGAGGGACAAAATAGATACAACCCGGGAAGTATCCGGGATGGTAGCAGCAGTTGATTTACCGGTGACGACCTGGCGACTCCAAGAAAGGGAGCGATTGCAAGGAGACGGGATTGGTTCCAATAGGTCCATGGATGATGTGCGACCTGCCAACCTGGGCTTGCTGGGTCCGGTTCGTTGGACCGGGGAGGAAGCCCATCCCTTGCTTCCGGATCACGCAGGAGATGACTGGTTGCCAGGGTTTGAGCCCAATATTATTGCTCGAATGGCGGCTAATCTGTTTACTGTCAAAGCCAATAAGGGGATGCCGGTCACCAAATCCAGCCCCTATGTCAAGGCCTCCTCCATTGATCATGTCAGTTTGCAGGCCGGTAGCACCCTTTTGCAGGGTCGCATGCCGCTTTTGTCCGCTAGCCGAATGCATACATTGCATGCGAGGCCAGGTGCACTGGTTCGGGTTGGGTTATCGGATTTGCCCGAAGACCGCAACCTCTCTGCAGGAATCATGATTCTTCAGTCTTTTACGGAGTTTCAATCCTATCTACTATACGAAAATTTGAGTTCTTTGGTCGATTGGCGGTTGATGGGGGTTTATTCCAAACTCCCTGCCAGCTTGCCAACAGGGGGGGGCTATAGCGGAGGTACAGGTTCCGTTAATCCCGCGCAAATTTGGGAGGTGAATGGCTCAATGACTCGTCCTTTGGGTGTACATTCCGGGGTATCCGTCACGTTAGGACATGTGTTATCCTACGAAAATCTTCCGTTGAATCCGGATTTCCCCAAAGACAACGGGAGGTTGCTCCATAACATGACGGGATTGCGTTTGGAATGGATGACTGATCGAACCATCCGTTCATCCGGTACCTTGTGGAAAGGCTACCGCGCCAAGGTGTTTCATGAATTTTACTTAGGTTCCGGAACCGCAACCGGATCCGGGGCCTTGGTTGGATTGGATGCCCGTGTTTATCAGCCACTTGGGGGTGGGTTGGTTTGGGCGAACCGAGGGGCTTTCCAGCATTCAGCGGGTGCCATTCGCGCTAATTACATGGTGGGTGGTATGGAGCAATGGCTCATGCCTCGCTTCAACGGTGATATGCCCGTTCCCCCTTCCGGTCGGGTTTTGCTTAATGGGTTGGCAGCACCGGTCCGGGGTCTCCCTATCAACACCATGAACGGATCCTCTTTTTTGGGCGTAGGTACCGAGGTTCGTTGGATTCCTGCGGCCATGCGGGCTGCGGTACCGGTAGGCTCAGAATTCTGGCGAAATTTTCAGTTGGCTGCTTTTGTTGATGCTGGTACAGCCTGGAATCCGGGCGGATTCCTCAAAACAGACAGCACCCTTTTCCCAACACAAATTAACAGAGGACCGGTACGCGTTCGGGTGGATCGCCGGCTTTCCCCGTTCTTATGGTCCTCCGGCCTTGGAGTTCGAGCCCATCTTTTGGGTTACTCGGTTCGTTTGGACAGAGCGTGGGCCAGAGAAAATTGGGTTCGATTGGCGCCGTCTTGGGTCCTTTCCCTGGGTTTGGATTTTTGATTTTTGCTCAACACGGGCCTTTTGAAGGTGCAGCAGGGGCCGGGTAGCCTATCTTTGTGAATCGCTCTAAACCCTGTTTTGCCATGAACGATGATACGACCCCCTTGTTTCTGTTCCTTGGAAACCTAAGTACAGGAGAATTAATTCTGATTTTTGCCGTGGTACTCTTGCTGTTTGGGGCCAAGCGTATTCCGGAACTTGCCCGCGGTTTGGGTAAGGGCATACGGGAGTTCAAAGACGCTTCCTCCGGTATTCGCAAAGAAATCGAGAAGGAGACCGAAACCCGCAACGATAGCCGTTCCTGAACCCCTTAAAAATTCAGGTTTGGTTTTTGATGGTATTCAATGTTATCATGATCGTCTTCGTTCGGGTCAGCAAACCGTACGGGATGAGGTCCTTGCTTGTTTGGAGCGTATCCGAAGGTATGAATCGTATGGTGCCTTTTTGGAGGTTTACGCCCAAGAAGCTTTGGCCAAGGCAGATGCATTGGATGCCCAGGGGTATGAAGGAGAATTAGCCCCATTGACCGGGGTGGTGGTGGGGATTAAAGATAACATTTGTTACAAAAATCATCGGCTATCGGCCGGTTCGAAAATTCTTGATGGTTTTGTCTCGCTCTACTCGGCAACGGTTGTTGAACGATTGCAAGAGGCAGGAGCTGTGATTATCGGTCGTTTGAATTGCGACGAATTTGCTATGGGGTCATCCAACGAAAATTCCGCCTACGGGCCGGTCCGCAATCCGTTGGATATCGAGCGGGTGCCCGGTGGCTCTTCGGGAGGATCGGCTGCTGCTGTAGCCTTTGGCGGTTGTCATTTGAGTCTGGGAACGGATACCGGTGGTTCGGTTCGTCAGCCGGCATCGTATTGTGGTTTGGTTGGCATCAAACCGACCTACGGCCGGGTGTCCAGGCACGGTATTGTAGCCTTTGGTTCGTCTTTTGATCAAGTAGGGGTTTTTGGAGAACACCTTCAAGATACCGTTACCTTGCTCTCCTGTATTTCGGGGGCCGATGATCGCGACGCAACCTGCACGGCTCGGGTCGGGGAAACCCTGCATGCAGCGCCTTCAAACACCCCCTGTCGTTTGGGTTACAGCCCTGAATGGATGGAGAATCCTGCCCTGAGTCCGGTTTGGCGTCAAAGGATGGAGCAAACCATGAAAGCCTGGCAAGAAGCCGGACACATGTTGGTTCCTTGTTCGGTCGAAGGCCTGGAATACGCCATACCTGTCTACTATATTTTGGCGACTGCCGAGGCTTCTTCGAACCTGAGCCGTTATTCCGGTATGCATTACGGGTACCGATCTCCGGATGCTCATTCCCTCGAAACAACCCTCAAAAAATCAAGGTCCCAGGGTTTTGGAACCGAGGTTCAGCGTCGTATCCTCTTGGGGACCTTTGTTTTAAGCGAAGGTTACTACGATGCGTACTATGCCAAAGCCCAAAAGGTACGCCGTCAATTGAAAGAAGGTTTCGAAAAGGTTTTTGAATCGTGCGATGCTTTTGTTTTGCCGACCACTGCTGGTTCGGCCTTCCGCCTGGGCGAAAAAAGCAACGATCCGCTGGCCATGTACCTCGAAGACCAATTCACCGTTTTGGCTAATTTGACAGGCCTTCCCGCCCTTTCAATTCCTTTTGGTCCTGACACCAACGGTATGCCCTTGGGACTACAGTTCATGGGCCCCTCCTTTGGGGAAGCGGCCCTTTTTGAAATGACCGGTCGCTTACAAGCGCTCGTTCCAACCAACTAAACTGCATGAACAAGGTTTTTCTTTGGATTTTTGCTGGCCTGCTTGCTGCTCAGAATTTGCAGGCCCAAACCGTTTCCTCTTCCGACCCGGCGAACCGTTTATCATTTGATTTGGCCAACGAAGCCATCGTTCGTCAATTAGATAGCGTCGTTTCACTGCGTTTTTTCAAAAAAGACCATACAGGACAACCGCGCTTACCCAATAAATACGGTTATCCTGCCGATTACATTCCGCCGCTTTCCGATTCCGTCATTTCCTTTCGGATGCGTCAAATTCAGTCTCCCATACCTCTTCGGAACAATTCCTACGTTCGCGGCTTTATCGAAATGTATGGTATTCGCAAAAAGGCCCTGACCGAAAGGGTTTTGGCTTTGAGTAAATATTATTACCCGGTATTCGAGGCTGCCTTGGAGCGCCATAACATGCCTCACCAACTCAAGCACTTGGCCGTTGTGGAATCTGCCTTGAATCCTTCGGCCGTTAGCCGGGTCGGGGCATCGGGTCTGTGGCAATTCATGTACCGTACCGGAATGCAATACGGTCTCAAAGTCAATTATTATTCAGATGAACGTCGGGATCCCTACCTGGCCAGTGATGCGGCTTGTCGCTTTATGAAAGATCTTTATTACACCTACAACGATTGGTTGTTGGTTTTGGCAGCTTACAATTGCGGTCCAGGCAACGTAAACAAAGCCATTCGACGTTCCGGTGGCAAGACGACTTTTTGGGAGATCATGCCCTATCTGCCCGCCGAGACCAGGGGCTATGTTCCGGCATTTATTGCAGTCACCTATTTGATGACCTATCATGCAGAACACAATTTGCAGCCTTATGCCCAGGTTGCCTTACCGTTGGAAACCGACACCGTTGCCGTGCAGGGTCCCTTGCCGTTGAGTTATTTTGCCCAAATGATCGGAATGGATGCCGACATGCTCGCCTTGATGAATCCGCAACTCAAGCAGAAATTCGTACCGGCCGGTTATCCCGAATACACCTTGCATATTCCCGCCCGGCTTGCGCCCGAATTCGAAAAGAAAAGACCGGCCTATTTGGCTTACCTCTACGAGTTAACCCAGTCCAAGGCCCTAGCCGAACAGGCCCGAGAAGCTACCAACCGATTGGCTACTCCGGATTCAGCGAACATACCTTACGCCACTTGGAAGTACCACCGTGTCCAAAAAGGAGATAACTTGGGCCGATTGGCGAGCCGGTATCGCACCTCGGTCTCCGAATTACGTCGAATCAACAACCTTAAATCGAATCAACTGCAAGCAGGCCAGCGCCTGAAAGTTCAACGCTTGGGAGGTTCTTTGCCAGCGGTTGAGGATAGTTTGCAGTCAAAGGCTGAATTGGTTGCCACGCCTACCGATCTCAAGAGGGATACCATCGCTCAAGCAGTTGCTAGTCCACCGGTTGATCGGTCCAGCAAAGAAGGCCGTTCCTATCGGGTTCGTCAAGGCGATACACTTTGGTCTATTTCCAAAAAATTTGAGGGAGTAAGCGTCGCTGATTTGATGAAATATAACAACCTTTCGGCATCAAGTAAATTGACACCGGGGATGGTACTCAAAATTCAGCGGGGCTGATTGGTGGACTTTAAACCATGATCCAACGAAGGTCTTGGCGTTTCTGGGGCGGGCTTTTAATCCTGTTAATGGGGGGCTCTTGCTCGGATAATGGTCTGCAACCGGATTCCTTGGGCGCCGTTGCCGAAATCATGCTTGATTGCCGTGCCGAGGAATGGCAAGGCGAAACCGG
The DNA here is from genome assembly GCA_009926405.1 of Cytophagia bacterium. Classification (GTDB taxonomy): domain Bacteria; phylum Bacteroidota; class Bacteroidia; order UBA7662; family UBA7662; genus SYHX01. Next base: position 8,421 of record RFOZ01000014.1, read on the forward strand.
GCGTCGACTTCGCAAAGTGTTATCGGCGGAACAATACGGTTTGCCCCAACCCGAGCCTTGGTTTAGGCTCCTACCTACCCAGGATTTGGGGGCCAATAAATTCAAGGATCGGCACCGTCTGATTTTGCGTTTGCGTTCAGCGGAGTCCTTGGAGTCTCTGCCTACGGAACTCCAAAATGCTTCGGCCAGAGCCCTGAACACCAAAGGCATCTATTTGGGTGTTGTGCTTCATCCTCGGGCATTTCCTCAGGCCGAGCTTTGGCTGGTTTATCGGGATACGGCCACTCTTTTTACATACCTCGATCCCCAGACCTCGCCTTTGTTGGATCGCTTGCAGCGCCTTGACCAACGCCTCATCTTGGACCGAATTGGTCGATTGAACCGTGCTGATACTTTGATAGCCTTGATTAAAGACAGCGTAGGGGTGGACCTTCCCGCTTTGCCTGGTGATTATCGTTTGCGTTCCCTCCACAAAGACTGGGTGTGGTTGAGCCGAGAAATCCCCAACGGAACGATGAATTGGTGTTTGTGGCGAGTCAAAGGTTCGGCCAGCCTACCTTTAAAATCTCCCGCCTTTCGGGATTCGTTGTTTCAAAAAGCATTGCCGGGACCAAGCCCTGGTTCCTATTACCGAACCGAGGGCCTGGTTCCCCTTCGACAACGCGCCTTGGCCTTGGGCCCAAAGGCTGGTTCGGAGGCTTTGGAATTTCGTGGGCTTTGGTCCATGCATGGTGATTTTATGGGAGGACCCTTTGTTCACCATGCCTGGGTTTCCGGGTCGGACCGCGTGCACAGTGAAGTCTTTGTTTATAATCCGAATGAAGCCAAACGAGGCTGGCTAAGGGAATTGGAAGCCTTGAGTTTGGCTTGTGCAGACAGCATGATACGCCGTGAAAATTCCCTAAAACCATGATCATTTCTCCAGTTTTTTTGGATGCATACCGTGTTTTGTTGCTTGGATCCGGGGCGCGGGAGCATGCCATGGCCCAAGCCATGGCGTCCAGTCCTCGCTGTCAAAGGCTTTGGGTCCATCCGGGCAACGCAGGGACGGAGGCCTGGGCGTTGGATCAGCCTTTGGATTGGCGAGATACAAGTCAGTTGGCGGATTTTGTGGTTCGAAACGGGATTCAACTCTTGGTGGTTGGTCCTGAAGAGCCTTTGGTGAAAGGATTAGTGGATCATTGTCGGCAGCATCCTTTGTTACAAAATTTACTGATTGTGGGTCCCGATGCCCATGGAGCAATGCTTGAAGGAAGCAAGGATTTTTCAAAGGCTTTTATGCAGCGGCACGGGATACCCACAGCCAGAGCGCGTACCTTTCATGCAGCGCAAAGGGTGGAGGCCGAAGCCTATGTTCAACAGCATGCGATGCCTGTGGTGCTCAAGGCGGACGGCTTGGCTGCAGGGAAGGGTGTCTTGATTTGCAATACACCTCAAGAGGCCTTGGATGGTTTGTCTCAGTTTTGGACAGAGCAGAAGTTTGGCGAAGCCGGTGCCAAGGTATTGGTGGAGGAATTTCTGGATGGTATCGAATGCTCTGTTTTTGCTTTGTGCGATGGCAAGGACTATGTTTTGTTACCAACGGCCAAAGATTACAAAAGGGTGGGTGAAGGCGATACGGGCCTTAATACCGGTGGCATGGGAGCTGTTTCGCCGCCTCCTTTTGCGACACATGAATTGATGGAACGAATCGAAGAAAGAATCGTTCGTCCAACCCTTCATGGGTTACGGTCTGAGGGAATTGACTACCGAGGTTTTTTGTTTGTGGGAATTATGAAAGTGGGAGAAGACCCCAAGGTGATTGAATACAACGTTCGGATGGGTGATCCAGAGACCGAAGCGGTCCTGCCGCGAATCAAAAACGATTTCTTGGAGGTCTTGATCGCCGCAGCATCGGGCCGTCTAAGGGGTCTGGAATTGTTGGTGGACCCTCGTTTCGCCGTGACCACGGTGGTATGTTCGGGAGGTTATCCAGGGGATCTTCAATTGGGTTATCCTATGGCCGGTTTGACGGAAAGGGATTGCGCCGAGGACGAAAGACTTTTTCATGCCGGGACCAAACGTGAAGGTTCGGTCTGTGTGAACCGCGGTGGTCGTGTCGTGGCTGCGACCGTTTTGGACAGAGATTTGAAAGAGGCGGCCCGAAGGAGTTTGGCCTTGGCCAAAGAAATTCGATTTGAGGGGGCTTTTTGTCGAACTGATCTGGGCCAAGACCTGTAGACGCCCCCAATCGGTTTTAATCAATTTGTGTTACAACAAGTACTTTTGGTGTATACGCCACCACCGGTCTGGTAATTCATCGGACGAAGCCTGCAGGTAGTCTTCGTACGTACAGGGGACCAAAAGGGTACGCTCGCGTTTGGAGCCTTTGGGAACCGGCAAGGTGACCTCCAGCCACCAACGGCCGCTTTTTTGACTTTTGATAAAAATTAACTCGTGACTACCTTGAAGGGCCATCGTGTACCGCGTAAAATTTCGTGAATTGATTTTGGGTACATCATCGCAACGCTGACTGTAACCTTCGATCAGGTACCACACGGCTTGGGCAAGGGTGGCTGCCCCCGTGCCATGTTCTTCGGGCCAAGCCTGATAGTCGCAGAAAAAGGCAGCCCGTAACAAATCATTAGCCCCTGCATAATGGCACAATTGGCAAAGTTCGTGGGCCCAAAGTCCGTTTGGCCCCCCCATGGGGTTGCCATCGGCATCCGACCAACGCACAGCGCTGAGGCTAAAGGCACTAAGATGGGAGGATCTCAAGAGAGGTTCCGCTTTTTCGGGGTGCTGACGCAAGGCCCCCAACCTTAATTGTTCAAAACGCATTTGTTCCAGTAGTGCATTTTCTTCGGGTTCGGACCAGTGGGATTGGAAGGCTAGGCAGGAAAGGTTAAAAAGATGGGAAGAATCTTTTTCCACCATCTGACGAAGTACGGTGGAATAGGAGGACGCCTCTTGTCCGGTTTGAAAATGAGTGCGGGCCGAAACCACGGAAACATCGGTGGGACCTCTACCGCTAAAACCCCGAAAAATACCGCGGAGAAAATCCAATCGCCCCCCGATCCAAACCGGGAAATGTCCAAGTTCAAGTAGCTCGGAGGTAACGGAAGCCAGAGCGATTTGGGTGTCGTCTGGACTTTGACCGGGGATCATATTCCCCAAATCAGCCAGCAATGGAAATCCTTGGGCTACAGATAATTCATAGAAATACTGCCGAATCCGATCGGCTCCCGCTACAGGAATCCCTGGCTTGTTTTCAAATCCAGCCTCTCCCGGTCGGGTCTCCATCACCGGCCTGAAATCATCCAAGCCGATTAAAACCAGGCAGGGTTGGTCCGGTAATTGATGGCGAGTCTCAACACGTAGAATGCAGTGACCCAAGGTATGAACCGGGTATGAGTTGGAATCCGGGATCAAAAACGGATCCGGAGGGTTGAAAAAATCCAATCCCGTCATCGAGCGTATTTTCGAAAGGATGTGTTGGGAATGAACCAGGATCAGCGACGTCCCAGGGTCATTTCGAGGGTCACAGGCACTTGACCAAGGGTTCCTCCGTCGTAATTCACAACCGTGCGCAGTTGTTGGGTGTTGCTGCCGTTGAAGAGAACCTTGAATTTGTAAACCTGGTTGCTGGTATCCACCAAGGTGATGGTATCCACAGTGTTGGACCATGTGCCCTGACCGCTCAAACGGACGGTATCCAAGGGAAAGGGAATGGTGGGCGGTAGGGATGGTCTGAATTTGATGTCGTAATTCACCGCCTTGGATGGACTGTTGATGAATTCGATGTAACCGGCTTGGGAAGCGCCACCGTTCACCGGAATCTGTTGTCCAAGGACCGAAACAGTAGCCGCGTAGGTTAGGCTGTCCACATCCCAAACGCCCGCCAATCGGTTGGCATAGGTCTGAGCGGGTGTCAGAGTGTTGCTCGGGTTATCCTCTTTTTTGCAGGAAATTCCCCAAATTCCTAGGCAAAGCAGGATGGACAGTAGTTTTTTCATGGCATTTTTTTTCAAATTTAAGGTTTTGATGTCCAAATTCAAACGAATGGCCTCCGGTTTCCCATAACCTCTGTTTAAAGGATCGGCCCCCTTAATTGCAGAAGGAGAAGGGGGTTAAACAAATTCAACAAGGCACCTGAACGTATATGTCGTCAATTATCAAGGTTTTACTTTTTTTTTGAGAGAACACAATTTCGTTTTTGAAGTCCCTAAATTTGATAGACAAATCGCTAAAAAACCGTATCAGCTTTTGTTATGTTTCTCTTTGGTATCAAAATAACCATGCTGAGTTGTTTGCTGGTTTTGGTTCAGACGGACGGTACGGTCTTGTCGGAAACATCGACCATGCGAAAGGTTGCGAATGAATCCTGCGATTTACCGCCTTTGTTCTTTAAAGGACCGGCCCCTGTTGCGACCCAGTGGAGTTGGAAATGGACTTGCCAGGAACATCAAGAGGGGTTTATTCCGGTACGGGTGGCGAGGCCCCATCAGGTTCCGGCCATGGAAACCCTGCACCTCCATCGTTTCGAGGATTTGCTCCAAAGGCCTTCCAATGGGTCCCGTGATTCAAAGGCTTTGGCCGAGGTTTTAATTTCGGCGGCCGTGGCTGCCCATCACGAAGAATGGGATTGGGTTGGGCGATGCCTGGAGTTTTTGACCAGTCATGATCAGCCATGGCCTAAATCGATGCAAGACCAGGCAGCGGTCCTGGAATGGTTGACGCTTCGCTACGAAGGGGCTCGACTCCAAAGTCTGCTTTCTCAGCAAGGCTCAATTTTGGAAAACAAAGGTTTAACGCCCCGATGGAGGCCGCATACTTCCATAGAATCCGTTTGGGGAAGGCATTTGGTTTGGGATCATACCCTGGCCTACGAGCGCTATCATTGGTCCATGTTGGAGGGTAGGCCTTCCGATGCCATGGCCTATTACCGGGAAGCTCAACATTTTCATAGCGCGCTACAAGCAGACCTTTATTCCAAGCGCCAAATTCCTCGGACGACACCAAGCGGCCCTGGGAATGTATTTGGTGATTATCGACTGGGGTTGGGGCTGTTGGTCCTTTTGTTGGCCGGCGCCTGGTTTCGTTCAGGCCGAAGAAACGAAGTAAGATCGTTCGATGGAATGGAAACCGAGGACCTTCACCATGAAGAGGCTTCGCGGGTCCTGATGCCTTCGGAGGAGAGTTTATCCCGGCTTCGTTCCAAAAATGTCTTTACCCCCGAAGATTGGGAAAGTTATAAGCTTGATTTTGAACACCATTGCCCTGGGTACATCCCGTGGGTTATGAGCATAGGGCCAGGAATCACGCAAAGCGAATTGCGTACGGCCTGCATGATACGCCTGGGTTTAACCAGCAGGGAAATTGCAAGAGCACAAAACATCGGTGTTTACGGAGTGGCCCAGGCCAGGTACCGCTTGCGAAAACGATTAAGACTATCGAACAGAGAGTCCATTGAAGAGGTACTTGTGCCTCGGAATTGAGGCTCCCTTCTTGAATTTGCCGGGTTGATTAGGATGGTCGCATGGTAAGCGACCGTAGTTCCAACATTTGAAGGGCCGTGTAGGCCGCTTCCTGCCCTTTGTGACCGTGAGCGCCCCCCAGTCTTTGGCGGGCTTGTTCGGTATCAAGCACGGTTAGAACCCCGTTCACCATGGGTCGCTCTTCCCGCAGGCTCAAATCCATGAGACCTCGGTTCACGGCTTCGGCAATGAGATCAAAGTGCGGGGTTTCGCCCTTGATGAGGCAACCCAAAGCAATGACGGCATCAACCGGGGCATCCATGGAACAAAGCCAAGAGGCCGCCACCGGAATTTCAAAGCAACCAGGTACATAGTGGATACCAATTTGATCCTCTTGGAGGCCCTTTTCAAGCAAAACAGTCCTGCATCCTCGTTCCAATTCCTCGGTAATGTCCCGATTCCACAGGGCCACGACAACGCCAATGCGCCAACGACCCAGCAGGTCGCCATTGATTGGGTTTTGAAGATGCTGAAAGCCCGTCTTGGTCCAAGAGCTGTCTGGAATCATGGGCGCTTTCGGTAAGATGGACCTAGGATTTCAGGCGTACCCGGGTCAGGTAGCGATCGACATTTTGACCTTCGGTGCTCTGGGGATATTCCCGCTGAATGCGCTCGTAACATTCCAACGCCTTTTCCTTTTGACCAGTTTTTTCGGCGATCTCTCCCGCCCGTTGCAGATAGAACGGCGTGGTGAATTCGTTGGCTTTGAATTCGGCAGCCTTTAGGTAGCAATCCAGGGCTTCGCTGTCTTTTTTGAGTTGCAAATGGGCATCACCTTGGCAACCCAAGGAGATGCTACCCAGGACAGGGTCCGAGGTTTTGAAGGACTCCAGTGCCTCCAACGCTTCGGCGTATTGGCCCAAGCGTAGGTAGCTGACGCCCAGGTAGTATTGCGCCAAATTTCCTGCAGGTGTCCAGCGGTAATCTTCGGCGATTTCTTCAAATCCCGGGAAATTACCATCCCCTTTGACAGCCAGGTTGAGCGAATCGTTTTCGAAATAACGTTCGGCAACATGCATGAGGTTCACGGCTTCTTTTTGTTGTGCTGGGAGATAGACCCCCCAGATATAATAAGCCCCCAAGACCAAGGCCAGCAAACCGCCTCCGGCATAGGTTAGCATTTGTTTGTTCTGCTCCCAAAAGGCTTCAACTTTGCCGAGGCCTTGTTGCAAATCCAGGGCTTCAACGGGATCAAGGCCTTGGGGTTCGTTGGTTTTGGAGTTGGATGCCATGTGAACGTATGGATTGGTTGGAAAAATAAGGGGTTAATCGGTGATATAGGGGTAATCGCTTTGGATGTAGACGTCCTTGTACATTTCGGATACATCCGGCCAAGGAGATTCCTCCGCAAAGGTGACCGCCTCCTGTACCAAGATTTCAAGTTTTTCTTCGAGCTGTTCAAAAGCCGCTTCGTCCAAAAGGCCTTGGGCCATCATTTGGTTTTTGAGCTGTTCAATCGGGTCTTGTTCCCGGTAAGCCTCGACTTCTTCTTTGGTCCGGTATTTGGCCGGATCGCTCATGGAGTGACCGCGGTAGCGATACGTGCGGATTTCCAAAAGGGTGGGTCCATCACCGGAACGGGCCCGGGCTACTGCCCTTTCCATGGCTTCGTGGACGGTCCAAACGCACATGCCGTCAACGGCTTCGGAAGGCATCCGGTACGAAAGACCGATTTCATGCAATTCATTGACATTGGTGGTCCGTTGAACGGAGGTTCCCATCGCGTAACCGTTGTTCTCAATAACAAAGATGACCGGGAGGTTCCAAAGCATGGCCATGTTAAAGGTTTCGTGCAAGGCGCCTTGCCGGACGGCCCCATCTCCCATAAAACATACATTGACGTTGGTATTGCCCAGGTATTTGTCGGCAAAAGCCAGGCCAGCCCCTAAGGGGATTTGGCCTCCAACGATACCATGGCCCCCATAAAAGCGGTGCTCCTTGCTAAAAAGGTGCATAGAGCCGCCTTTGCCCTTGGAGCATCCCGTGGCCTTCCCGTACAATTCGGCCATGACCGATCCCGGACTTAATCCGCAGATAAGCGCATGTCCATGGTCCCTGTACGCGGTGATCACCGAATCCTGAGGCGTAATGGCCGAATAGGTACCGGCTACAACGGCTTCTTGGCCGATGTAGAGGTGGCAAAAGCCTTTTATTTTTTGCTGGCCATACAACTGAGCACATTTTTCTTCAAAACGCCTCATCAAAAGCATGTCGTAAAGCCATTTTTGGGCCTGTGCCGGGGATAATTTTGGGTCTGCCATCGAAATTTCCAAAAGAGGCGCTAATATACGCCCCACCACCCTGCCTTAAGTCCTTACTGTGTTTTTGAAGCGCTTGCAATTAGTAGATTACCGCCTTGAATCGGCCTGCAACCTTGAAATGGCGTCTTCGTGGATCGCCTTTACCGGGCCCAACGGCACCGGCAAAACCAATTTGCTGGATGCAGTGCATTTCCTCTGCCTGGGTCGAAGCTATTTCACCCGTCAGGACAGCCAGCTGGTGCGCTTTGGGAGCCGTGGGTTTCGACTGGAAGGTCGCTTTGGCCCGCTGCCGTCCCCGGATTTTCCGAATCCCTCGGTGAATGGCCCCGATGAAACCAGGGTCACCGTTGTTTACAAAACAGGGGTAGGCAAGGAAATGGCCGTGAATCAAGTGGTGTACCCACGGCTGAGCGAGCACCTGGGTCGCATGCCCGTTGTGATGATAGCTCCCGGTGATACGGTTTTGTTGGAAGGAACCGGTGCCGAACGCAGGCGGTTTACCGATATGTTGTTAGCCCAGACCAAGCCCGACTATGTTCAGGCCTTGTTGAAGCGGGACCATTTGTTGGGACAGCGCAATGCTTTGCTCAAAGCCGCCCGGCAAGGTCCTTCCCCGGATCCCGCCTTGATGGAATGTTACGACGAGGAATTGGCTCAATGTCATCAGGCCATTGCCAAGGTTCGGGCCTCCTGGGTGGAAGGATTTACTCCCTTGATGCAAGGCCTATACCGCCATATTGCCGGCGATGCCGAACAGGCCACAATGACCTACCAGCCCGATCAGCCATCCTACGCTGACACCTTTCAAAAGCCAAGCCTGCAACGCGAAATCGAGGCCGGTCACACGCTTTGGGGTACTCAGCGGGATGATTTGGAATTTGAATTGGGAGGAAAGTCGGTACGTAGGTATGCATCGCAGGGTCAACGCAAATCGTTTTTGCTGGCGCTCAAACTGGCCCAATGCGCTTTTTTCTTGGACGAAGGCAAATCCCACGCCACCCTTTTGTTGGATGATTTTTTTGAAAAACTGGATGCCGCGCGATTGCAGGGTTTGGTTCAGGCAATCCAAGAATTATCCAAGCGAGGCGTTCAGGTATTTTTGAGCGATACAGGCAAAGAAAGGGTGCGAGAATTGATGGAACAATGTCAACAGTCCTGCCTCTTTGTGGATACCCCTTTACAAAATTCAACCCCCTAACGCCGCCTTAACGATGATCAAGTCTTTGACCGACCGCCTTTCTAGAACCTCCACAACCCTGGCCTGCCTTGGCCTGGCCTGCCTTGTTTTGAGCCTGGGGGCTTGCCAACCGAAGGGGCCCAACGATACGGCCGAAGCCACCCGCAATGATTCGCTCGCATTGCGAACGATCTTGCGTTCCGGCATCGATTCCCTCGAAAAAGTTCTGTCCGCCGATTCCTTGGGCATTTCAACGCAAACGGCCCCCCTGGATAGTTTGGCGGCCACCTGTCTGCGTTTCGCATCGGTCTTTCCACGGGACCCCTATGCGCCGGTTGCGCTATGGAAAGCAGCGCAGGTTTTGCGCAGCCTGGGGGATTTTGAGGGGGCAGTTCAATGCGGTAAAGCCTTGGTGGATGCTTACCCGGCCCATCCTTTGGCCCCGATTGCTTTGTATTTCAACGCCGTTGTCCTCAACGAGGACGGTGGGGTTCAGGAAGCCGCTGCGTTTTATTTGGAACGGCTGACCAACGAATACCCCGGGGATAGCCTGGCCAAGGATGCGGCCTTGTACCGTCAGACCCTGGGAATGAAACAGGAAGACTGGAATAAGCGTCTAAAAGAACAGAACTAAGCAGCTGTTTTCTTAACGTTCCCGCAGCCGGTGCATCAGGGCATTGGGGCTAAGGGGTTCGCTAAAGGCGCCTCGATCGGCCACGACGATATGCCCGGTTTCTTCGGAGACCAAAACGACCAAGGCATCGCTTTGTTCGCTCAGGCCCAAGGCAGCCCGGTGACGCATCCCATAGCCCGCACCCTGCTGACTTGATTGATCGCTCAACGGTAGCATGCAAGATGCGGCAATCAATCGCCCTCCCGATAACAAGACCGCCCCATCGTGCAGTGGGGAATCCTTGGCAAAGAGAGCTTGCAATAATTCGGTATTGGGTAAGGCATCCAAGGGGGTACCGGTGGCGGCAATGGGCTGCAAATCCGCCAATCGCTCGACGACCACGAGGGCGCCGGTGCGTGTTTCAGCCAAGCGTGCGCAGGCTTCGGAGACCGATCGAATCCAGCCGTGATCCTGGTTGTTGTTGTGACGTTCATGGTCCAGCCAACGCCGTACCTGAGAAATGCGGGCCGATTCTGCTTTGCGACCAATGAGTAGCAGGAAATTTCGAATCTCGGGTTGAAAAACAACCACCAAAGCGAGGACGCCTAATCCCACAAACTGTCCCAAGAGGGCCGTAAACAAGGGCAATTCAAGCCAAACCCCCAGGCGAAAAAGCAGGTTAAAAACCAGGACACCTAACAATAGATAAAGAATCAAACTGCCCCGGACCAATCGCCAGGCCAAACCCAGGAGAAGGGCTACGAGGCTCCAATCCAAGATGTTATGCCAGTTTAGTCCAATCGAGGTGTCCATGGTTTCGTACGGCCGGGGTTGAAAAAAGAAGCAGTGAATGAGGGTCTAAGAACGCTGAATAGCTCAAGAAATTTTGAGAAGGTCTTCCCGGTTTTGGAAAAGACACCAGAGGTTAACGCATTGCACGGCTTCGATTACATCGTGTACCCTCAGAAGGCGAGCGCCTTGGGTGAGTGCAATGGTATTTAGTGCGGTGGTTCCGTTCAAGGCGGTGGAGGAGTCCAGGCCCAAAGGTCGGTAGATCATGGATTTACGGGATAGGCCTGCCATCACCGGCCAGCCATAAGCCACGAGCTCGCTCAGTCGATAAAGAATTTGATAGTTCTGCGCTTGGCTTTTGGCAAAGCCAAAACACGGATCCACAAGGATGGTGGGTGCACCTGCTTGGGACAGCGACTCCGCATTTTGGACCAAAAAATCAAAAACCTCGGATGGAGCATCCTGATAATCGGTCATGGATGCCATGTTTTCGGGACTGCCACGCAGGTGGCCCAGGATGTAGGGGACCTTTTGCTGCAAAATGAGCGGGTGCATTTGGGGATCCAGCGTACCTCCGGAAACATCGTTGATCATGGCCGCACCGCAACGGATGGCCGTACCGGCCACAGAAGCTCGGTACGTATCAACCGAGATCAAGGCCCCTGGGAAAGCGGATAGGATGGCTTCGAGGCCGGCTTGGATGCGCTCTTCCTCCTCTACCGGGCCCACTTGGGTGGAGCCTGGCCGGGTTGAACAAGCGCCCAGGTCCAGAATATCGGCGCCTTGGCTTAGCATGGTACCGGCCCGATCCACGGTTTCGGTGGTATTCAGCCCAACCCGACTGGGGGCGTAGAACGAGTCGGTGGTGAGGTTGAGAATCCCCAAGACACGGGGTCGCTCCAGGCTCATGCTTTGATTCTTGGTCGGTAGGCTAAGCGTGGATGGGTTCATCGTGATGTAAATTTATCCCCCAAAACCTACCATGCAGACCTTGAACGCTTTTGACAATGTGCTCTTGGAGTGCCGGTCCCTGTTCGAGGCCAAAACCAGGGATTACGGAACCTCATGGCGGGTTTTTCGGCTCCCATCCCTTACCGATCAGCTTTACATCAAAGCCTGTCGAATACGTAACATTGAACAGAAGGGCTACCATCGGGTAAGCGAAGGGGTTCGCCCCGAATGGATGGCCTTGGTTAATTATGCCATTATGGCTTTGATTCAATTGGAACTTGGGGAATGCTCGGAAGAGCCCCTGAGCATCGAAAGGGCCTTGGGTTATTACGATCAACAGGTTACCATCAACCGGGATCTTTTGGCCAACAAAAACCACGACTACGGGGAGGCCTGGAGAGAAATGCGGCCCACCTCCCTGACCGATATGGTTTTGGTTAAGCTCCTTCGCATCAAACAAATCGAAAGCAACCGAGGCCAGGCCGAGGTTAGCGAAGGAGTTGAAGGAGGATACCGCGATATCCTCAATTACGCTGTTTTTGCCCTAATTCGCCAGGATGGCGAATCCAATCCTACCAACCATCCGTTATGATAGCATTGTTAAGATTTCTGACCGGCGCACTTTTTATTTTTTCGGGGCTTATTAAAGCCAACGATCCCCTTGGATTCGGGTATAAACTCGAAGAGTATTTTGTCGTTTTTGGGATAGATTTTTTGAATCCTTTGGCTACCGGACTGGCTATAGCGATCTGTGTTTTGGAAGTGGTCCTGGGCGTAGCCTTGTGGACTGGATGGAAGTCCAAATCTGTGACATGGTGGTTGTTGGGCTTGTTGGTTTTCTTTACTTTTTTGACCTTCTGGTCGGCATGGTTCAAAGTCGTAACCGACTGCGGTTGTTTTGGGGATTTCCTCAAACTAACCCCTTGGCAGAGCTTTACCAAGGACGTCGTCCTGCTTCTGATGGCCGCTGTTTTGTGTTACAATCGATCCTCCATCCGGCCCTTCGGTTCCCCCATGTTCGGAACAAGCCTGGTAGGTTTGACCGCTGTTGGGGTCACGGCCCTGTCCTTCTACACTTGGAATGATTTGCCGCTGCTGGATTTTCGTCCTTATGCCGTGGGCAAAAACTTGCCCGAAGGAATGGCCATCCCTGATGGCGCTCCTCGGGATGTTTACAAGGATATATGGCAATACCGAATCAACGGCGTCGTTCGTCGTTTTGAAACCGAAGATTCCCCTTGGGATAGTGTTCAGGCCGATGGCCGGCCTGCGGAATTCGTATACCAAAGGGTATGTCCCGCCGATTCATGATTTTCTTATAAGCGACCTAAATGGCAACAACTACACCGATGATTTTTTGGGAGCGGAGCATGCGGTCTTTATTATCTCGCCCTTTTTGGAAAAAGCCAGAGGGGATGCTTGGATTAAAGTGGCGGCGGTCGTTGATTGGGCCAGGCGAAACGATGTCAAGATTGCCATTTTGACGGGTAGCGGCCGAGAGGAAATTGAAGCCTTTGGAAAACGGTATGCTGCAAGTTCCTGGCCCTTTTACCAAGCAGACGGCACCGTTCTCAAGACCATGATGCGTTCCAATCCCGGCCTTATGTTGCTTCACAAAGGCACGGTCAAGGATCTGATTCCAGCACGTCGCTTGCCCAGCCCCGAGGAATTAGGCCGAAAGATTGGTTCCGCCCGCTGAGTTGAATGCCTTGTCGGTGAATCCCAAGACCCTGCGTTGGTTTTTTGGACGCATTGTTAGCGCTTTATGGGTTCTATGGGGCCTGCTCACGTTAATTTTTATTTTGTTTTATGTTCTACCGGCTGATTCGGCCCAGATGACCTTGGGCCAAAGGTCTGATCCCGAGACACTTCGTGAAATACGTCGGGAACTGGGGTTGGACCTACCTTGGGGTCAACGATACCTTCATTTTTTGAGAGGTTTGTCCCCGGTGGATATGGTGTTGGAGGAAGGGGACAGGGTGCCCAGGCCTTTTTTCAAAGCGCCCAGCCTGGGACGCTCGTACCAAAACAGGCGGGAAGTGGTGGGCATGGTGGGTGAAGCTTTTGTCGGTACCTTGGTTTTGGCGGTGGCTGCCATGTTACTGGCCACCATCCTGGGCATTGCGCTGGGTTCATGGGCGGCCGTGACCGCTTCCCACCGGGTTCGGGCCACCCTAATGGGTTTTGCTATGAGCGGTGTTGCCGCGCCAAGCTTTGTCGTGGCTTTGTTAATGGCGTATGTTTTTGGGTATTTGCTTGCACCGTGGACTGGCCTTTCGATGACCGGCAGCCTTCAAGAATTGGATGCTCTGAGCGGGTGGGTTTGGGTGCCCAAAAATTTGTTGTTACCAGCTTTGACCTTGGGGATTCGTCCTCTATCGGTGGTAGTCCAATTGACCAAAGATTCCGTGAGCGAAGTGCTGGTTCAGGATTATGTTCGAACCGCCAGGGCCAAAGGCTTGCCTCCTTATCGAATTTGGTGGAAGCATGTGTGGCCCAATGCATTGAATCCGGTGGTGACGGCCCTTTCGGGCTGGTTGTCTTCGATGCTTGCAGGGGCCGTTTTTGTCGAGTATGTCTTTGGCTGGCATGGCATGGGCAAGCTGACGGTGGATGCCTTGATGGTTTTTGACTTGCCGGTGGTGATGGGTGTGGTCCTATGGTCTGGCTTGTTGTTTGTGTTCATCAATATCTTGGTGGATTGGCTGTACACGATTCTGGATCCCCGCGTTCAATTGGAAGCCTAAAAACGATGGAAAATCCCCGGCTTTTGGATGAGGAGACAACTCGTATTTACTTGGTTGGCATGCCAGGCTCCGGTAAATCAACGGCGGGACCTTTGTTAGCGGAATGCTTGGGTTGGGCCTTTCAAGACCTTGACCAACAAATTGAATCCGAGGTTGATTTATCCATTTCTCGGATTTTTGAAGAGAGGGGAGAGGAGGTTTTTCGAGCCATCGAAACTCGTCTTTTGCATCAG
>RFOZ01000015.1 GCA_009926405.1 Cytophagia bacterium
CAATAAGCATTGCAACTTGGGGCCAAGGTCCGGTTGTATTTTTTTTGGACAGTTGCATCCGATTTATTTGGCGATGATTGTGCATGGCTCCCCTATTTTTGACAAAAGTAATGGTCAGTTTCGCGCTACGTAGGGTCCTCCTTTTCTTCGTTCCGCTGGGTTTTTGGTTTTTGTTCGCTTGCGATAACAACCCGGCTACCCAGAAGGAGGGCGAAGTTCGAAAGAGTGCACCCGATGCCGAGGCGGTTTTGAAGGACCTTAACCGTCGCATTGCGATGAATTCATCGGATGCAACAGCCTACGGGGAGCGGGCTGATTGGTGGCTGAACAGAGACCGGGAGTTTTCGGTCAACCGTTCCGATTCGGGCATGGCAACCAACGATTTAGAATCGCCGGATCAACCCAGGGAAGCTTTGCGCAAGGCCATGGCGGATATCAAATCGGCCTTGTTGCTGGATACCGGGAATGCCCTTTTTTATTGCATCTTGGGCGAGATCTACACCCGCATTGGGCTGATTTCGGAGGCCGACGACGCTTTGCGAGTTGCCATGGCTCGCAACCCCAATTTGGTGCGGGCTTATATGCGTCGCGGTGAACTGGCCCTGATCAATCGCCAGCATGCCGTGGCGTTCAAATACCTCAACGAAGCATTGCGAAGAGACAAGCGTTTGGCCGAGGCCTACCTGCTCAAGGGCATGACCTATCTTGAACTGAAGGATACCACCGCAGCGCGTTCGGCATGGCTGACTGCGATTGAGCAAGACCCCGAACTCTACGCTGCCTATCTGGAATTGGGATTGCGCGAATCAGATCCACGCCTGGCTCACCGCTATTTTAGCAATGTTCTTGAAATTCGACCGGGCCATACCGAAGCGCTCTACGCCAGGGCCATGCTTTTGCAAGGCCAAGGGTATGCGGACTCGGCGAGGCAGGATTACCGGGCCCTGCTCCTCGTGAACAAATCCCACCGCGATGCTCTTTTTAACCTTGCTTACTTGGATTTGTTGGAACAGAAATTCGCCCAAGCCCTGCAGGGGTTTGATCGGGTCCTGGCCTTGCGTTCCGGCGATTTACCGGCCCTGGTGAACAGAGGATTGTGTTACGAAATGATGGACCGCAAGGCCGAAGCTTCGGCCGACTACCGGGAATGCCTCCGCATCCAGAAGGGGTATCCTCAGGCCCAGCAGGGGCTTAACCGGCTCAAATGATGTATATTCGCAGGTTTTTTAATCAAAAATATCCCCCAGGACAACCCCGGCCCTTTGTTCATGAACTCGGATTCCATTAACGTTCAACTCCCCGACGGCAGCCAGCGCACCTATCCACCCGGCAGTACCGCCCTCGATGTTGCTCGTTCCCTTTCAGAGGGCTTGGCCAGGCAGGTCCTTGCTGCGGAGGTCAACGGCGAAATTTGGGATTTGGAGCGCAGATTGCCCGCAACAGCCCGCCTTCGTTTACTCAAATGGGATGATGCAGGGGCACGTTCCACTTTTTGGCATTCAAGTGCCCACCTGTTAGCAGAAGCCTTGGAGGCCCTTTACCCCGGGATTCGTTTGGGGATTGGACCGGCCATCGAACAGGGATTTTATTACGATATCGATTTTGGGGATCATGTTTTTTCCAGCGATGATTTCCCCAAAGTGGAGAAAAAAATGGTGGAATTGGCCGGACAATCCTCCGCTTTTCAGCGCCGAGAGGTTCCCAAGGCCGAAGCGGTCGCCTATTTCGAGGCCAAAGGCGATCCTTACAAACTGGAATTGCTCGAGGGCCTGGAAGACGGCAACATTACCTTTTATACCCAGGGTGGATTCACGGACTTATGCCGTGGTCCGCATCTCAGGGATACCTCGGCGATTAAGGCCGTTAAACTTCTTAACACGGCCGGCGCTTATTGGAGAGGGAACGAAAAAAACAAGCAATTAACCCGGATTTACGGGATCACTTTCCCGCAGGCCAAAGAGCTTGAACAGCATTTGCACCTGCTGGAGGAGGCCCGAAAACGTGACCATCGTAAATTGGGCAAGGAGCTGGAGCTCTTTGCCTTTAGCGAAAAGGTCGGGATGGGCTTGCCTCTTTGGCTCCCCAAAGGCGCGATGGTTCGCGAAATTTTGGAGCAGTTTTTGCGCAGACAGCAAACAAAAGCCGGTTATGTTCAAGTGGTGACCCCCCACATCGGTCACAAGGAGCTCTACCAAACCTCCGGGCATTGGGACAAATACGGTCAAGATTCCTTCCGTCCCATTTTGACACCGCACGAGGGCGAAGAGTATCTTCTCAAGCCGATGAATTGCCCTCATCACTGCGAGATTTATCGGACCAAGCCCCGTTCGTACCGGGACCTACCGCTACGGCTTGCCGAATTTGGTACGGTGTACCGCTACGAGCAACACGGGGAACTGCACGGGTTGACCCGGGTCCGCGGGTTCACCCAAGACGATGCGCATTTGTTCTGCAGGGATGATCAAGTGAAGGATGAATTCAAGAAGGTTATTTCCCTAGTTCTTAGGGTTTTTGATGTTCTCGGATTTGAGAAATACACGGCTCAGATTTCGTTGAGGGATCCCGAAAACCGCACCAAGTACATCGGTTCGGACGAGGCCTGGATCAAAGCGGAGCAAGCCATTATCGAAGCCACGGCCGAAATGGGGATGAAGACCGTGACGGTACCAGGTGAGGCGGCCTTTTATGGCCCCAAATTGGATTTTATGGTTCACGATGCCCTGGGTCGATCCTGGCAATTGGGAACCATCCAAGTGGATTACAACCTCCCTGAGCGTTTTGATTTGACCTATGTGGGTGCAGACAACGGCCGTTACCGACCGGTCATGATCCACAGGGCACCCTTTGGCTCCATGGAGCGTTTTGTAGCGCTCCTCATCGAACACTGTGCCGGTAATTTCCCCTTATGGCTTGCTCCGGAACAGGTTGCTATTTTGCCAATTTCCGAAAAGTTTCAGGAATTTGCGGAGCATTTGCAATCGGAGCTCATGGCTGCCGATATTCGCAGTAGTGTTGACCACCGTGACGAAAAAATTGGCCGCAAAATCCGGGATGCCGAGGTGCAGAAGATTCCTTACATGCTGATTATTGGCGAAAAGGAAGCCCAAACGGGCACGGTGGCGGTCCGCCGTCATGGTCAGGGCCAAGGTGAGAGTTTGGAAATACCCGCTTTTGTAGCGATGCTGCAAAAGGAGCTGGCAGCGGTACAATGAGCACTTTTCATTCGTTTTTATAATTTTTACCCCAACTAAACAAGGAGGTCATTATCAATCAGCCCGTACGCAATCCGCAATTTAACCGTCGGCCCCAGAAGCCGGTGGACCCTATCAACGAGAATATTCGGGCCGAAGAGGTTCGTCTGGTTGGTGAAAACATCGAGCAGGGGGTTTATCCCTTGGCCAAGGCCCTCCAAATGGCCGAGGGTTTGGGTCTGGATTTGGTTCTGATCGCCGAAACAGCCACACCACCCGTTTGTCGGATTACCGATTACAGCAAATACCAGTACGAAAAGAAGCGGAAAGAAAAGGAAATCAAGGCCCATGCCGCCAAAAATCTGGTGAAAGAAATTCGATTTGGGCCCAACACCGACGATCACGATTTTCAGTTCAAACTCAAGCATGCCCGGAATTTTTTGGAAGAGGGTTCCAAGGTGAGGGCCTATGTGCACTTCCGGGGTCGCGCCATTGTCTTCAAAGAAAGGGGGGAACTCTTGCTGTTAACTTTTGCTCAACAACTCGAAGACTTGGGCAAGGTCGAGAGCATGCCCAAGTTGGAAGGAAAGCGTATGTTCATCTCTTTGGCTCCCAAAGGGGTCAAAAAATAGGGATTCAAAAAACTTTATTTCAGCTTATCTTCGCGCTCCCCGAATGCCTTGAATCAAGGCCTCTGCGGGGCCCAAAAAACCGCGTTATGCCCAAAATGAAAACCAATTCCGGTGCCAAAAAGAGGTTCGCCCTTACCGGAACAGGAAAAATCAAGCGCAAGCACGCCTACAAGCGTCACATTTTGACCAAGAAGAGCACTGTGCAAAAGCGCCGCCTTAGTCACGGGGCCTTGGTGGATACCACCAACGAAGCCTTGATCAAGCGTCTTTTAACCATCGGTAAATAAGCCCCCATGCCAAAATCGTCTAACAACGTTGCAGCTCATGCCCGCCGTAAGCGGATTTTGCAATTAGCCAAGGGTTATTTCACAACCCGCTCCACGGTCTTCACGGTTGCCAAAAACGCCGTTGAAAAAGGTTTGGTTTACGCTTACCGGGATCGCAAAGCCAAAAAGCGCCATTTCCGCAACCTTTGGATTGCCCGTATCAACGCAGCCGCACGTCAGGAGGGTTTGTCCTATTCCAAGTTGATGGGCAAATTGAACGGTTCTTCCATTGAATTGAACCGCAAGGTTTTGGCTGACCTGGCCATGAATCACCCGGAATCCTTCCGCAAGGTGGTTCAGTCGGTCCTCTAAAGGTTTGCTCCAACCCCGATCATCTCGGCTGCAATTGTTCTAGGCTTTTAGCCAGAATTTCAAGGGCTTTTTGGATTTGCTGCTCGCTAATTATTAGCGGGGGAGCTAGGCGGACGATATGTCCGTGGGTTGGTTTAGCCAAGAACCCGTTGTCTTTGAGAAGTATACAAAAATCCCAAGCCGTTTTGGACCCATTTTCTCCGAAAATAAGGGCTTGCAAAAGCCCTTTGCCTCGGGTGGATTGAAGAAGCGGATAAGCCGTCACCAATTCTTGCAGGCCTTGGTGGAGTTGTTGGCCTCGCAGGGCTGCTTTGTCGGCCAGTTCTTCGTCCAAGAGAATTTGAACCGCCTCCATGGCTACAGCGCAGGCGAGTGGATTGCCACCAAAGGTGGAGCCGTGTTGACCAGGACGGATGCGGAGCATGACTTCGTCCGAACCCAAAACCGCCGAAACCGGTAACATCCCTCCGCCCAGTGCCTTGGCAAGGACCAGCACGTCGGGTCGGACTTCTTCGTGGTCGCAGGCCAGCAAGGCACCGGTACGCCCGAGGCCCGTTTGGATTTCGTCGGCAATCATCAGGACATGGTAGCGAGTGCATAGTTCCCTAACACCCCGTAGGTAGCCCTGTTCAGGGACCACAACGCCGGCTTCACCCTGAATGGGCTCAACCATAAAGGCCGCAACATGGGGGTTTTGAAGGGCAACTTCGAGGGCTTCCAGATCGTTGTAGGGAAGGGTTTGAAAGCCGGGTAACAAGGGACCGAAACCGCCGTATGACTCCGGGTCGGTGCTTGCTGAAATGGCTCCTATGGATCTGCCCCAAAAATTACCTTCCGGAAAGAGGACCACGGCATGGTTTTCGGGGACGCCTTTGACCTCGTAGGCCCAACGTCTTGCCAGCTTGACCGATGTTTCGGCGGCCTCCACCCCTGTGTTCATAGGGAGCAGCCTGTCAAAGCCGAAGGTCCGGCACATCATTTCGCAGTAGGCACCTAATTTGTCATTATGGAAAGCCCTGGATGTCAATGTTAATTTGGCGGCTTGTTCTTGAATGACTTTAACCAAACGGGGATGGCAGTGCCCCTGATTCACGGCAGAGTAGGCCGACAGGAAATCCAAATAAGACTGCCCATGGATGTCCCAGACTACAGAACCGGACCCGCGCTCCAAAACCACGGGTATGGGGTGGTAATTGTGGGCACCGTAGGTTTGTTCCAGGTGCAGAGCCTGAGAGGCTGTTAAAGGGTTGTTTGGCATGGAAATTGGGCTAAAAAGGGCTGAAAAACGCTCAAAAGAACCTATCTTTGCAGTCCCTTGGTTTTAAGGGCTTTTTAGAAGGTTTTTAGGAACTCCCCGGTTCAGCATTTCGGGAAGCCGTAGCCCCAAAAGTAGCCTCCAAAACGAAGGACACCAAAACCAAATCCATGTCTAGAATCTGTGATTTAACCGGAAAGCGTGCTATCAAAGGAAACCACGTTTCCCACTCCAACGTCAAAACCAAGCGTCGGTTCAATCCGAATTTGCAACTCAAGAAGTTTTTTATTCCGGAAACCGGCGAATGGATTACCCTCAAGGTGTCCACATCCGCTATCCGCACCATCGCCAAAAACGGCATGGGCAAGGTTGTCCAGGATTTTCTTTCCAAAGGCCGGATTTAAGCCGGTATTCCTCGCATTGTTGAATAGCTAACGACCCAATCCCTCAAACCATGGCCAAAAAAGGTAACCGCATCCAGGTCATTTTGGAATGCACCGAGCACAAAACCAGCGGCATGCCCGGCATGTCTCGTTATATCACGACCAAAAACAAAAAGAACACCCCAGACCGTATGGAACGGAAGAAATACAATCCGGTTCTCAAAAAGGTAACGGTTCACAAAGAAATTAAGTAAGATTCGCGGTACCCTTCTTCCAACCGCTTTAACCCCCTAAACATCGAATCATGGCCAAGAAAGTAGTAGCAACCCTGAAAAAAGAAGCGAGCGAACAAGAGAAAATCGTCAAAGTGATCCGTGCACGCCGTTCCGAAAAAACCGGTGCCTACACATTCCGCGAAGAGTTTGTTACGGCTGATAAGGTCAAGGATTATTTTACTCGCTAATCATTGCACGTAATGTTGAAAAGGCTTTCCGATAGGAAAGCCTTTTTTGTTAATTATGGGATTTTTTGATTTTCTCAAGGGACGCAAGGAGAAGGAAGCCTTGGTTCAGGGTCTGGAAAGGACCAAAGAAGGCTTTTTTTCAAAAATTGTACGGCTTGTTACCGGCAAAACTCGGATTGACGATGAATTGCTGGAAGAGCTGGAAGAAATACTTCTCTCGGCCGATGTGGGGGTTGCGACCACCATCCGAATTATGAAAGGTCTTCAAAGCGAAATCGATAGGCGCAAGGATTTGAAACCTTCGGATTTACAAGGACTATTGCGCGATCGAATGCTAGAATTGTTGGGTGAGCCTGAGCTGAAAAACAGCCACCTGGATCAAACCTCAAGCCCGTCCCCTCGTGTTGTTTTGGTGGTGGGCGTCAACGGGGTAGGCAAGACGACCAGCATTGGAAAATTAGCTTGGCGATTTAAGCAAGCCGGTCAGCAAGTGGTCATGGGAGCTGCAGATACCTTTAGGGCAGCGGCCGTGGAACAATTGCTGCTCTGGGGTGAACGCACCGGCGTTCGGGTTGTCCACCAACAGAGCGGTTCGGATCCCGCATCGGTGGCCTTTGATACCCTGCGCTCGGCCATTGCTTCATCCGCTCAGGTGGTACTGATTGATACGGCAGGACGCTTGCATAACAAAGGTCACTTGATGGCCGAATTAACCAAGATTCGCACCGTTTTGAACAAGGCGATGCCCGGTGCTCCTCACGAGGTTTGGCTGGTCTTGGATGCTTCGACCGGTCAAAACGCTTTGGAACAAGCCCGCCAATTCACGGCGGCCACATCGGTCACCGGCTTGATTCTCACCAAATTGGATGGAACCGCCAAGGGTGGCGTTGCCTTGGGTATCTGTTCTGAATTCGGCATACCCATACGTTTTGTGGGCGTTGGCGAGGGCATGGAACACCTTCAAGTTTTTGATAAAGAGGCCTTTGTGGAAGCGTTGCTCGGTGGCCAGGCGTCTTCGGGCCATGCAAATTAGGCCTAACCCTACGAAAGACTGAATTCGTGAAAACCAAAGCCCTTCGCCCCGCTCCAGTCCGTCTTGTGACCTTGGGTTGTTCCAAAAACACGGTGGATTCGGAACGGCTGATGACCCAATTGGTCGGGGGGCAGGTTCAGGTTTTGGAAGAGGATTCGAAGGATCAGTCGTCGGATCAAACGGTGGTCATCAACACCTGCGGATTTATTGAAAACGCCAAACAGGAATCCATCGACACGATTTTGCATTACGCCGAAGCCCGTCAAGAAGGTCGTATTGGCAAACTGGTGGTCATGGGCTGCCTATCCCATCGGTATCGCAACGAGCTTGAAGCCGAAATACCCGGGGTCGATGCCTGGTTTGGAACCATGGAATTGCCTTCCTTGGTTCGATCCCTGGGGGTGGATTATCGGAAAGAATTGTTAGGGGAGCGTCGAATTAGCACCCCATCCCATACTGCATTTCTCAAAATTGCAGAAGGATGTGATCGGCCTTGTTCCTTTTGCGCGATTCCGCTCATGCGTGGCGGCCACCGTTCGGTTCCGGTTCCTTCGTTGTTACAGGAAGCCAGAAATTTGGTGGCGGGTGGGGTTCGAGAATTGGTTTTGATTGCCCAGGATTTGACTTGGTACGGTTTGGACCTGACAGGTCAAAGAGAATTGGCTCACTTGTTGGATCGGCTTTCTGCCGAATCCGGGGCCTCTTGGATACGATTGCAGTACGCCTATCCCGGGCAATTCCCGATGGAGATTCTGCCTTTGATTCGGGAAAGGGAAAACCTCTGTCTTTACTTGGACATGCCTCTGCAGCATGCCTCGGATGGAGTCCTCAAGCGGATGCGTCGCGGGATCTCGGCCAGGGCCACCAATCAATTGGTACGGGACATTCGTTCCGCCGTTCCTGGTATTCATTTGAGAACCACCATGATGGTCGGCTTCCCGGGTGAAACCGACGAAGAATTCCAAGAACTCTGTGATTTTGTTATCGAACATCGGTTTGAGCGTCTTGGGGTTTTTATGTATTCCCACGAAGAAAATACGGCCGCCTATTTATTGGAAGACGATGTACCGGTCGAAACCAAGCAGCAACGAGCCGATCATTTGATGGAATTGCAGCAGGGAATTTCGCTTGAATTGAACCAGGCCAAGGTAGGCCTTGAATACACAGTCCTTCTGGATCGTTTGGAGTCGACCCATTGGGTGGGGCGAACTGAATTTGATTCGCCGGAAGTAGACAACGAGGTTTTGATACCGGCCAAGGAGGCCCCGGGCGATTGGAAACCCGGCTGCATGGTCAAGGTCCGTGTGACCCGAGCCGAAGAATTTGATTTGGTTGCCTGTGCTGTCCCTAATTCATCAGCAAGCCTTTGAGTCGGAGTCTTGGCTATCGGCCACGGCTCTTTCTTGGTTAAAAAATCCAGGACTCAATCCGTTGTTGGGTACCCAAGAATTTCCCTTTGACTTGCTCGAAAAACAAGCCGCCCAGCGTCTAAAATCCTACCCGCCGGAGCGAAGGGAAGCCCTCTTGAAGGCTCTCGAAAAACAATACACCGCATCGGGAATCGATTTCCGCGCGGCTGGCGTGGACCTCCTGGCGGATGAGCGAAGTGTGGTTGTGACCACGGCTCATCAGCCCAATTGGCTGGGGGGGCCTTCCTATTGGTTGCACAAAATGTTGAGCACGGTCGCGTTGGCTCGAGCCATGCAGGCCGCCTGCCCAGCCTACCGATGGATCCCGGTTTATTGGATGGGTTCCGAAGACCACGATTTGGAAGAATTGGGGGTCTGCGAGGTGAACGGTCGTCGCCTGGAATGGCCCGGCCCTCGCGGTCCTTACGCTTTTGGACGCTTGGAGATTCCCTCCATGGAGGATACTTTGCATTTGCTTCGGGAATCGTTGGGGGAAGCTCCCCATGCGGAACATGTGATCGGTTTGGTGCGCGAATCGTACCGGGAGGGCCTGTCGGTGGCCGAGGCAACACGACGTTTGGCGCACCGTCTGCTGGGACGTGGGGGATGGTTGGACCAGGTCAAGCCTTTGGATACTCCATTGTTGGTGGTAGATGGGGACGATGCGTCCCTCAAAGGCCTGTTGCGTTCGGTTTGGGAAGATCAAGTTACGCATCCAGGTTTGGCCGCGGATTTGGTGGAGCAGGCCCAAAAAGAATGGGAACAGCGTTCGGGATCCCGGGTTGATTTTCATGTGAGGGACCTGCCTTTCTTTGTCTTGGACGGAAAAAAAAGAGTAAGACCCGATCAAAACAGCGATCTGGAATTGTTTCGTTCCGCGGATTGGGTCAACTTTAGTCCGGGAGCCGCCCTGCGTCCCTTGTACCAGGAAAGTGTTTTGCCAGGCGTAGCCTGGTTAGGGGGCGGGGCAGAGCAGGGCTATTGGGCTATGTTACAGCCTTTGTTTGAGAGGTATGGGGTGGACATGCCTTTGCGGTTTTTGCGTCCTTCCCTCACCACCCTAACGAAGTCGGATTGGCTGAGCTGGCAGGCCATGGGTTGGAAGGAGGATGATTTGGGTCGAAACGGCCAAGCCTTGCTGGACGAATGGCTAACCCACCGCCTTCAAGAACGAGTTCAGCCCCTTCCGGAATGGATGAACCATCCTGATTCCATCCAAAAAAGGTTGGAGGAAGTCCTGAATCCGGTTCGTAAGGCCTTGGTTGAAAGCGATGCCTCCTTGGGGCCTGCATTGGGCGCCGCTGCCCATCGGATGCAGCAAGAATTGGAACGATTGGCCCAAATGGACCGCAAAAGTTTCCGCAAAAAGCACCGGAATACGCTGGATGAAGCGGGTCGCTTGTTGGAGCGCCTACGACCCAGTGGTCAACCCATCGAACGCAAAGAAGGAATGTGGAAGGTGTTGGCCTTGGGTGGCGCATCGTTTTTGAGCGATGCGTTGGAACTTCTAAGCCCCGTGGAATTTGATGGTACCAACGGAAATCCCTGGCATCGTACGGTGGTCCTGACGGAAGGGTTGGATCCGAATCTGTAGTTCGGAAAGGATGTGTTACGGGGCCGATGTCTTGAGATTGGCCTGTACATGGACTTCGGCTTCCTTGGCGATTTTGTCTCGGACCAAGGCCGGTACTTTGATGCCGTAATCGGCAACAACGAGCTTGAAATCCGTTTCCAAATGGATGATTCCATTGCTGACCTCAAGGAGACCTGCCTCGTTGATATCGCGAGCAACACCGTGAACTTCAAGGGTTCCGACGAAACGGATTTTTTGGGAACCGGATTTTTGAAGCATTTGGTCGTTCCAACCTTGAATTTGACCCTTGAAGCTGGCGTTGGGAAAGCGATGGGATTCAAGGTAATTCTCGTTGAAATGCTCTTGCATTAAAGCCTTCCGAAAGACAAAAGAGTTGACAGGAATGCGGGCCTGAACCTGACCGTTGGAGGCATCCAAAACCGCCGTCACGGTGTTGCTTCGGGCTTGGACATCGTCTTTGATGATTCCATCAGCCACAAAATGGGCCGATCCGGTCCGGGTCATGTATTTATTCTGAGCCAGCAACCCAGACACGGGGAAATTCAGAAGAAAAATGGCACAGCCTAAGGCGGTTAAACGATGGTTCATGATGGGCTTTGGTAGGTTTTTTAGGGAAAATTAACGAGCACGCAGCGGTCCATAGAGACGCCACCGGTTAAGTCATCGTAGCCAGTGCAGATGCCTTTGCAACGCAGGTTTTGACCGACGCTTGGAACAGGGCTACGGCCCGATTCAAGTTGACAAAGCACCGATGCACCGTTGTAGGCGCCCATGTAAACGAAGAAAAGAGAATCGCCTTGGTTTTCGGAAGATTCACAACGACCGTCAATTTCGATAATACGATTGAGGTATTGTGTCTGGGCCGTGGCGGTCTTGGTTTGAAATTCCTCCAGAAGCTGGTTGGCCGTGAGATTGAATTGGGTGTCTTGGTGGGCAATTGATTCTGGAGCCTGGTTCCATCGGAAATAGGCATAGGCCGCGGCTACGATCAAAATCAAAGCCGTGACCAAAATCAACAAAGGGCGTTTCGTCATAGGGTATTAATCAGTACAGTGGTTGTTACGGGCCCCTTGATTAATCCAGCGTCGAAGCGTTTCAATTTGCGCTGAAGTGAGGGGAGAACGGGGGGGCGGAGGCATGCGTTTTTCGGGTCTGGTTTCTAGGCATACCTCAAAAAGTTCCGAGTTTTGGGCATCACCGGGCTGGACTTCACCCGTTTGGATGACGGCCCTGTAATGGTCCAAGCGTACGCCTTCTGCCCGGGTAGCGGCATCGTGGCAACCGCTGACGGCACAACTACTGGCAAGGATGGGCAAAACATCCCGCACAAAATAAGCGGAGTCCGGGGAGCAAGGGCTGCTGATAGAGTCCGGATCCAGGTTGGGAGGGGCCAGGGATTCGTGTTGGCAAGCCGTACCAATGAATATCAATCCCAAACAACCCAGCGCCAAAGGGCGTGCGATTTGATGCGGGTTTTTCCAAAAAGCCATAAAACAAATTTACCGCAAAAGAACGTTTGGTACACAAACGCCGATTAGGCCATTTGCTGATAGAGATTCAACCATTTCTGGGTGAGGTGGACGGGGTCCAGGAGTTTGAGCATGGCTTGTCGGGCATTTTGGCGACTTTGGAGCGATGCGTACTCCGAATGCAGTGTTTTCCGAAGTCCCTCCACCAAAGATTCGGCGTCCTTTGGATTCACCAAAACTGCGTAAGGACCACTGAATTCGGCCATGGATGTGTCCGAGGAGGTCACCACAGGACAGCCGGAAAGCAAGGCCTCCGCAACAGGCAATCCAAATCCCTCGGCCAAAGAGGGGTAGACCAAAGCGGTCGCTCCGTGGTACCAGGATCGAAGACTTCCAACGTTCCCGTTGGCTATCCATCGAATGTCCAAACCCAATTGGCTTCCCAAGCGACGGCACGCAAGGGCCTCGGCACCTCCTTTGCCGATTACAACGAGCGGAAGACGATCCGAAATGGGCATGGTTCCCAGGGCCTTGAGGAGTCCACGTAGGTTTTTGCGGGCTTCGATGTTCCCCACGTAAAGCCAATAGGGTTGTTCGGGTAACACAGAGGTTTCCGATGGATGTTCCCAGGGATCCAAATAATAATCTGGGGCGCAGGGTTGGTAAATCACCTCCAACCGGTCTTGGATTTGCGGGAAATAATGGACCAATCGATCCCGGGTGGTACGACTGATGGCGACAATTCTGTCGGCCTTGGCAAGACCGGATTGGGTTTTGAGCCGGTAAATCTGACGATCCAACCAGGGATAGGTTTCGGGATGATCCAAAAAAAGCAGATCATGCACGGTCATGATGGTTCTCACCCCGCTGCCTGCCAGGTCCAAAGGTATTTCGTTGCTCAGCCCGTGAAAAACCTGGACCCTGTCTCGCAGAACCTGGCTTCGCATGCCCAAGGTGCGATGAAGATGGGCCCCCAACCTGAGGTCCAAGTGAAGGACCTGCGAGGGGTGTTGGAATGCTGCGATGCGAGGGTTGACCCCTGAATCTTTTGGACCGGGGGCATAAAGGTGATAACGATGCTCAGGTGATTGTGCAACCAGGTTGCCCAGCAGGGTGCGGGCATAATTGCCCAAGCCTGAAGCATTGTACAGGGCCCTTTTGGCGTCAAATCCCAGGGAAAGCAATCGGGATTATTTGCTGCGGGGAGAAGGGGGGGGGTTGCGATTTTCCCTGGCTTTTTTGGCCAAGTCTTCCATCTTTTGTTGAAAGGAAGATTTTTTGATCGGCTTCTTTTTGTTTTCTTCGATTTGCTTTAAAAGGGCCTCTTCGTTAATTACAAAACGACGGACCAGCCATTGCTGACCGAAGGAAACCATGTTGGCCAAAAAGTAGTAATAACTCAAGGCCGCCGAATACGAATTGAGGACCGGAATAAACATCAGGGGCATCACATAGCCCATGACCTTCATTTGTCCTGTAACACCGCTCATTTGGTTGGACAAGCGGGTGTAGAGCAGGGTGGAAGCCGTCATGAGCAAGGTGAAGAGGCTCACGTGGGCTCCGTAGAAGGGGATGGTAAACGGTAGATCCAGAATGGAATCGTAGGTTGATAAATCATCGGCCCACAAGAAACCTTGTTGCCGGAGTTCAATGGAAGCGGGAAAAAAATTAAAGAGAGCAATCAAAATCGGAAGCTGCAAAAGCATAGGGAGGCAGCCTCCCAATGGGTTAACGCCTGCTTTTTGGAAAAGCTTCATTTGCTCACTCTGCATGCGGGTTGGGTCCTTTTCGAATTTAGCTTTGAGCTCATCAATTTCTGGCTTCAGCACTTTCATTTTGGCACCACTCACCAAGGATTTGTAGGTGAGCGGAAATAACAATACTTTGATAATGAGCGTCAAAGCCAAAATAATCCAGCCGTAATTCCAACCAAAGGTGTCCAGCCAGTTAAAGACGGGAATGACCAACAAACGATTCACCCACCCAAAAATTCCCCATCCCAGAGGGACTTGCTTTTCGAGACCGGCATCCAGGGCTTTGAGGGTTTGGAAATGGTTGGGCCCTAAATACATCCACATGCCAAAAGTTTCGGTGGAGGGAGCGCGCAAATCCAGGGTGACCTCGGCGCGGAAGCTCCCGGTTTGATCGGGGGATTCGGATCCTTGGCCGCTGATTTTGGCTCCATCAAAAAATTGATCCGCTCCCAAGACCGCACAGAAAAATTTCTGACGAAAAGAAATCCATTGAAGGTTGTTACGAAGGTCTTCCTGGTTTTCGGAGGAAAGGCTCATCGATTCAGGATCCTCACCCCGGAATCGATAAACCATCTCGAGGACTTTGCGTTCTTCGGCGACATCCCTTTCTTGGTTGGGTCCGGTTCCGCTCCATTCAAGGGTGGTGTAGTCATTGCGTATCAGGCCCTCCAACCCTTCGAAACGAACCCCCATGGACACACGGTAACCGCTGGTATCCAACCGATACCGATGAAGAATCCGGCGGCCTTCGCCCAAATTCAAGGCGTAATCCAAGGTCAATTCCGAGGAGGTGGGCAGGACTTCGAAATAACATTGATCACTGCGAATGATGGCCCGATCGGTCACCAAGGCGTAATGCATTTGGCTTCCCGTTGAATCAAAAATTTCCAAGGCTTGACCCTGATAGGTTTTGAAATTTTGGAGGGAAGCATGGCGCAGAGCTCCACCTTTGGAGGAGAAGGTCAGGGTGAGGTCGCCGTTGCTAAGCGTATGGGAGGTTTCGGTTCCTTGGGTTGCGGCGGTCCAAGGCCCAAAGGCCAGGGTGGTATCGGTCTGGGCTGTTGCTTGGTTGTTGGGCTGGTCCGCGCCCTGGGATTCTGCAGAAACATCTGTGGAACGACCCGGTGCCAGGGTGGTCTTGTTTTGGGGAGTGGCTTTGGGTTCTGGGGGAGTGGCTGCCGGGGGAAACCAAAGGGAATACAAGACCAAAATCAAGCCCATCAAAAAAAGGCCTGTCAAGGTGTTGCGATCGATGCTGGATTTAGTGGACACGTTGGGAATGGTTTTGGAGAGCGGCTTGAACAAAGGACACGAACAAAGGATGTGGACAATCCACGGTACTGGAATATTCGGGGTGAAACTGGGTACCGACAAACCAAGGATGCCCTGGTAATTCGATCATCTCTACAAGGTCCAACTCCGGGTTGACACCGCTCATCCGCAGGCCTGATTCAGCCAGGCGATTTTTGAATCGGTTGTTCAGTTCATAACGATGTCGATGCCTTTCGTGGATGGTCTTGGTTTTGCCGTACGCTCTGGATGCCAAAGTTCCGGATTGTATCCGGCAGGGGTAGGAACCCAGGCGCATAGTACCCCCTTTATTGGAAACACCCACTTGGCTGTTCATGAGATCGATGACAGGGTAGCGGGTTTTGGGATTCATTTCGGCGGAGTCCGCTCCTTTGAGTCCGGCGACATGGCGGGCAAATTCAACGGTGGCGCATTGCATGCCGAGGCAGATACCCAGAAAGGGTAAACCGGTGGTACGGGCGTAGCGAATCGCTTCGATTTTGCCTTCCCAGCCCCTGACTCCAAAACCCGGTGCCACCAAAATGGCATCGAGGTCCTTCATGGTTGATTCGATGTTGCCAGTCTCTAATTTTTCGGAATGAATCCATTCGATTTGTACGCGGGTTTCGAGGGTTGCCCCGGCATGCCTCAAGGCCTCGACAATCGAGAGGTACGAATCTTTGAGTTCAACATATTTTCCTACCAATCCAATGCGAACATTTCGCTTGGGGTGGTTCAGCCTTTGGACAAAGTCCTTCCACGAAGCCAGATCGGCTCGGTGCGGGGGACGTAGTTTTAGTTTGCGCAGTACCAAAAGATCCAATTTTTCACGGGCCATGTTGAGCGGAACTTCGTAGATACTGGGAGCATCCAGGGCCTCGATCACGGCATCCGGTGTTACGTTGCAAAAAAGGGCAACTTTGCGACGGATTTCGGTGGTAAGGGGGTGTTCGGTGCGGCAAATTAAGACATCTGGCTGTACGCCGATTTCCAATAACATCTTGACCGAGTGTTGGGTAGGCTTTGTTTTGAGTTCCCCGGCCGCCTTTAGGTAAGGAAGCAGGGTCAAGTGCAAGACCATGGATTGCCCTTCCCCCAATTCCAGTCGGAGTTGGCGTATGGCTTCGATGTAGGGAAGGGATTCGATATCTCCCACGGTTCCTCCAATTTCGGTGATGATAACATCGAAGGCATCGTTTTGACCCAGGGTCAGAATCCGGGTTTTGATTTCATCGGTGATGTGAGGAATGACCTGCACGGTTTTGCCGAGGTAGTCTCCGCGCCGTTCCTTGTCGATAACGGTGCTGTAGATGCGACCGGTGGTTACATTGTTGGCTTGGGAGGTTTGAATGCCCAAAAAGCGTTCGTAATGTCCTAAGTCCAGGTCGGTTTCTGCACCATCCTTTGTAACATAACACTCACCGTGTTCGTAGGGATTGAGTGTTCCCGGATCCACATTGATGTAGGGGTCCAGCTTTTGGATGGTTACCCGGAGACCCCGGGCCTGAAGCAATTTAGCGAGGGAAGCGGCCAGGATACCCTTGCCTAACGAAGAGGTTACACCGCCCGTAACGAATACATATTTGGCCACTATGGTCTATTTACGGGATTCAAAGGTAAGGCCTTTTGATGCCCCTCGTGCAGGCCTTGGATGGTTCCCGCCTTAATCCGTCTTTTGGACGTACCAGCGGTTTTGTTCTTTGCGCAGAATTCGAACGGGGGTTCCGGCTTCGATCCAGCCATCAACGGCATGGGCTTCTTCGATGTTTCCTTGGTAGAGAATCTTGCCGGCCGGTATGAGTCGGGTATGGGCGATGGCGTTTTGTTCAGCTGTTTTTAGGGGGGGTGAATCATCGGAAGCTTCAGGGCTTTTCAGAACCCATTTCCGTAGGGGGCCGTGACTAAACAGCCGTTCACCCCACAACAAAAAGGCGGTGCCCAAGGCCAAAAGGGGAACAAGGACGGCCAGTACAGCAGTCGCCAAGCCCAAACCACGGTTGGTTCCTTGCGGGCTGATTTCCAGGCCCTGGTTATCCAACATGGAGGCGACCAACGCCAGAAAAACCGCCGCAAGACCCAGGGCTCCGGCCCAGC
The DNA here is from genome assembly GCA_009926405.1 of Cytophagia bacterium. GTDB lineage: Bacteria > Bacteroidota > Bacteroidia > UBA7662 > UBA7662 > SYHX01. The sequence continues at coordinate 17,206 of RFOZ01000015.1, forward strand.
CAGTCCCGGGCAAAACCCATATCTCCAGGGCCAGCAGCAGGAGCCCGGCCACAAACAACCAAATCTCGGCATAGGTTGCCAAACCCTCCAGGTAGAGGGGGGCGAAATAAAGGGCAGCGGCCAGGATCGAAACAACGATGGGGAGGCCAATGCCGGGGCTTTGGAGTTCCAAATACAAACCGCCCAGCATGAGCAAGATCAAGATGGATTGGACGGCCGGGTTGAGGAGAAATTGAAGGAAGCGGTCCATCAACCCTAATTTTTGTTGAACCAAGACGCTTTTGGAAACCCCCACGCTTCGCAAAACCTGCTGGGCATCGGAGGCGGTACCGTCGCTCATTCCCAGCTTTTCGGCTTCGGAGGCCGTAAGGGTCAGGACCTTGCCGGAATCCACAACGCCGGGGTAGCCGAGGTCCGGGTCGACCATGCATTCGGCCAAGCGTGGGTTTCGTTGCCGGGCCTGGGCCGTAGCACGCATGGTGGCCCTCATGTAGGATTGGTATTTGTCGGGGACGACTTCGCCTTGTTGGTTGACCACGGTTGCTGCTCCCATACTGGCGCTGGGGTTCATGTAGATTCGGTTGGCGGAGAGGGCGATAAGGGCCCCTGCCGAAGCGGCGTTGTTATCAACCCAGACCACCACAGGAAGGGGGCTTTGAAGAAGGCGGGTCCGGATGCTGTCGGCGTAATCCACCCGGCCACCGTAGGTGTTCAAGCGAATTAACAGGAGATCGCTTCGGAGGCTAACCGCTTCTTTGAGGGCCAATTGAACCCTTCTCCACATCGGGGCGTCCACGGGTTCCAGGAGATCCATTCGATAAACCCGGCAGGGTTCCTCGCTCTGAGCCCATAAGGGGGCCGAACCAGGTTTTTTTTGGACCGTCCCTGCTTTTGTTTCGGCTGCCGGTCCTGCGGTTGATTTTAGGACCCAAGGCCCCCAAAAAAGGGCCAAAACCATAAAAAATACGGCTGGACGGGCATGGAAAGGAAGGGGGATTCGGATTTTCATACAAAGAATAAAAGTACGTTGTTGCAAGCCGTGCAACAAGTCGTTGCAGCCTTGTTCTAATTTTGGGCTATGTGGTTCGAAAATATTTTGCAAACCATCGGGCATACACCGATGGTCCGGATCAACCGCCTTTGTTCCGGATTGCCGGCCACTGTATTGGCCAAGGTTGAAACATTTAACCCCGGACATTCCACCAAGGATCGAATGGCACTCAAGATGATTGAGGATGCCGAGGCGGCTGGTTTGCTCAAGCCAGGGTACACCATCATCGAAGGAACATCGGGCAATACGGGTATGGGTTTAGCGATGGCTGCAGTGGTCAAAGGATACAAATGCATTTTTACGACCACGGACAAACAATCCCGCGAGAAAGTGGATGCCCTGAGGGCATTGGGCGCTGAGGTTGTCGTTTGCCCTACCAATGTGGACCCGGAAGACCCTCGTTCGTATTACAGTGTTTCGTCCCGTTTGGCTCTGGAAACCCCCAACGCCTGGAAGGCCAATCAATACGACAATTTATCGAACCGCCAGGCTCATTTTGAACAAACGGGTCCTGAAATTTGGGAACAAACCGAAGGCCGTATAACGCATCTGGTGGTTGGAGTTGGTACGGGTGGAACCATTTCGGGTACGGCCCGCTATCTTAAATCCAAGAATCCCAACATCAAGGTATGGGGCATTGATACCTACGGTTCTGTTTTCAAAAAATACAAGGAAACCGGGGTTTTTGACAAACAAGAGATCTACCCTTATGTAACCGAGGGAATTGGCGAAGACTTTTTGCCGGCCAACGTGGACTTTTCGTTGATTGATCATTTTGAGAAGGTCACGGACCGGGATGCGGCCCTTATGACCCGTCGAATCGCCAGGGAGGAAGGGATTTTTGCTGGGAATTCAGCCGGGGCTGCCATGGCGGGGCTCTTGCAGCTGGGGGAACGGTTGACCGCCACGGATGTGGTCGTTGTCATTTTTCACGATCACGGTACCCGCTACCTGAACAAGATGTTCAACGATGCGTGGATGCGGGAGCGGGGTTACTTGAGCGATACAGCGGATGATGCCGCCGGGTTGGTCCTGAGGCGAGGTCAACAGCCCTTGGTCAAGGTGGGTCATTGGGAAACCGTGGGGGAGGCGGTTGCCAAAATGCGCAAGCACCAAATTTCTCAATTGCCTGTACAGGATGCGGAGGGCCATTGGGTCGGGTCCTTATCGGAGCGAAAATTGTTACAAAAGCTTTTATCCCATCCCGATTTATCCGCCGATCAGGTCGGCCCTCATATGGAGCCTCCATTTCCTCAAGTGGAGTCCAGCACCAAAGTCCAACGCCTGGTCCCTCTCATTCGTCCTGATGCAGAGGCTATTATGGTTCACATGCCCGATTCTTCCTGGCATATTTTAACGCAACATGATTTGTTATCGGCCTTTCTATAGAAGGTCGGTAATTCCTCATAAAAGGGTCTAGGCAAAAACTTTCAGCCGTTAGTTATACCGTAATAAGAATGATTTATGAAATTTGAAATGAACAAATATTTATCCTTTGGGTCGTTTCCGTTTTTTCGACGGTCAAGTACCTGGTCCTTCGTGGTTCTTTTGGTCAGTTGGCAACCCCTTGCAGGCCAGGTTTTGCGTGCCGAGGAAACCAAAATAATCCGCCTGGAGAATGTTCAATTGTTTCGTTCCGGTGCTGTTCTGCGTTACGGTGTTTCTGGGAAAATAGCAGGGGTAACCCAGCGTTGGGTTTTGGGAGGCTGGGCCACTGCGATCGATCCAACCACCTTACGCATAAAATCCAGCCCCGGAATGCGCATGACCGATTACCGTTGGGAAACCTTGCCGGTTCCGGAATCGTGGAAAGACAGTTTGCGTTTGGCCGAAAAAGCGACGGGGGCCATTCGTCGTTTGATGGAGGAGCAGCACGTTGAATTGGCTTCTTATACGGCCGAGGAGCAGTACTTGATGGCGCTGTTGGGTCGGAATCCTATCCAAAACAAAAGCGGATCGGTGAACGCATCCGCTAACGCCGGGGATGGTGGATCATCCCAGGAGTGGATGAAAGGTGCCGAGTCCTTTCGTTTGCGTATCGCTCAGGTGGGACGTGCCAAGTTAGGTAGCCAACGATCGATGGATTCGTTAACCCAACGTTCTGTTGAGTTGGAATCCAGGGTCGTTTTTTGGCGTAACAAAATCCAAACCATGGATAAAGGGTTGGTTCTTCAATGGGAGGTTCAGGCAGGATTGGTAGGCAAAAATGGGCAGGTTGGATTTGAGGTCTTTTGCCCCCAAGCAGGATGGAACCCTGCGTACGAAATGGACGTGGATGTGAACAAGGCTCGGGTTGATTTGCGCTTGGGTGCCCGTGCCTTTCAACAAAGTGGGCAGGATTGGGAAGGAATCCCCGTCGAATTTTTGACTCATACCCCATCGGTCGGGCTTGAATTACCGGTTTTGACCCCTTGGTACCTGGATTATTATCGTTCCATGGTTGGTAGACCGGACCGCATAGAGACGATTGCCAGTAGCCAAGGCAAATCCAGGGCCCAAGCACCCCGTGCGGATGCCGAATCACCCGAAGCATCCACCCCTATGAGTTGGAACGAGTTGGAGGCCTCCGGCCTGCCGGTCGTTGAGCGTCGAATCCAAGGTTCGGCCTATGCCTACAAGCCGTCCAATCCCCTCCGATTGGCCTCTGGCACGGAGGTTTGGCAGCCTTTGGATGCCCGCCAATTGGAGGTTGAATTGTGGCGTTATGCAGCGCCCAGACTGCAGCCCAGGGTCTATTTGATGGGGGTGCTTCGGGATTCTTCGCTCCTGGATTGGGTGGATGGGCCGTGCATGATTTCGGTGGACGGAAACCGTGTGGGTGAACAAAACATCCGCTGGGCCCATGCCGCCGATAGCGTTGCCTTGTCTTTGGGAACGGACGATTTGGTCCAGGTTCAGTACCAACCGGCAGCCATTTTCAAGAACCAGCGTTTTCGATTGGATCAGTGGGTGGTGCGACACTACGGTTACCGCATCGATTTGAGGAACGGTCGGCCTGGGTCTGTGCGCGTTCGGATAGAGGATCAGTACCCTGTTAGCCTCCAAAAAGACTTGGAGGTGCTGGATTTGACAGCCGAAGGTGCCCGTATGCCCAGTCCCCCCGAGACCCCTTTTCCGGGTCTGGTACGCTGGGAACTAAACCTTGAACCCCAGGGTCAACGCAGCTTGGAATGGGGCTTTCGCGTTAAACACCTGCGCAACAAGCCCATTAGGGGGTTGTAGGGGTTTGGGCGTTTGAACCTTACTTTTGAGCCCTCTATCATCGAATCAATCTATCCAATCTTTTTTATGGAACACAAGGGACATCCACCGCTGAATCCACGTTGGGAACAAAGTGGCCTGGGGAGTGTAAAGAATGTATTTTGGAACCTGAGTCCTGCTGAACTGGTTGAGTCTGCTTTGGCTTCCGGGGAAGGTCAGCTCTGCGATAACGGAGCCTTGGCCTCCGATACCGGTGAATTTACGGGGCGTTCACCCAAGGACCGATTTGTGGTCAAGGATTCCCTGACCGAAAACGCCGTTTGGTGGGGGGATATCAACATTCCTTTTGCCGCAGATGATTTTGACGCACTTTACGACCGGGTCGCCGGATACTTGGAGGGCAAAACGGTCTACGCCAGGGATGCCTATGCCTGCGCTGACCCAAGCCATCGCCTAAATATTCGGGTCATCACCGAGTTGGCCTATTCCAATCTCTTTTGTTACAACCTTTTTTTGAGACCAACCGCAGAAGAGTTGGCCAATGCCGGTGAACCCGAATGGACGATTTTGTGCGCTCCGGGATTCCGCGCAGTCCCCGAACGCGATAAAACCCGGCAACATAATTTTGCGATCCTTAATTTTACCCGCAGGGTTATCCTGATTGGGGGCACCGGTTACACCGGAGAAATGAAGAAGGGCATTTTTGGTGTCCTAAACTTTGTGTTACCACACAACAAAAAAGTCTTGTCCATGCATTGTTCTGCTAACAGCGGGGCAAACGGCGATACGGCGTTGTTTTTTGGTCTTTCCGGTACCGGGAAGACCACCTTGTCAGCCGATCCTCAAAGACGCCTGATCGGGGACGATGAACACGGATGGAGCAATGAGTCCATCTTTAATTTTGAAGGAGGCTGTTACGCTAAATGCATTAATTTAACGCCGGAGCGTGAGCCCGAAATCTGGAAGGCTATCCGTTTTGGGTCTATCGTCGAAAACGTCGTTTTCAAAGAAGGGACCCGAGAAGTTGATTACGATAACGGTTCCAAAACCGAAAACACCCGTTGTGCCTATCCCATTCATTATATTGACAATGCGATGGTTCCG
>RFOZ01000016.1 GCA_009926405.1 Cytophagia bacterium
GGACTGGCCGGCCAACGTTCCCTCGCTTTCTGTATGGAGGCGATGCAAAACCATGCCCTCACCGAGGATCCGGATATCCAAATTCTTTTTAAAATGTTCCAACACATGTTGGATAACGTCCGTATTCTTCACGAAAAAGACCCAAAATCGAATTCCATACAACAATTGTTCAATGATTTGCAAAACTTCGGTCGAGCCTGGATGGAACACGAAGACCGGGAGGCCCGGGAGCTCTTTCCCTGGATTGTTGAGCTCGAAAACCAACTTTTGCGCTTGAACTAAGGCGTCCTATCTTTGAAAGCGCGGTTTCAACCCCTGCCGCTTTTGGATTTATGACGGAAAAACCCATTCTCGATCGCCTAAAGGCCTTCGAAAACCAAGCCCCTGAAATTGTATTTGAATGGAACGACGCTCCAACCGGTGCCCGAGGCTGGGCGGTTCTCAATTCGCTGCGGGGTGGGGCAGCCGGCGGAGGAACGCGGATGCGCAAAGGTTTGGACCGTCGCGAAGTTGAATCCCTGGCCAAAACCATGGAAATCAAATTTACCGTCTCGGGACCTGCGATCGGGGGGGCCAAATCGGGTATTGACTTTGATCCGGCCGACCCGCGCAAGGAACAAGTCCTCAAGCGTTGGTACAAGGCTCTGGACCCTTTGCTCAAAAACTTTTACGGAACAGGAGGGGATCTGAATGTGGACGAAATCCACGAAGTCATTCCCTACACCCTGGCCAACGATCTGCAGCATCCCCAACAAGGGGTGGTTCAGGGCCATTACGGCCGTCATCTCCGCGAAAAACGTCTAGCGCAATTGCGCGAAGGGGTCAGCCTTCCGGTGACCGACCCTTTGTTCACCCCGGCTCGCCCCTTGGTGTCCGGCCCCGGCCCCGATCAGGGTCCCACCATGACCATCGCCGACCTTATCACGGGATGGGGCGTCGCCGAATCCGTCCTCGCCTATTACGCCACCCAGGCCGGGACCCCCAACCCATCCGGAGGCTCCTGGATTTTGGAAGGTCACCCAGCCTTCAAAGACCGCCTTGTGCTGGTTCAAGGTTGGGGCAATGTCGCGGCCACCGCTGCCTATTACTTGTGTTATGCAGGGATGAAAATCCAAGGAATCCTGGACCGGGAATACGGATGGGTGGGCGACCAAGATTCCCCGCTCAATCTGGAGGCCTGCCGCCGGCTCCTTTTGATGCGCCGCGGAAACGCCCTCAACCCGGATGCCATCCCTTGCCTCCCTCACCGCGAAGCCGCCCCTTTGTTCTGGGCGCAGGCGGCCGATGTTTTTGTGCCGGCGGCCGCCTCCCGCCTTGTGACTGGAGAACAAATCAACTCTCTGATAAACAAAGGTTTGAACCTAGTTGCCTGCGGGGCCAATGTACCCTTCGCCGATCCCGAGATTTTCATGGGGCCCATTGCCCGCTCCGTCGACGAGCGCATCGCAGTTCTTCCTGACTTCGTCGCCAATTGCGGAATGGCCCGGGTTTTTGCGTACCTCATGCAGGATGACCCTGGAATGCAAGCCCGCGATATTTTTGAAGACGTAGCCAAAACTATTCGTCAAGCGGTGCAAGGATGCTTCCCCAATAACACATCTCCTTCTACCGGGCTTTGCCTTGAAGGCTACCGACGAGCCTTGGACCAATTGCAAACCAATCTTTAACCCATTTAACGAGCCATGAATTGGATATACCAAAACAGCTGGGCGGGCCAAACCTACCTTCAATGGGCCCTTTCTCTGGGCGTTTTGTTGTTCATTTTGTTTCTCAACCGGCCCCTGGCCAGCCTGATTAACCTCTTGGTTTACAGGCTTTTTAGCGAACGCGATCCCGAACGTAGGCGTCTATTCAACCGCCTGACGGGCAAGCCTCTCCGTCGTCTTTTGGTCTTCGTTGGCTTGATGGTTGCCTTTACCATTTTGAGCATTCCGCTCAAAGTGGTTTGGTTCGGAAAACCCCTTCGCATTCACTTTTATATCGATATTCTTTTGCAGTTAGGGCTGGTATGGTACGCGGCCAAAACCCTGCTCAAAGTCGCTGATTTTGTGGCCGATGTATGGCAACAAAAAGCGGCTAAACATCCCGAAAAAATCCAAGACCAATGGGTTCCCTACATCAAAGACGGGATCAAGGTGGGGGTCATGTTGTCCGCGTTCTTGTTTGTTATTGGCATTGTTTTTCAGGCCAATATCGCCGCCCTCATCGGTGGTCTCGGGATCGGTGGTTTGGCCGTTGCCCTGGCCGCCCAAGAAAGCCTGGCCAATTTGCTCGGCTCTTTCACGATTTTCCTGGATAAGCCCTTTACGGTCGGGGATACCATTGAATTTAAGGGGATTACAGGTACGGTCGAAAATGTAGGCTTTCGTTCCACCCGTCTTCGAACTTTGGATAAATCTTTTGTTACGATTCCCAACAAGGCTTTGGTTACCGAGCCCCTGAACAACATTACCGAGAGCACCCATCGCAGGGCTTCTTTTCAATTAGGCCTGGTTTACCAAACAGGCCCCGAGACCCTTCGAACGGTCATCCAAGAAATCAAAACGCTTTTGAACGAGCATCCCATGATTGACGAGGATCCGGTGGTTTCTTTTTTTGGATACGGAGAAAGTTCGTTGGACCTGCAAATTATCTACCTGGTCAAAACTCCGGATTACAACGAATACCTTCGGGTCCGCGAAGAAATCAATTTTGGAATCTATGGGATCATCAGCCGTCATCCAACCGATTTTGCTTTTCCAACCCGGACCATGGTCACGGTTCACGACTAGATATTCATGGACAAAACCGTTTGGCAAAAGGTGGTTTGGGGAAGTTCCGAGTATGCCCTAACGATTGCCCTACGACACACCCTGCTGAGGGCCCCCCTTGGACTGCATTTTGCCAAGGAATCCCTCGATGCCGAAAAAGAGTCCATCCACCTGGCCGGTTTCGATCCGAACGGGGTGTTGTGCGCCTGTTTGGTGCTAAGACCCTCTGTCACCCCGTCTTGGTTGGAGGTTAACCATGAAACCAATCCCTACCAAGCAACCATCGCTGCTCTTGACCTCCAAGCCACCGTCGCTGCCCCTGCCTTTCATATGCGCCAAGTGGCCGTTCGCCAAGACCTGCAGGGCCTGGGTTTGGGCCGTGAATTAATGAATTACGCTCATGCCTGGGTTGTTGCCAACAGCCCCGTACGTCAAGTCTATTTGCATGCTCGTTCCCCGGTGGTTGGATTTTATGAGAACGCTGGCTATACGCTCTACGGCGAACCCTTTTGGGAAGTCGGGCTGGAACACCGAGCCATGCATCGTTTTCTTGAATCCTAACGCTCTCCCAAGCCCACCCGCCTCTTCCTCTTTCCTGACAATTGCCCACCCCCCTTCCTATGCCACTACGCGCTCTGGCCCTGATTCCTGCACGCCTTGAATCCACTCGTTTGCCCCGCAAGATGCTGGCCGATTTGGGCGGAAAGCCTTTGATCGTCCGAACCTGGGAAGCGGTTCAAAAAGCCTCTTGCTTTGCGAAAGTCCTGGTCGTTACCGACGCCGTCGAAATTCTGGAAGCCGCTGCACAACACGGAGTACCCGCCGTTCTATCATCGCCCTCGCATGTCAGCGGGAGCGATCGAATTGCCGAAGCTCTTCAAAACCTTCCAGAGGGCTCAACCTACGAGGTGGTGGTCAATGTCCAAGGCGATGAACCGATGGTCCCGGCTTCTGTATTGGAAAATCTGGTGGCCCTCTTTGAAGATCCCGCCGTGCAGGTCGCTTCCGCCTGCTGTCCTTGGCCAGCTACCGAAGACCCTCAAAACCCCGACCGGGTCAAGGTGGTTTTGGATGCTTCAGACCAAGCCATGTATTTTTCGAGAGCAGCCATACCGGCCCAACGCAAAGATTCAACAAGCGCTGCACCGCGCTTTTTGCATTTGGGACTCTATGCTTACCGCCCCGAGCGTCTTCTGGAATTTACCCGACTCCGACCCGCCCCTTCCGAAGAATCTGAAAAATTAGAGCAGCTACGCTTTTTGCACAACGGCATCCCCATCAAAATGTTACGGCTTCCAGAGCCCCTGCCCTCCGGGGTTGATAACAACGAAGATCTGCAACGGGTCCGCCTCCTTTACGGAAGTCCCAGCTCCTTGCGCTGAACCTCGTCAATCCCCGAAGGAGCGTCTATCATCACATCCCGGCCTGCGTTGTTCTTGGGGAAGGCAATGAAATCCCGGATGCTTTCCTGTCCACCAAACAAGGCACAGAGGCGATCAAATCCAAATGCGATGCCACCGTGCGGTGGGGCTCCGTATTCAAAGGCTTTGAGCAAAAAGCCAAACTTGGCCTGGGCCTCTTCGGCCCCAAAGCCGAGTAGCTCAAAAAGCCTGGCTTGCAACGCTTTGTCGTGAATACGAATGGACCCGCCTCCAATTTCGGTCCCGTTCAAAACCATATCGTAGGCATTGGCGCGGACGCGGCCCGGATGGTTTTGCATCAACTCCATATCTTCTGGCAAGGGCGAAGTAAACGGATGGTGCATGGCGACCCACCGACCGCTCTCCTCGTCCCAATCCAACAAGGGAAAATCCACCACCCACAAGGCCCGGTACTGTTCGGGTGAACGAAATCCCAAACGGGTCCCGATTTCGAGACGGAGCTCGGCCGCCGCTTTGCGAGTCAAGGCCTCGGGGCCGGCCAAAACCAGCATCAAATCACCGCTCCCCAGCCCCGCGGCATCCATCCAAGCCTTCAAATGGTCCGCTCCGTAAAACTTGTCCACCGAAGATCGATAGGTCGCATCCCCTACCTCGCAGCGCAACCATACCATGCCCTTCATGCCGATTTGCGGCCTTTTAACCCATTCGGTCAAAGCGTCCAATTCTTTGCGGGTCCAACCAGCACCTCCGGGTACCGGCACCCCAATCACTGCTTCGGCCTCCTCAAAAACCCCAAAACCTACCCCTTTCACCCCGGAAAGGGACTTGCGCCGTAGGCTTGGCCTCCCTTGAGGGTCACCAAGGGCGCTGTCCAACGCAAATCGGGCTTGTCGTTCCCATAAAGCAGCATCGCATCAGCATAGGTCATCACCGGGATTTCACCAATATCCAAACCTTTGACCTGTTGAAACAAATGGCGAAAGAGTCCTTCAAACATGGCCAAGATATCGGACCGCTCCACAAAGGACATTTCACAATCGATTTGCGTGAATTCAGGTTGCCGATCGGCGCGCAAATCTTCGTCGCGAAAGCATTTAACAATCTGAAAATACCGATCCAATCCCCCGACCATTAACAATTGTTTGAAGGTCTGTGGAGATTGCGGCAAGGCATAAAATTGTCCGGGATGCATGCGGGATGGTACCACAAAGTCCCGGGCCCCTTCGGGGGTTGTCTTGATCAGCACCGGGGTCTCTACCTCTATAAAAGACTGACCATCAAGATATTTACGTACCTCCTGGGCCATGCGATGCCGCAGTTCCAACTTCGAACGAACGGGGTTGCGGCGTATATCAAGGTAGCGGTATTGCATACGCAAATCTTCGCCGCCGTCGGTATCATCTTCGATCAAAAAAGGCGGCAACGCCGAAGCATTCAGGATTTGTAAATCCGCCACACGAACCTCGATATCGCCGGTGCTAAGGTTGGGGTTTTTGTTATAACGTTCGACCACGATTCCCGTGGCACGTAGAACAAATTCTCTGCCGAGGGAACGCATTCCTTCCAAAACCTCTGGCGCCGTTGTGCCTTCTTCGGCAACCAACTGGGTCAAACCGTAACGATCCCGCAGGTCAACCCAGATCAGGCCCCCTTTGTCCCGGATTTTGCTAACCCAACCGCAGAGGGTTGCTTGTTGACCCGCATGGGCCAGGTTCAATTCGTCACAGCGGTGAGTTCGTAGCATAAAAGCGAGAGTATAGGGCACAAAAATAGAACTTTCGCGCCCACAGCGCTTCTTCGCGCGTGGACCTCGGGCCTATCTTTGGTGAATGCTCGGTCCCGAAGGCGACGAATATTACATGGAACAGGCTCTGCGCCTGGCCCGACAGGCCTACCGGATGGGTGAAATCCCGGTGGGGGCGGTCATCGTCCACGATAACAAAATCATAGCGCGCGGTCATAACCGCTGCGAGCAGCTCAACGACCCCACCGCCCATGCCGAAATGGAGGCGATCACCGCAGCAACAAACCACCTAAGTTCCAAATACCTGAACGAATGCACCCTGTATGTAACGCTGGAACCCTGCGTCATGTGCGCTGGCGCCTTGTTTTGGAGTCAAATCGGGCGCGTTGTAGCCGGGGCATCGGACCCCAAACGGGGCTATACCCTCCACGGTACCCTTTTGCACCCCAAAACCCTTTGGTCCATGGGCCTCCTGCACGATGAATGTAGCAGCCTCATGACATCTTTTTTCCAATCCCTGCGGCATGGGTGAGCGTTGGTTTTATTTCCAAACCATCCTCGAAGGGCTGCTCATCGGAATTCCCTTTTGCCTTAGCCTGGGCCCGGTAATGTTTTCGGTTATTCAAAATAGTATTGAACACGGAAGGTTTGTTGGCTTTATGTTAACCCTGGGGGTTGTCGTTGCTGATATTCTATTGCTAATCATTGCATTCTCCGGGGTCGAAAACTTATTACCGTCTGAAATCAATTTTCGACTTCCGGCTCAAATCATCGGGGGTTTGCTTTTGTTAGGAATGGCGCTTAACAATATTCTCCGAAAATCCCGCGCCTCTTACCAAAGCACCGGCCACAAAACACCTTGGTTGTACCTGGGAATGGGGTTCAGCCTCAATTTTCTTAACCCAACCAATTGGATTTCTTGGTTGGCCATCATCACCTACACATCCCAAGTGCTGGACTACAATGTTTACCAAAGCATGAATTTCTTTGGAGGAATTATCCTCAGTGTTCTGGGCACCGAAACAGCCATTTCCTTTACGGCCCACCGCCTCAAACGCTGGCTTACTCCGCTTATAATGAGAAGAATACACCTCGGAACCGGGCTTGTTTTCGGGCTATCCGGGCTGTACCTCCTTGGGCAATCGCTACGATCCTTGCTGGGAGGTATTTAATTGGAATTTTTGGTAACCTGCTTTTATTGCATAACATTATGCCTTACGATTTCCATCATAACCACGAATTTTACCTAGACTTCTTGGCCCGCAATGCCCGCGATAGCATCATGCCCTTTTGTTTAGAAGGTTTGCAAGCGCTGGATTCATCACGGAAAGGCTGGCAGAACATGGAGGTCTTGGAATTGGGTTGTGGCGAAGGAGGCAACCTACTGCCTTTCGTCGAAGCGGGCTGCATAGGAACCGGCATTGACTTAAACCTTCAGAAAATTGAATTTGGCCGACAGCGTATGGGCCAGCATATTGCATCGGGCCGCATGGACCTGAGGGGTGAGGACATCTACAACCCAGCCATCGAAAAGGAGTTTACGGGGCGTTTTGATTTGATCGTACTCAAGGATGTCATCGAACACCTACCCGACCAGCCACGAGCCCTTAAGCAAATGCAGAAATTCCTCAAAACCAATGGTTTACTTTTTATTGGGTGGCCGCCTTGGACCATGCCTTTTGGGGGGCATCAACAAATTGCGGACGGATGGATTCAAAAATTTCCGTGGATCCACCTTCTGCCTCGTTCTGCTTACGATGCCTTGCTTCGAATCACGCGTCAAAGCGAGGAGACCCGTAATGAATTGTTATCTATTTATGATTGCGGAATTGGAATCCAACGAATGTACCGAATAACGGCAAATTGCGGCATGCCCATTTTGCGCGAAACCCATTACCTGATCAACCCCATTTACGCCTACAAATTCGGAATGAAGACCCGCCAACAAATTCCAATTCTTCGGTCCTTACCGGTTGTCAGGGACTTTCTGACCACTTCAGTCTACTTGTTGTTACAAAAGTAAGGGCTCGTCTTTCGCTTTGTTCAAAGCCAACCCGGCCCGGGACCAAATCCACCAACCCCTAAGAGCCAAAAATCCAAAAACCAGGTACTGTCCTGCCGTAGGAACCATGCCTTTGTGCAGGTAAAGACCTACAGACAAAACATTGATTATTAACCACAACGGCCAATTCCAGGTATAACCGGCAGCCATCCACAACATCGCGGTAATCGCCAAGGCCGACGTGGTGGCATCCCAAACAACCACCGTACTGTCGGTATAATAGCGTAACAAACCCCAAAAAACAAACCAAGCCAAGAGACCGTATCCTATTCCGACCCAAAAACCTTTTGTACCCATCGGACGTACGGCTACAATTACACCTGCGTCCTTTCGCTGACCCCAGGCAAACCAACCCACAAAGCCCATAAGCGTATACCATGCATTGATTACGGCATCGGCATAAATTCCATGAATTGAACAGAGAGCAACATAGACCGATGTGCTCAAAATTCCGCTGATATAGCCCCGGCGACGACCGCCTCCCAAATCCCAAACGCCCAAAATACCCAGCAAGGACGCCCCAATTTCAACCCAAAACATAGGCCCCAGGGACCACATAAATGTTGGCCTCGTTAAAGCTTGGCTTTGACCTCAATCCGTTCGTAACCCTCGATGAGGTCGCCGACCTTGATATCGTTAAAGTTTTGGATATTAAGACCGCATTCGTAACCGGTTGCCACTTCTTTGACATCCTCTTTAAACCGCTTAAGAGAAGCCAGTTCTCCCGTATAAATCACAACCCCATCCCGAAGCACACGGACTTTGGTATTGCGGTTGATTTTGCCATCCAAAACCATACAGCCTGCCACAGTGCCCACCTTGGTGATTTTGAACACCTCGCGGATTTCGACATTGGCAACGACCTTTTCTTCGAAGGTTGGAGCCAACATGCCTTCCATGGCGCTTTTGATTTCGTCAATAGCGTCGTAAATGATGGAGTACGTACGGATATCAATTTCTTCCTGTTCCGCCAAACGCCGGACCGATGCCAATGGACGAACCTGGAAACCAACAATAATGGCGTCGGAGGCCGAAGCCAACATGATATCCGATTCCGTAATCTGACCAACACCCTTATGCACCACATTGACTTGAATCTGCTTGGTTGACAATTGCAAGAGCGAATCGCTCAAGGCTTCCACCGAACCATCCACATCGCCTTTAACAATCAGGTTAAGTTCTTTGAAATTACCAATCGCCAAGCGTCTTCCAATTTCATCAAGGGTAATGTGCTTGCGGGTACGCATTCCTTGCTCCCGCATTAGTTGCTGACGCTTGTTGCTGATTTCTCGGGCAGAAGATTCGCTCTCGGCCACATAAAAACGCTCGCCGGCGGTGGGGGCAGTGGCAAAACCCAAAATTTGAACCGGTTGTGCAGGCCCGACCTTGGAAACTTTTTGGCCCCTTTCGTTTTGCAAAACCTTGACGCGTCCATAATGAGCTCCTGCCAAAATCGGATCACCGGCCTGCAAGGTCCCGGATTCAATGAGCACCGTGGCAACGACTCCGCGCCCTTTGTCCAAAGACGCTTCGATAATGGTTCCAACGGCTCTTTTGTCGGGATCGGCCTTGAGCTCCAGAACTTCAGCCTCCAAAAGGATTTTTTCGAGGAGTAATTCGACATTCAAACCCTTTTTGGCTGAAATTTCCTGGTCTTGGTATTTTCCACCCCAGCTTTCAACCAAAATATTCATGGCTGACAACTGCTCTCGTATTTTTTCGGCGTTGGCCTCTGGTCGGTCAATCTTGTTAATTGCAAAAATCATCGGAACACCGGCCGCTTGGGCGTGGCTGATGGCCTCCTTGGTCTGAGGCATGACTTTATCATCGGCAGCAATCACAATAACCACGATATCGGTGACTTTGGCACCACGGGCACGCATGGCCGTAAAGGCTTCGTGACCAGGGGTGTCCAAGAAAGTGATGCGTTTGTTGTTGGGAAGCGTGACTTCGTAAGCGCCGATATGCTGCGTAATACCCCCTGCTTCACCGGCAATCACATTGGCTTTGCGGATATAATCAAGCAAGGATGTTTTACCGTGGTCAACGTGACCCATGATCGTAACAATGGGCGCGCGTTCCTGCATATTGTCAGGATTATCGGCCTCCTCTAACATAGGTTCATCGGCTGCCGCGGATATAAAGCTGACATCGTATCCAAACTCATCCGCGACGACGACAATGGTTTCGGCGTCCAGGCGTTGGTTGATGGTTACAACGATCCCCAAGGCAAAGCACTTCATAATCACCTCACCAACAGCAACATCCATTAAGCCCGCCAATTCCCCGGTGGTGATAAATTCGGTGAGTTGCAGTTTGGTTTTCCCGCCTCTGTTGTCTTTGTTGTTGTCTTGACTGTTGCTTTCTTCGCCTTCCAGGCGACGCATTTGTTTCTTGAACTTGGATCGGGTATTGGTCCCTTTACCGCCTTGAAGGCGGGCCAAGGTTGCTTTAATTTGATCCTGTATTTCTTTTTCGGTCAACTCGGCTTTGGGACCGGTTGGGCCTGCACCGCGCCGACCCGCAACTTCCCCGGTCCGCCCTCTTGGAGGACGAGCGGATACCGATCCCACACCGCTAACGCTGGGTCTTTGATTGGGGTCGGCAGTGGCTCCGGGGCCTGGGGTGGTGCCATCAACCCGTTTGCGCTTGCGCTTGCCCACCTGATCGGCGGCTGAGCTGGCAACGGGCTTGCGTTTTTCAAATTGGGTAACATCGATCTTACCCAAAACCGTGGTTCCCTGCAAGCGGTCTGCTTTGGCCCGTATCAATTCATCAACCGGGATGGCTGCTGCAGGGTTCGCTTCGGTTAATTCAGCGCCGTTCCCTTCTTTTCCTGTTGTTTCGGTTGCAGCGGGCGCTGTTCCCTCAACTTCCGGGGCATTTTTCGGGGCTTTGCTCGGGGACTTTGCGCGGATTTCGGGACTTGCTTCCGGTACAGGAGCTTCGGTCGCCGGGGCTTCTTCTTTTTTCCGCAATTTCTTGGGGCCTTTACCGGTATCGGTGCTGCTCAAATCAATTTTGCCCATCACCTTGATTCTAGGAACAGCCTCGGCTTTACCCTCTACAACCACAACGGGTGCGGCAGGGACTTCGAGATTTTTGGGCGCCGTTGGTACGGCCGGGGTTTCGGAAATTGGTTCCGGAACGGCGGGTTCTTGGGGGGGAGCGGATGGCTTGGCGGGTGTTTTGGTCGCCGTTTTGGTGGTTGGCGCGGCCACAGCATGGCTCATGCCTTTGATTAACACCTCTTTTTGGTCCGCTCTGGCTTTGGGGGATTGGCTTACGGCTTTTTGATCCAGGACAACATCTTCCTTCCCGGATTTGCCGATATGAATCTGCGAGGCTTGCTCCTTAAATTTCTTGTCCTGTCCAAAATCGCGCAGGAGCATTTGGTACATTTCCTCCGAGATCTTGGCGTTGGGGTTGGATTCAACGCTAAATCCCTTGGAGGCAAGATGTTCCACCAGGTGCTGTACGCTGATGTTAAACTCGGTTGCCGCTTTTTTGACGCGAACGGTGCCTTCGGACATTCTATGTTGGGGCTTTAGGGGTAAGGGTTGCTGGTTTTGAGTCGGCTGAAAGGGAGGTCCAAACGCAGTTTATTCAAACTCTGACCGTAAGATAGCCAAAACCTGTGCCGCTGTTTCTTCTTCAAGTTCGGTGCGGCGGACCAATTCTTCGAGACTGATTTTGAGGACCGACTTAGCGGTATCGCAACCGAGGGCTTTGAGCTCATCGAGAACCCAACCATCGATTTCATCTGCAAATTCATCAAGATCGACGTCGGAGTCGTCGTCTTGAACGTCCCGGAACACATCGATTTCAAAACCGGTCAATTTGGCTGCCAACCGGATATTATGCCCGCCTTTGCCAATCGCCAAAGAAACCTGATCGGGCTTGAGAAAAACGTTGACCTTGTTGGTGTCCTTGTTGATTTCAAGGCTCACCACCCGGGCTGGGCTCAGGGCTCGTTGGATAAAGAGTTCAAGGTTGTTGGTAAAGTTGATTACATCGATACTCTCGTTGCGCAATTCACGGACAATCCCATGTATCCGCGATCCTTTCATACCAACGCAAGCGCCGACTGGGTCAATACGATCATCGTAACTTTCGACCGCTACCTTGGCGCGTTCACCCGGTTCGCGCACAATACTTCGGATGGTAATCAAGCCATCAAAAATTTCGGGGACCTCCATTTCCATAAGCCGCGCCAAAAAGGCCGGATCCGTCCGGGAGATTACAATACGCGGTGTTATGTTTTGCATTTCGACGCGAAGAATAACCGCTTTGAGGGTATCCCCTTTTTTATAGAAATCGCTGGGAATCTGCTCGTTCTTGGGAAGGATTAATTCATTTCCTTCGTCGTCCAGAACCAGAATTTCTTTTTTCCAAATTTGGTAAACCTCGCCGGTGATAATGTCCCCAACACGGTCTTTGTATTTTTTGTAAATATTATCTTTTTCTAGCTCCAAAACCCTTTGGACCAGGGTTTGCCTCGCGGCCAATACCGCGCGACGACCAAAGTCATCCAATTTGATTTCATCCGAAACTTCTTCGCCCACTTCAAAGTCGGGCTCAATCGTTTGAGCTTCGGTCAACGAAATTTTATCCGGTTGTCCGAGCTCTTCCGAATCATCCTCAACAATTTCGCGGTTTCTCCAAATTTCAAGATCCCCTTTTTCGGTGTTTAAAATAATGTCAAAATTTTCGTCGGTGCCAAATTTGCGCTTGACCATACTGCGGAAAACATCCTCCATGATGCGCATCATGGTTGCGCGATCAATGTTTTTGAATTCCTTAAACTCCGAAAAGGAGCTGATCAAAACCTGGTTTTGATTTAACGGCTGGGTTTTGGTTTTAACAGGCATAACAATAGATATTGAGCGGGTAGTTGGGTTTAAAATTTCAAAAGGGGAGAAGGACTCGGGATTGACGAACCGCTTCATAGGTAAAGGGTTTCAAACCGGTTGGTGTTTCCAACTCAAAGCCTGTTAGGTTGGTTTCGAGTAGGTTGCCTTCGTAAATTTCTCCAAGCAACGTGGTCACCTGCAATCGACGACCTTTGTGTTGTGCGTACTGCCGGGGCATGTTAAAGGGGGTGTCGGCACCGGGCGAACCTACCTCCAACAAAACCGGAGCGTCCCAGGGGTGTTCGTCCAAAAGGGCGCCAATGGCCCTGTTAAGACCGGTACAAACCTCAATAGTCACGCCTTGGTCGCCGTCCACATTCACTGTGAGCTTGCGGGCATCGTTGGACCATCGGCTTTCAACCACAAACCATGCCTGGTCAACAAAATACCCATCCAACAGCGTCTGTATCGAGGCTTTGAGGTCTGCGAGCAGCTCGGAGCGGGGTTTTTCGCCGGATAAAACGGGGGGAGCTTGGGCTTTCATGGACGGAAGGCAATTTGCTTAAAAACAAAAAAGGGGGCCTTCGCCCCCTCCGTTTTCAATGCAAGTGCAAATATACAAGCTTTTTAACCGAATTTAATCAAAAGTTGGCCTTTTTCAACGGCTTGACCCGCCTGCACAAGAATTTCAACAACCGTACCTGCCCCGCTGGCCCGAAGGGTGTTCTCCATTTTCATGGATTCCAAGACAATTAATGGGTCACCGGGGGCCACAACAGCACCTGCCTGGGCCAAAACCCGAAGAACTAAACCGGGCATAGGGGCCTGAACTTTGGCGGGCCCTCGGCTGTGTACAGTCGTAACCCCCATTTTGTCAAGCATTTGCTGCAGCTTGGTCTTGATGCCCACTTTGAAACGGCGCCCGTTGCATTCCAAAACCACTCCTTCCGAATCCCTACCCAGGCATCGAAGGCGCAGGGAGCGCCCATTGACCAAAACATGCAGGCGACCCGCAGCGTTTTCCAAGATATCGGGGGTGTAAGTCCTGTTTTCTACTCCAAAATCTTGACCCATAGCATCCGAGGCAACGTGGATGGTTTGATCACCCCAAAGAATCTGGGCTTTGTTGGAGAACTTGTCGTGGTGCATAAGTTTGCGAAAATAAACGCCAACGCCACCATGAGAACCCCCCGGACCTTGCCTTCGCCCCCTTTTCTCTTTTTGCTATTCTTGACCTGCATTGGGAGCGCCTGCCGACCTCTGACCAAGAACGTTGGCCCTGCGCGCTTCGAAACAGGCAATGCAGGTCTTCAGGCCCCCAAAGACTCCGCCGCTAAGCCGGCATGGACGACCCTGTACAGGGCCTCCAAGCCGCTGGATGTTCGTCTTATCCACACACGGCTCGAACTGCGTCCCCTTTTTGAAAGCGCTCAACTAAGAGGCAAGGCCTGGATCGAGGCGATGGTGGGCTTTTACCCGGTACAACAAGTGAAGCTTGATGCCCAAGGCTTTGAAATTCATCGACTTTCCTTCCGTACCCTCAACGCGGATTCCTCCCAAGCCTTCCAGCCTCTTTATACCTACGATGGGCAGGTTATCACCCTCAACCTCCCCCGCCGGCTCGATGCCGGTACTCGTTTTGAAATCAACATGGAATACACCGCGTCCCCGGATTCTTTGAAGGCGGGTCCGGGCTCAGCAGCCATCCAAGGCGAAAAAGGGCTCTATTTCATCCGCCCTGACTCCACTGTCCCTGACAAGCCTATGCAAGTCTGGTCGCAAGGCGAAACCGACCACAATTCCTGCTGGTTTCCGACCATCGACGCGCCCAACCAAAAAACCACCCAACATATTTCTCTGACGGTGGACAGCTCCATGGTCACGTTATCGAACGGACTCATGACCTCATCCCGCCTCAACCCCGACGGAACACGAACCGACGTTTGGGAGCATCGTTTGCCGCATGCCCCTTACCTAGCTATGATTGCGGCGGGTCGCTTTGCGGTGGTCAAAGACCGTTGGCGCAGCATTCCGGTTCACTATTATGTAGAGCCCCGCTACGCCCCACAAGCCGAACGGATCTTCCACCGAACCAAGGACATGCTCACTTATTATTCCCAAAAACTAGGGGTGGATTATCCCTGGTCTTCCTATCACCAAATCGCTGTAAGGGATTTTGTATCGGGGGCGATGGAAAACACCGGCGCTGTGGTCTTTGGGCAATGGGCGCAGCGTTCCGAAAGAGAATTGGTGGACGGATCGGCCGAAGGAACCGTTGCCCACGAAATGTTCCACCATTGGTTCGGGGATTTGGTAACCTGTGAAAGCTGGAGCAACCTCAGCCTTAACGAGTCCTTTGCAACCTACGGAACCCCCCTATGGTACGAACACGCCTACGGGCCCGAAGAAGCCGATGCGGCTTTGGAAGGAAATCTTTGGGATTATTTAGCCGAATCCAAACGCAAACAGGTTGATCTCATCCGCTACTATTACGAGAACAACGAAGACATGTTCGATCGTCACAGTTATGCCAAAGGGGCCCGTATTCTTCATATGTTACGAAACGAAATCGGAGACAGGGCGTTCTTTGAATCGATCCGGCTTTATTTGACCCGTTTTTCTTTTAAATCTGCTGAAATTCATGATTTTCGCTTGATTTGTGAAGAGGTAACTGGACGCGATTTGCAGGTCTTTTTTAACCAATGGTTTTTGTCAAAGGGCCACCCCATCATTGATATGAACTACCGTTATGATAGCCTTCGTAAACAATGTGTTTTCGAATTTCGCCAAAAGCACAGCACCCTACCGGGACGTTATTTTCAACTCCCCGTTCAATTGGAGTTTTATTTTTTTGATTCATCGGTGGCTCGGACCGTCGTTCTTGATCGAGAAGTCCAGGAATTCCGTTTTGATTTTCCCCGACCGGTATGGACGGGGCACAACCTGGGGAGGATTTTGTTGTGTGAATACAACGATGGCCGAACCTTTGATGAGTTTGTCCAACAATTTCGAGGCTCTCCCTTTTATTACGATCGCAAACGGGCCCTCGAAGCCCTTGTTCAGAACCCCCAACGTTTTTGGGGAGCCTGGAACGACCCCAACCGAACCACCGATGCGGTTACCTACCAAGATTTGATTGCACGGGCTTTTCGGGATCCCTCGCCCGTCATCCGCGGCATGGCCGCCGATGCCATTCCGGCGTCCTTGCTGAAACAAGACCCTTTGCTTTATGGTTTGCTAATGCGTACAGCCGAAAAGGATCTCCGCTCACAGGTCCGTCAAAAAGCCTTGCTTAAACTAATAGAAGCAGGGGATTCGGGCAAAGCGCTTCCCGCGGGTTGGTTGGAACAAAAAATTGCTTCTGATTCGTCCCTTTTGGTAACCGCAGCAGCCTTGCGCCCCATCGCCAAAGCCAATCCCGGCCAAGCCTCAGAAATTGCCAAAGCCCTTGAAAACGAGAACAGCATGGTGGGGACCCTCTTTGGTTTTTATGCCGAGTACGGTCAAGAAAAAAACCTGAATTATCTCGAAAAAAGCCTTATGCAACTTCGTGATTCCCGTTCTCTAAGGCAATACCCCAATTGGCTCAAGGATTACAACCGAGCCATTCTGCGCTTGAATCAAAAAGAAAGAGGTTTGGCTTTCTATGAACAATTGAACAGACACCCCTCGGCGCGGATACGAACCTTGGCATCCGAGAACCTAGCGGGCCTTCGTTGATTCATTCAAAGGACGAACCAACAAACTTTGGTGAATAACATAAAGCGCACCGCCGGGTATCCGACGGCAACGGTACCGCGTTCGGCCTTTGGGACCCTTCTCGAAAATCATGCCGGCTTTGGTTTCAAAGCGTGTTCCGGGTTCAAGTTTTTCGAGGTTTAGCCAACCCTCTTCGTTGCCCTCAAACTGTTGCAGCCACTCCATAAGCTCCGGTTGCGCACAACCAGAAACTTGGGGTTGACGCATCGCCCGACGTAGGGGGCCGTGCATGGGTTCCGGAAAGAAGCCCCGACGGATGGCGCCGTTCACAAGGCGCGCATAAGCGGCGGCCCATTCCGGACCATGCGGGCGTACCCTTGGTCCACTTTCCACCCAGTTCAAAAGATGGGCGTATTCGTGCAAAAAAATTAAAAGAAAACTAAGCGGACGGAGGTTCGCGTTTAGCGTGATTACATGTCCTTTTTGGCGCCAAGGCGGACGATAGTCTGCGTATTTGGAGCTTCTCTCGCGCGTTATTACCAATTCAACACCGTGAACCACCAAGAGCTGTGCCACCCATACGGCGGCTTCTTCGCCCATATAGGCCCTTAGGGGCTTAATAAGCGGTTCGAGGCTGTTTTGGTTCCGGTAATCCTGCTCCACGATGATCTCAAAGACTCCATTGATAAACCGCCAGACTGGCTAAATAAGCCAATGCGCTGAGGTATAACAGCTGAATCAACGGCCATTTCCAAGAACGTGTTTCTTGCTTGGTAGCCGCTACCGTGCTCATGCACTGCAGTGCAAAGGCATAAAAAACCAACAAAGACCAAACGGTCGCTCTGTTAAACAACGGTTCTTTGCTTCCCCCTACGGTGTCCTTTTGCATTCTTTCTTTGAGACGCAATTGAGTCCCGTCCTGGTTGGGGTCCCCTTCGAGCCCGTAAATCGTCGCCATGGTTCCCACAAAAACTTCGCGGGCCGCAAACGATGTTACCAAGGCAATACCAATTTTCCAATCAAAGCCCAAAGGCATGATAACCGGCTCCAAAGCCTTTCCCAAAACCCCCGCATAGCTTTTTTCCAAGACCGGCGGCGTGGCTTGACCGGTCAGGGTTTCGCTCATTTTATGATCAGGACCAAAACTGGCCAAAAACCATAACAAAAGAGAGACAACGACAATCACTTTGCCGGCCCCTTGCACAAAACTCAAACAATAACGGAGAGGAACCTGCCATAGATTGCGGGACACGGGCCATTGATAGGCAGGGATTTCCAACATAAAATAAGAGGGTCCTTTTTCACGAATCCAGAACTTCATCACCAAGGCCGACAAAACGGCCGCAACCACCCCCATCAGGTAAAGACCCATCATGGTCAAACCCTGCAGGCTAAAAATTCCTAAAATGTATCCTTCCGGGACCGCAAATTGTATCAAAAGAGCATAAACCGGTAATCGAGCGCTGCAGCTCATCAAGGGGAGAATCATAATCGTCGAAAGGCGTTCCTTCCACGAAACAATGTTACGTGTTGCGGCAATAGCAGGCACCGCACAAGCAAAGCCCCCAAGCATAGGAACGATGGATTTTCCGTTAAGACCGATTCTTTTGAGGTTACGATCCATCAAATAACTAACGCGGGCCATATAGCCACTTTCCTCCAACAAAACCAAAAACAAAAACAATAAAAAAATCTGCGGAACAAAAACCAATACGCCGCCTATTCCCGGCATCAGCCCTTTGGTAACCAAATGACTCATCGCTGGATAGCGGGGTTCCAAAAATTGTCTCAGATTTTCGCCCGCCCACAACATCATGTTCTCGATAAAATCCATAGGATAAGAGGCCCAGGCAAACAGGGCCTGAAACATCAAAGCCATCACCGCTACAAACACTAGAATACCACCAACGGGATGAAGCAAAAGTCGATCCGGACCGTTCGGTAAGGCGGCTTTGGCTTTGGTTTCGTGGAGAGGACAGGTTTTGAGGGATTGGTTTATTCGGCGGTATCGTTCAACCGTCTCGGCCGAATGTTGGGCCCTTATGACTTCATTGCCAAGGTTTTGTGTTTCCAAGCCTTGCCCAAAAACTTCGTTCCACGACGCGGCCCATGGTCCGGGTACGGTTGATACAGCCCCTGATCGGGCTTCAGCAAGCCTTTGACCAAAGGCTTTGGATACCTCGTTAAGGCCCTGTCCTTTGCGGGCATCGCAAACCAGGGCCTTTATTTTCATTTCATTCTCAAACCATTGCACCACGCCTTTTAGGCCAGGGTTCGCAACCCGGTCGCATTTGTTCAATACAACCTGCATAGACAATCCCAACTCTTGAATTTGATGAATGAGGAGCAGGCTCCTGTTCAGGTTGGATGCATCCACCACCACCACCACCACGGTGGGTATACCCTCAGAGGCCGCCTGAACCAAGGCCTGACAAGCCACCCATTCGTCCTGCGATTGGGGGTAGAGGCTGTAGGTGCCCGGTAAATCTACCAAAACAACTTTGCCCGTTGAGCGAAGTTCGATTTCGGTCTGCAGGCTTTCGACTGTAACGCCAGGAAAATTGGCGGTTTTGTGATGAAGCCCTGTTAGCGCATTAAAAAGCGTGCTCTTCCCCGAATTGGGGTTACCGGCTAAAAAAATTCGTTGTAAGCTCATGGCTCCTGGGAATTCCACAAATTACGCAAAGGAGTATCGCCCCATGAAACCCAAACGGCAGCCGCTTCGCGGGCTCTCAATCCCAGCACATATTCCATCACCTTGATTGCCAGAGGATCACCGCCCGATGCGCGGTGTAAAATTTCCAATTTTTCCCCCGGTAAACATCCCATTTCCATTAATTTGAGAGACAAGTCGCTTTCGTCCAGCCGAACAATCGTAAGCGGGACGCCCGTTGGGGCCTGGTCTAAACTTCCTTGACGCTGGGGCATGCCTTCAACTTAGGGTCGATATCGGTGCGGTGGTCTTGTTGCTTATCGAGGCATAGAGACCGGAATTCGCATTCCATCCGATGGATGGGCAATTGCATTTTTTGTTACGGCCTTTGCGTCTGCTCGAACAGCCGAGGTTGACCACAAGGACCAAAAGCAAGAGCACAACCAAAAATTGGAACACCGAAGGCTTCCGACTGGGTTGACGGATGGATTTAAATAACATTGAATAAACTAATAAACCAAGGATTCTGCAACGGGGTTCATCCGGGTCCCAAAAATAACCTCTCTCAACCCCGAATGTACACCCGCTGTACCCTTGGGGATAAACCGGTCAAAATTTCATACGGAATGGTCCCTGCGGCTTCGGCCCAGGCCCTGACATCGCGGGCATTGCTCCACAACAGGACTTCGTCGCCTACAACGGCCCGTACATTGGTCAAATCCACCAAACAAAAATCCATGCTGATTCGGCCTATCGTCGGCACCGGGCAACCGTTGATTTCAAAACAAACGCGACCCAGGCCCAAGGCTCGTGGTATACCATCGGCGTAGCCAACAGGCAAAACACCCACCACCCCGTCGTGGTTCATCACGCCCTGGTTTCCGTAGCCCAGGGTTTGTCCTCGGGCCAATCGATGGGTTTGGACCAAAATGGTTTTGAAACGCGCCAAAGGCCTCAAACGTTCCTGCAACCTCCCGGTCGGCTCCAAGCCATACAAACCCAAGCCCAGGCGGACCATATCGCCTTGGTATTCTCTGAATCGAAGAATACCCGCCGTATTCAAAGCGTGCACCCAGGGCCTGTAGCCCATTCGCTGTTCAAAGGCACTTACAAATTCCAAGAGGCTTTTCCATTGCGCCGCACTAAAATCGTCCTGGCCCGGTTCCTCCGATGAGGTCAGGTGGGTATAAATACTACGAATTCGCAGGTTGTTTGAGGCTTGCGCCAACAAATCAAGGGCCTCCACGAGGTCTTCGGAACCCAAGCCCAGGCGCCTCATGCCGGTATCCAGGGGTAGATGGAACGTAAACGGTGCCTTGAGGGCCTTGGTCCACCGGCGGATTTCATCCAATGAATACAAGTCGGGCTCAAGGCCGTAATGCCTAACGGTATCCGTGGTCGTTGGACCGCAGTTCATCACCAAAATGGGCGTCCGAATGCCTCCTCGGCGTAGTTCAATTCCTTCGCCGGCACTGGCAACCGCCAGATAATCGGCCCCGGCCTCTTGGAGGGCTCTTGCAATTTCAACGCTGCCGCTGCCGTAGGCCCCGGCCTTGACCATGACCATGCTACGAACCCCCGGCAGGCTCAAAGACCTAAAAATGCCAAAATTGTAGCGAACTGCTTCCAAATCTATTTCCAAAACCGTTTGATGGCCTTGGACCAATAGTTTTTGTTCGATGCGTTCAAAACCAAATTTTCGTGCCCCCTTGAGAAGCAAGCAAGCATGAGCGCTTTGATCAAGGGGCCATTTTAGAAGAAATTCTTCGGTGTCATCGAAAACCTGAACGCTTTGGGTTGGATTCGACGGCCACGCCACTTGTTTCCAATTTTTTCCAACCAAATACAAACGCTTCCAAGGATAACGATGGAGGGTCTGAATAAGGGGCTGTAAAGGATCCTGATTTCGATGATCTCCCGTAGAATCTTTGGAGGTATCGGGTTCCGACAAAATGATGATGCCCTCGGAGTCTCCAAGCTGCAAAGCCCATTCTCGCATGGCCCATCGGAAAGAGTCAGCATCCAAGCTGTAACTATCGTTCAACAAACGACAAGAGCCGGGTATTTCCTTGATTTCCATGCGCATAGGCAAGGTTCGCACCATCGCGCACCGGGGCCCCCACGCGTTGTTCCAGTGGCCTCCTGCTGCTATCATTAAAACGGCACCGGTCATGTTTTCCAAAACCGCTTCGCCCCCACCGGCAACTTCAAAACAAAGCGTTTTTTGGTTTACCGCTTGGAGCTCACAAGCGGTGTTACCGTTTTCTGTAACACTTTTTTGAACAAGCCTCCAAAGCACCATTCGCTCGGGCTCAAGGCCCTCGGATTCCAGCGTTCGTAGCCAATCATCCCCGTCTAGGTCTTCGGTCCACCAATGAAAAACGGTACCCGGATTTCGTAACAGGGCCTCTTTCCAGACGGGCTTGTGGTTTTCTCGTCGGTCCAATTGGGCCACGACCCAATCACACCCGTCAAAAAGCAATAATTTTTCCCGTAGTTTCTGTGCCATGTTGGCGAAACCCTCCTGATGGGCCTCTCCAAAATGGGTCAGCAAGCCGCCTTGGGGCGATAAAATAGCGGCCAATGGGCCCATTTCCCCTGCTTTGGAAATACCGGCCTCAAAAACACCTAAATCTTGACCCTCTTGAAGTCCCAGAACGGACAGAGGCAAACCCAATTGTGAATTAAAGCTCCCCGGGGTCTTGGCGATGGATACACGGCTTTGAATTAACTCAGCGATCCATTCTTTGACCTGGGTTTTGCCGTTGGAGCCTGTAATTGCCCAAACCGTTCGGCCCCAGATTCGACGGTGTTCGGAAGCCAAGGCTTGCAACGCTTTGAGAGGATCGGGTACGGCCAATACGGCTAAAGCAGAATCCTCCCCAGGCCAATCGTATTGCTTACCCAATCGTACCAAAAAAATTCGGATGCCAATTTTATACGCCACACCCAAAAAATCATGGCCATCTCTGGTGGTGTTTTCTCCCTGCAGGGCCAAAAAAAGAGCCCCTTCTGGATTGGTGCAACGCCGGGTGTCAAAAACCCATTCCAAGACTGGTTTTTGGTAGGAGTTCCCGCGGACGATCCATTGTGAGCCGCTCACTAAGTCGGCGATGCGTTGCAAGTTCCAGGAAAGATTGTCCGGTTTATTCATGGGATTGGGTAAAAATACCGAAATTTGAAGGCTTCTGTTTCGCGGCTTCTTTTGAAAAAACCCCCTAGCTCGGACCCGCAAGTGGTCCTTAACCGATTAATGGCCCTTTGCTCCCGCA
>RFOZ01000017.1 GCA_009926405.1 Cytophagia bacterium
CGATCGGGTCGGTCGCCGTAGGATGAACGAGACGGACGGGCTGGGCGATCGGGTCGGTCGCCGTAAGACGAACGAGACGGACGGGCTGGGCGATCACCGGACCCGGTGAATTCACGACGTGGTGCGCGATCAGATTGGGTGGGCGGCTCAAACTCGCCGGAAAACTTTTTCCGACCTATAGAACCTTCGGTCGAGGTACGACGCGACGAGCCCGAATTTTCTTCGGATTTCTTTTTCACTACAAAAATTTAGAAAGGGGAATTAGGAATAGGTTTCGTCAGCATCCCTGCTGTCGCTAGGTGTTTGGTTATCGGTTGTCGCTGCATCGTTTGTTACGGAAGGCTCGGATTCCAATGAAGCCTCGATTATTTCCTCAGAATCAATTTCTTCGGAATGGGCATGAAGAGCCATAACATTAGACTCAAACACATCTTCGTCTTCCCCGCCAATACGGTTTTGTTCTTGTTCAAGATCTTTAAGCTGAGGCAATTGCTTAATCGAATTGATGCCAAAATAGTCCATGAACAAATCCGAAGTGCCATACAACGTCGGACGGCCAGGCCCATCGCCTTTGCCGCTGATTCGGATGAGCTTCTTTTCTAACAATTTTTGGATAGAAAAATCGCAATTCACACCTCGAATCTGCTCCACTTCGGATTTCGAAACAGGTTGTTTGTATGCCACAATGGCCAGGGTTTCCAAAGAAGCCACCGAAAGCTTTCGCTTGGATTGCTCCAACACGGCTTTTTGGACCAAGGGCAAAAAGGCAGAACGACTAAGAAAACAATAGCCTCCGCCCGTCTGGACCAAATCAAATCCACCCGGTCTTTGGCCCCATTCAAGAACCAACCGATCCAAAACGCCCTGCACCTCGGTGTTCGATACCGGTTCCGGCCATAAGCTGGCCAACAAGGCGGTGATTTGACGTGCGTCCAATGGTTTCTCGCTAGCAAAAACCAAAGCCTCTATCGCATGAGCCAATTCCAAAGGACCATCGAGGGCGATGGGGCTCCAACCCGGAACTTCTTCGGGTTCTCTAGGAGCATCCGCAAGAAGAGCATCCGATTCAAGGACTCCCAGGGCTTGGTCCAGGCCTTCTTCCTCCACCACCCCGAGTTCCGAAGCGAAATCCGGATTGACCTCCCGCTCAGCCGCCAAAATATGGGCGTACTCACCACCAACAGCGCCCTCTGCTTCCAAAGAGGAAGCGGCAGCGCTCTTTTTGGGGCTGTTTTTGGCCGGTTTTTTCATCCCGGCAAAACTAATTGCAAATCGACCCCCTAAATTCGTCTGACTGAAATTAATCACAAACCGCTCAGAACGACCACCAACATCCCCCAAAACGCCATCCTACCTTCCCGTATCCCATGAAAACCAACCTTCTCTTCGCGCTTCGTTCCCTGACCTTGCCCTGCCTGGGCCTATTCATCGCCTCGTTTATGCTGAACGCCTGCCAAAATCGCCCTTCCGAAACCCAGTCCGAGTCCCAAGCCGAATTCAAGGTCCTGGCCGACCAGTTTGCCGACCTTCAGGTTCTACGTTACCGAATCCCCGGCTTTGAAAACCTCAGCCTTCAACAAAAGGAACTGCTGTATTACCTCAGCCAAGCGGCCCGGTCCGGGCATGACATTGTTTGGGATCAGAACTACCGTCACAACCTATTGATCCGCAAAACCCTTGAAAACATTGTGGAGCACTACGAAGGAGACCGCAAAGACCCGCGTTGGGAACAATTCATGATCTACGCCAAACGGGTATGGTTCAGCAACGGCATCCACCACCATTACAGCACCCGCAAGTTCCTTCCTGAATTTGATACCACCTATTGGAGTTACCTGGTGAACCATTGCCCCAAGGCAACCTTCCCTGTGACGGATCTCTGCAAGAATCCCGTCGAATTAGCGTCGTTCCTTCAACCCATCCTCTTTGATCCCAAGGTCGACCCCAAGCGCGTTAACCAAGAAGCCGGGATCGATCTCGTGCGCGGTTCTGCAAACAACTTTTACAGCGGGGTCAGCCAAAAAGAAGTTGAAGCCTATTACAAACCTCTCAAAAACCCAGCGGATACCACACCCATCTGGTTTGGACTCAATTCCAGACTCGTCAAAGTCGGGGGGAAGGTAAGTGAATTCCCTTGGAAATCAGGCGGTTTGTACGGCCAAGCCATTGACCGTATTGTTTTTTGGCTTCAAAAAGCGATCGGCGTAGCCGAAAATCCCAAACAAAAGAAAGCCTTGGAGCTTTTGGTAGAATACTACAAAACCGGTGATCTCAAAACATGGGATGCCTATAACATTGCTTGGGTTCAAGACACCGAATCCATGATTGATGTGGTCAACGGATTTATTGAGGTTTACGGTGATCCGCTGGGAATGCGGGCCTCTTACGAGTCGGTGGTTTCGTTCCGTGATATGGAGGCAACCAAACGAATCAAAGCCATAGGAGACCAAGCCCAGTGGTTTGAAGACCAATCCCCTATTCTTGCCGAACACAAGAAGGCCAAAGTGACCGGGATTTCCGCCAAAGTGATTACCGTTGTCCAAGAAGCCGGCGATGCATCGCCCTCCACCCCCATCGGCATCAACCTACCCAACGCAGATTGGATCCGGAAAATGCACGGCTCCAAATCGGTGGCTCTCGGTAACATTGTCTACGCCTACAATGAAATGGGGGCCAAAGGCAGTTCCATTCAGGAATTTGCTTGGGATCAAGCTGAAATCGATCGTTCCAAGAAATTTGGCCCACTCGCCGGCGATCTACACACCGACCTGCACGAAGTCATCGGCCACGCGTCGGGACAGCTCAACCCCGGCATTGGCACTCCCAAAGAGACCCTCAAACAATACGCCTCCACCCTCGAAGAAGCCCGTGCTGATTTGGTGGCCCTTTATTACATCATGGACCCCAAACTCATCGAACTTGGAGTCATGCCCAGCCTCGAAGTGGGCAAAGCTGAATACGACGGATACATTCGCAATGGCTTAATGCTGCAATTGCGCCGGCTGGAGGTCGGGGAAAATCTCGAAGAATCGCACATGCGCAATCGTCAACTCAATGCCGCCTGGGCCTACCAGAAAGGATTGGCAACCAAGGTCATCGAGCGCAAACAACGGGGTGGCAAAACCTACTTTGTCGTCAACGATTACAACGCCCTTCGCGATCTGTTTGGTCAATTGTTACGGGAAATCCAACGCATCAAAAGCGAAGGCGATTTCAAAGCTGGCCAAGCATTGGTTGAGACCTACGGCGTCAAGGTCGACCAAGCCTTGGTTGCCGAAGTCAAAAAGCGTTTTGAGTCCATTCAGTCCAAACCGTATTCCGGCTTTATCCAGCCTCGTTTGGTGCCCATTGAAGTCCAAGGCAAGATTAAGGATGTCAAGGTGGAATACCCCGACAATTTTGTGGAACAAATGATGGAGTTTGGCCGGGATTACGCTACCCTACCGGTGGTCAACTGAGGAGTCGAACCAACAAAGCAGGCGATCCGGCAAAACGGCGATCCGTCAAAACGGCGATCCGTCGAAGCCTGGGAATTTTTTAGCCGCGAATCAAATCGCGGGAAATCACAATACGCTGAACCTCCGAGGTTCCCTCGTAAATCTGGGTGATTTTGGCATCGCGCATCATGCGCTCAACGTGAAACTCCTTCACATAGCCATAGCCACCGTGAACCTGGACCGCTTCGGTGGTCACCTTCATGGCAACCGACGAAGCGAAAAGCTTGGCCTGCGCCGAGGCAATATCGTAATTCAGGTGTTGATCCTTGAGCCAGGCCGCTTTTAGGCATAGCATGCGTGCCGCTTCAATTTCGGTGGCCATATCGGCCAATTTGAACTGTATCGCCTGGTGATTCATGATCTCGGTCCCAAAGGCCTTGCGCTCCTTGGCGTATTTGATGCTCAGTTCCATGGCGCCACTTGCGATTCCCAGGGCCTGAGCAGCAATTCCGATTCGTCCGCCAGAGAGCACCTTCATCGCAAATTTGAAGCCAAAACCATCCTCGCCTATTCGATGCGATTTGGGGACTCTGACATCCGTAAACATGATACTGTGGGTATCGCTGCCGCGGATTCCCATTTTGTCTTCCTTCTTGCCGACTTGCACACCAGGCCAGGCCTTTTCAACCAGAAAAGCATTGATACCTTTATGACCTTTGGTCACATCCGTTTGGGCAATCACGATGTAGTAGGATGCGGAATTTCCGTTGGTGATCCAGTTTTTGGTACCGTTCAATAAATAATGATCGCCTTGGTCCAGGGCAGTGGTCCGCTGCGAAGTCGCATCCGACCCTGCCTCGGGTTCCGATAAACAAAAAGCCCCGATCTTCTGTCCGGAAGCAAGGGCTGGCAAATAAAGTTGCTTGAGTTCTTCGGAACCAAACGATTCAAGGCCCCAACAAACCAACGAATTGTTCACCGACATGCAAACCGAGGCCGAAGCATCCACTTTGGATATTTCTTCCATCGCCAAAACATAGGATACCGTATCCATACCCCCACCACCGTATTGAGGACTAACCATCATTCCCATGAAACCAAGTTGGCCCATTTGGGCGATTTGGGCTGCGGGAAATTCCTGCTTGTTGTCTCGTTCGATAACACCGGGTAAAAGTTCCTGCTGCGCAAAATCGCGGGCAGCCTGACGGATCATTTGGTGTTCTTCGGATAATTCAAATAACATAATAGATGAAATATTAAGTGCGTTGTATGAGGGAATTCGGTGCTTAATTCGATTAAGCCAAAGGTAAAATCAAAGCGGTTTGAATTGCTCAAAGGCCTCCAGGCAATCGAAGCAATAATGCAAGGAACGGCAAAGGGTTGGCCCAAAGGGGGATTTCATCGAAGTATTTTCGGAACCGCAACGGGGACAGACCGCATGGGCCAGTGCCTCCAAATCAGGACCAACGCATCCGGGACGACGCCGAGGCGGGGGTGCCAAACCAAAATTTCGGATCTTCTCCCGGCCTGCTTCGCTAATTCGCTCCGAGGTCCACGGGTTTTCAAAGGTTGTTTGAACATCGACCTCCGGTGCGCCTGCTTCTAGCAACGCCTCACGAACGGTCTTTTCCATCCATTTGAGGGCCGGGCAACCTGCAAAGGTGGGGGTAAGAATCACTTGAACCGCGCCGTTGTCAGCCACCGTGACCCGAGTCACGATTCCCAGGTCCACCACCGATATCACAGGTATCTCGGGATCCGGCACCTGGTCCAAAACTTCCCAATAACGCAAAAGATCGGGCGTTAACCCATCAGGAATGTTCCCTTTTAGGTTTGGTTCCTGTAGGCTTGCAGATTCGATGATCATTACCATTCCGCTTGAGGATCCAGGCGAAAGACCGCCGTCATTTCATCCAGCAGGGGAGCCAGATGTTCGGTATGGAAGCCTTGGCGACCCCCTAGAACCGGTTCCAGCTTGGAGAGCGCCCCTTGATCAACATCAACCCCCCAGCCTTGCAGCGATTGAAGGGCATGCTCCTGCCATTGAAGGCGCAAGGCGGCTTCGCCTGGGTACCAAGGATGGCCATTGGGCCCCATTTCATTCAACAAATCGTCCTCACCGACCCAGGATTCAAACATACCCAAAGCCAAGGGCCAAACCTCTTTGATCGCGGAGATCATGCGCAGTCGGCTTTCTTCGCTGCCTTGCAGCAACGACTTCATCCAGGTATCGGCGTGAAAAGTATGATACTTGACTTCGCCTTGAAGTTTCACGGCCAAGGATTGCAGGACAGGGTTTGGAATTCCCGAGAGCGACTCGTAACGAAGTCGAATGGCATGATCGTAACACCAATGCCTTGCCAAACTAAAGGCGTAATCACCAATCGGTTGCTCCACCAAACCGTTGCAGAGCATTCGATTTTCGGGGCGATTAAACGCGGTTTGATCCGGATCATCAGCGCCGCATTCCTTTTGTAAAAATTCATAAAAGGCTAAGGCATGGCCTACCTGATCTTGGGCAACGGACGAGAAGGCAATATCTTCCTCCAAAATGGGACCCAGCCCCGTCCATTCTGAATTTCGATGCCCCATGATAAGCTGATCATCAGCGATTTGGAGGAGATAACGGGCCAGAGGTCCGGTTGGAAAGTCGTTGGAATTGGTCATCATCGTTTTGGGGGAAGGTGCTGGGGTCTTAGCCCTGGTTTTTGGCTTTGAAAGCGTCAATTTTTTCGTTCACTTTGTATCCGGCAGGGTCGCGGTAGGACTTGGAGGGCGTCGTGCGGAACACATCTTCGTCGGCGTAATCCATTTCCAAAACATCGGCTGAACAAACCACCCATAAATTGGAGGTTTCACCCCGACGTCCGTATTGTTCCTTGGCCAAAGCCATCGCCATCTCGGAACTGGGAGCGTGAACAATACCAACGCTGCTGTGCTTTTCTCCTCTTCGACGCTGGTGAAAAACCTGGTAGCTGGGCCAATGATCGCCGGCGGCCAAAACAGGGCCTTGATCGTCGGAAACTTGTTCAGCCTGCAAGCGGTTAACCCGCGGGTCAAGGGATAGAATAGGCATGTTTTTTCTTTTAGGCCAAAGGGGTTACATAGCGGGCGTCGGCACGGCTCAAAGCAGCCCTTACCCAGGCACCGCGCTCTTCGGCCACTTTGCGGACCGCCAACCGCTCCCGGTTACAGGGGCCGTCTCCGTTAATGACTTTGAAAAAAGTATCCCAGTTGGGTTCCGTAAACAACCACTGACCTGTGGATTCATCTTTGCGCA
Organism: Cytophagia bacterium; assembly: GCA_009926405.1. Taxonomy (GTDB): domain Bacteria; phylum Bacteroidota; class Bacteroidia; order UBA7662; family UBA7662; genus SYHX01. The sequence continues at coordinate 6,718 of RFOZ01000017.1, forward strand.
ATTGGGGATCCGGTAAGCTAAGCCCCAGTTCCCAGATCTTGGGAACGTACATGTTGAGAAATTGCTGTCGCATCACATCGTTGGTTGCCATTTTGACCTTCCAACGCATCAGGGTCTCGGTGTGCTGGGACATCTTGTCCGAAGGACCAAAGAAATGCATGATAGGCTCCCACCATCGGTTCAAGGCTTGTTGTAACATATCACGCTGCATAGAGGTTCCCGTTGCCAGCCAAACAAAAACAGAATGACCTTGCTTTAGGTGAAAACTCTCCTCGTAACAAATCCGTTCCAGGGCCCTGCAATAAGGGCCGTAGGAGCCTTTGGAGTTGGCAACTTGATTCACAATGGCGGCGGCGTCAATCAGAAAGCCGATAACCGCCACATCCGCCCAGGTTTCGGCAGGGTAGTTGAAAACATTGGAATATTTGGATTTACCGTTGATCAAATCGTTGATCATGTCTTCACGGCTTTTGCCCAGCGTTTCGGCGGCAGAATAAAGCAATTGGGCATGACCAACCTCGTCCTGAACCTTGGCCATCAGGGCCAATTTGCGCCGAAAACCGGGGGCCCTGGTAATCCAGGTCCCTTCCGGAAGGGAGCCGATGATTTCAGAGTGAGCGTGTTGCTCGATCATGCGGATTAACTGCTTGCGGTAGGCGGCAGGCATCCAATCCCGCGGTTCGATTTTCTCACCGCGTGCGATACGCGCTTCGAACTGGGCAAGCAATTCCGGGTTTTCGATGGCTGCTTTGGGCTCTTCGGCGCCAACGGGTACATATCCTCCTCCGTACATAACAATAAATTTAAATTTGAAAGATCAAGAAATTTGGGCTGGCCGACTTGCGACGCCGCCCATCCACAGATTGAAAAAACGTTGTCCAAGTTGGGCAATGGCGTCCTCGTCGAGAGGGGCCGTGCTATGCACAGAGCCGTTCATTAGGAGCAGGAGCTGTCGTCCCAACCAAAGGGGATCCCCTTGGGTGAATACACCTTGTTGCATGCCTTCCTGAAAAAGTCCGGCAAAAAACTGTTCGTAATCCGAACGCAGGGACTTGAAGGTCTGCAAGGAAGGTTCGCTCAAATGCCTCCATTCGTTCACAAAAACACCTACCGCCTCCCGGTCCGAAAAAAGAAGGCGGAGATGCTCCTCAATGGCACGGGCCAAGCGATTCTCCACCGGCAAATCCATGGCAGCAATCCGTTGGGCCGTGGAAACAAAAGCGTCGGCCATCCCAAAGCAGATTTCGTGTAGCAAGGTCTCCTTGGAGGAAAAATGATTGTAAAGCGACGGGGCCTCAATTCCGCTTACCGACGCCAATTCCCGCATAGAGGTTGCGGCATAACCTTTGCGATGGAATAATTCTGTCGCGAAACTGGCGATCAGGGCCCGTCGTCCGCTGTGCGGAGCTGAAGCTGGTGTAGCGGCGAGGGTATCGCTTTTCATAGGACAAACATACGAACGATCGTTCGTTCGCGCGCTCTCCCGTTCCAATTGGCCGTACTTTTGGTCAACAGCGACCCACCTTGGACCTTTTGTCATCCCAAAACTCCCCCGACCTTCGTCGAAACGCGGCCCTGCCATGGCTCTTGGTTTTGGCATGGGGCCTCTTGGGCTGGGCCTGCAGGCCCGATACCTACCGGGGAGGCTTGAATGTAGCATTGGGATACGAAACCGATACCCTGCTCTTTGACACCGTCTTGGTAAGGGCGGGCTCGGTCACCAAACGCTTCAAAGTTTACAATCCCAGCAACCAGGACCTGCTGGTGGACCGTATTGCCCTGGGCTCTGCCTTGGCCGGGGGCAATCGACTATCAGGATTTCGCCTCAATATCAACGGCTTACCAACCAACCAGGCCCAAAACCTGCGTTTAGCAGCCGGCGACAGCCTCTACATCTTTGCAGAAGTCACCGTCAACCCCAACGACAGCCTAACTCCGTATTTGGTGACGGATTCGGTGCTGTTTTTTACGGGTCAACAGGTGGGCAAGGTCATGCTGACGGCCTTTGGTCAAAATGCGCGTTTTTACAGGGATTCGGTGATTGGAACCACGGTATGGACCAAGGATTTACCCATCGTCATCTACAATTCCATCTTGGTGGATTCTCAGGCGACCCTTTGGATTCAACCCGGAACCCGAATTTTTTTGAATGCCGGCTCAACCATCTATGTGAACGGCACCCTTCGTGCCCAGGGTACGGCCCAAGAACCCATTACCATGCAAGGAGACCGGCTAGACCCCTTCTACCGGGACCTGGCCGGGGCCTGGAACGGATTGCATTTTTTGAGGGGTTCCCTCAACAATTACCTGAGGCATGTGCACCTGCGCAATGGTTCAGTAGGCCTACGGGTTGACTCACTCCCCGCCAGCGGTGGCCAGCCCAACCTGCGATTGGAAAGCGTTTGGGTGGACCACTTTGCCCAGGCAGGCATCTACGGCAACACGGCCTACATCGAGGGCGATAATGTTTTGGTAAGCAATTGTGGGCTCTTTAATTTTTTGGGGGATTTTGGGGGAGATTACCGCTTTCGGCATAGCACTTTCGTCCATCTGCAATCGGAATTTACCCGGGCCTACCCGCTCATGGTTCTCAGCAACCGAAACCTTGGAAACCCTCCTCGGAGCAACAACGCCCGATTATCCCTCACGAATTGCGTGGTTTGGGGAGGAACCGACGAGGAATTAGGGGTGGATTCTTCGGGAAATGGCACCCTTTGGTACGATTTTCAACACTGCATCCTCAAAAGCCTGCGGGGATGGTCTGGAACGTCCCTCCTGTACCAGAATCCTCGTTTCAAAAATCCCAGCAACCGCCATTATGCGATCGATACCCTAAGTCCGGCCTATCGCGCCGGTATCGATCTGCGCTCGCAGTTTCCGGCCTTGCAATGGGACTTCTTGGGTCAACCCAGAACAGCGACACCCACCCTGGGCTGTTTAGAGCGTATCGAAATGGGTGGTATCTTTGAACCATGATTTTAGTACCCTACGACTTTACCCCGCCGAGCGATTGCGCTATTCAACATGCCACCGTGGTGGCACGCAAAGGGGACAACAAAATTCAATTATTGCACGTCGTCAATTCCGACAGCAAGTCCCTGATGCGAAGGGACAAAATCAGCCTCAAAGACCTCAACGACCGAATGGCTGCCCTTGCCAATCGGGTTGAACGCGAATCGGGCATTTCCACCGGCTACGACATGGTTACCGGCTCCATCTTTACGACCATCCCGGAATACGCCCACGAATCCAAGGCAAAATTGGTCATCATCGGAACCAGCGGTATGGTTGGATTGCAAAATTTGTTTGGATCCAATGTTATCAAAATTGCCGAAAAATCCTCGGTTCCTGATATCATTGTCCAGGAGCGACCGCTTCGGGCCCACGGCTACAAAACCATTGTGATGCCCATGGATGCCGGCAAAGAATCCAAACAAAAAACGTTTCAAACCGCCGCTATTGCCAAAATTTTTGGCGGAACGATTCACCTTTTTGCGGCCCACGAAACGGATGAGTTTCTAAAAAACGCTGTTCAGAACAATATCCAATTTGCAACCCGGCACTTTGATTCGCAACAAATACCTTACCACATCGCCACCGAAGTGGAAGGCGGTAAAACCTATGTTGAACAAATCATTCAACATGCTATACGGGTTGATGCAGACCTTTTGGCCATCATGACAGGCGATCACCGGGGTTTGTTGGATTTGCTCTCTACGACCGAGGAGGAACATATTGTTAACAATCAGGCTCAGATTCCTGTCCTCTGCATTGACCCCCAAAACGTTTTGTACGGGTCGGTTTTTTCGTACTAAATCACAAAAGCCATGGCCCAGGGTATGATTACCGAAAAGTCCAAGACCATCGCCGTGGATTTTGACGGCACGATCGTTGAACACGCCTACCCGCACATTGGGGAAGAAATGCTCTTTGCCTTTGCGACATTGCGTCGACTTCAGGAAAAAGGCCATAAACTTATTTTATGGAGTATTCGTGAAGGCGATCTGCTTCAAGCTGCGGTAGAACATTGCCGCAAAAACGGTGTGGATTTTTATGCGGTCAATGCCAATTTTCCAGGAGAGGTTTTAGAAGTCGGTATAAGTGCCCGCAAAGTCAACGTGGATATTTTTATCGACGACCGCAATGTCGGCGGATTTAGGGGATGGAGCGAAACCTACCAAATGCTGCACCCCGAAGATGGTCCGTTTTTTCATCAACTCGAAAACGAAAAAGCCCATTTTAATTACCGAGTCCGCAAAAAGGCAAGCCTGTGGGAAAAGTGGTTTGGTAAGCGGCGGAACGGATGATTCAGCTGAAAAGTTCCGAAGAAATTGAACTATGTGCCCTGGCTGCTGACTTAGTTAGCCGCACCTTGGGCATACTGGCTCCCCGGGTTTTGCCTGGAGTAACCCCCATTGAATTGGACCTATTGGCCGAAGAGTACATCCGCGATTCCGGCGGTATACCGGCTTTCAAAGGCTTGTACGGCTTTCCCAACACCCTGTGCATCTCGCCGAACGATCAAGTGGTCCACGGAATTCCCGGCAAAGTCCCGCTTCGAGAAGGCGACATCGTTTCGGTGGACTGCGGGGTGAAGCTCAACGGGTTCATCGGCGATCAGGCCTTTACTTTTGGCGTTGGTGTTATTACAGCAGAAGCCCAAAGGCTCCTTCGAATCACCCGCGAGTGCCTGGACCGCGGCATCGCCCAGGCCGTGGCCGGTAAGCGCATCGGCGACATCGGTCACGCCATCCAAGAACATGCCGAGGCATCCGGTTACGGTGTGGTTCGGGAATTGGTCGGCCACGGCCTGGGCCGACAACTGCACGAAAAACCGGAAGTTCCCAATTACGGAAAAAAGGGACAGGGCATACGACTTACCGATGGGATGGTCTTGGCCATCGAACCCATGATTAACGCCGGAGGCAAAGCCATTTTGCACGAAAACGATGGCTGGACCGTGCGCACCCGGGATCGCTCCCTTTCGGCCCATTACGAACACGATGTTGCCTTAATCGAAGGTAGATGCCGGGTTCTTACCACCTTTGATTATGTGGATGCCGCTTTGCTAAATTCGCAGCGCTCTAAAACAACTTAGCTCCACCGCAACCCCCTTTGTTTGCACCCCCTTCACCTTCATAACGCCTTTAGGACCCCTTTGAATCAAATCCAAAACCATGGGAAGAGCCTTTGAATACCGCAAAGCCCGCAAGTTTGCCCGCTGGGACAAAATGTCCAAAACCTTTACGCGCATTGGCCGCGAAATCGCCATGTCGGTCAAAGCGGGTGGTCCTGAGCCCGAAAGCAATACCCGATTAAGGGCGGCCATTCAGAACGCCAAAGCCGCCAACATGCCCAAAGACCGGGTGGAAGCGGCCATCAAGAAAGCCGCGAACAAAGACGAAAAGGCCTACGAAGAAGTGGTTTACGAGGGGTATGCCCCTCACGGCATCGCTGTTTTGGTGGAAACCGCCACGGATAATCCCACCCGAACCGTCGCCAATGTTCGCCACCTGTTTAGCAAATACGGGGGTTCCATGGGAACTTCCGGCTCGGTTGGCTTTTTGTTTGAACGAAAAGCCCTGTTTCGCTTGGACCCCGGCGACCTGGCAGCCGAAGAACTCGAGCTGCAATTGATTGATGCCGGTGCGGAAGATATCAGCATCGAAGACGGGGAATGGAACTTGACCGCCGCCTTTGCCGATTTTGGACAGGTTCAGAAGTCCCTTGAATCCATCGGCATACAAATCTTGTCTTCCGAATTATCCTATATTCCGACCATCACCAAGACCCTGGACGAGGCGCAGGCCGAAGAATGCCTGAAGCTTATCGAGATGCTCGAAGAGGACGACGATGTCCAAAATGTCTATTGTACCCTGGCCTAAAAACGCGTTTAAAGCCATTTTTTTTAATTTTTGGGGAGGCAGGTAGGGGATTTATCCTTAATTTGGACTCATTAAATAAACGCCTTATGGACAAATACAACGAATTGCTTGAGATGGTAACCTCCATGGAGAAAGACTTCCAGAAGTTTTACGATGGAGCGAACAAAGCGGCCGGTACCCGTATCCGCAAAGGTTTGCAGGACCTCAAGTCCCATTGCCAAACCCTCCGTCTCGAAGTTCAGGACATGAAAAACAACGGTTAATCCCCCCTTTTTCAATCCAAAACATAAAGGCAGTCCCCACGGACTGCCTTTTTTGTTAGGGGCTGGGCCTGTTCGGAGACGGCCTAGGCAACGAATCTTAGGGAAGGGCCAAATTGACCCGAACAATTCCTCCCCTCAACAGCCACCAACCACCGCGGGTGGGCGGGATATCGCTTCCGGGGACCCAAGGAGAAAGAACCCAGGGACCCTGACGGAAAAGCGAGGTTTGATGCCCCAATTCAAGGCCCACCAATCCGGCAATCCCGGATAATTTCCAGGTCAATTCTCCGTACATCATTCGTCCGGGTTCACCCAATAAATAGGCACAGACCGTTTCGGTCGCGCGCATTCGGGCCAAGGGCTTCCAATGGGTAATGCTCAAACGGGGGGTTTGGTATTCCTGCATCAGGGTGAACCAGGATTTTTGGGCCGTAAGTAAATGGGGGTTCAACCCACGGGGTGCCATCGCTCGTTCGCTGCCCCAACCATAAGCCTGGGAGGGCCAGGCATAAAAATCAGCGAAGGTGCGGGGGCTTTGGGGAAACCAACCAGCCTCCAATCGACCGTGCCAGCGGCGGTCCGCCCCCAAGTCTAGGTTACGCTCTGCAAATAAATGGAGGCGTGACCAGGGAAAGGCAGCGTTCTGCTGATAAACCCACGATGCATCCAAATCCAAACCCACGAAAGCCTCGGAGCTGCGACGATACCGAACCCACCCGTTGACCCTCCTTTTTTCGGTCAAAGGTTCCCAACGCCAGGCCGCATGAACCCGGACGCGTTGGTGTTCCATGAAAAATTCTTCGAGGGTGCCCGAGGGCCGTATCGAATAGAAAGTCGAGCTGGCGCCAATTCCACTTAAAGCGGATGACCACATGGGCGAATGGTAAAGATCGGAGGACTGCATAACATAGGATCGTTGGTCAACCCCGGCGCCCAGCCACATTCTCCATTTTTTGGTAAGACGTTGTTCCAGATCGCCACCAACTTTGGTGGTCAAAACACCTTCCAAACCCGTATACCACCAAGGTCTTTGCTCGTTGGGTTTGGGAGAACCTATCGACAAAAGATGAACCCAACGAGGCAATTGCAAACCGCTGAGGGGCTCCAAAGCAGAGCCTGCTTCCACGTGCCAACGGGTCTCCGTCGTGCTACGGGACCAATCGATGGCAGGAAGGATCCGATGCAAGCGAGAACCCCAACGCAGGGATGCTTTCAACGATGTGTTACGATTCTCGACATCCCTGAGCTGAACCTGGTAGGTCCCGGAGACGACCCATCCCTCCAAAGGATTGTAGAGGTCCAAAGCGGACAACCGCGGTCGGAGCCAACCACTCCATTCCTTGCTTTGCCAGGCTTGGCCCGCAGCATCCCGGCCCTTTTGGGATTGGTTTCCCCATAACATATTTTTGATAAAACGAGACACCGATGAGCGCGTTGTATCACTGGATGTTTGGGGCTTTTTGAGCGCAGCCATGCTATCGGCAACGGCATAACCCTTCTGTTCGGCGCTGTCCAGGCGAATGGTTCGCAACGTTTCCCACAACGAATCCGAAGACGCATCGGCAGCGGTATCCACCTCAAAACGGTATTCGGCATCCAGGCCAGAGGGGCTATCCAAGCCAGCGGTGCTATCCAAGCCAGCGGTGCTATCCAGGCCAACAGTAGCCTTGCGAATAACATCCGCCGCAAGGGACGATTCGGCAACTGCTGAATCCGCAACAACTCGAGCGCTTTTTTTTCGGCTCGACCTGGTTTTGGTCAATGAAGGCGATGGGCCAACAGGTCTGGGGGAGGACGCCACCGAGGGCAAGCGGTTCGGCGGGGCCAGCACTTCGTCAAAACGGCGAATGGAACTGATATAGCGAACACGGGCCGAGGCACCCAAAAAGCTCAACTCCATTTGCAGATCTTCCATGGTCTGCATCGAAAAACCCTGAACCCTGCGGTATTGCTTGCCGATTCGAAAGACATCCCCGGCAGGATTGTTCACAACCAATTCAACCCGGTCCAAACTCCAGTCCTTGCTACGCAAAACCAAGGTCCCCCGGTAACGATTGGAAGACCCACCGCGAGGGCGGACTGCAATGCGGTGCAATCGCTCGCCCTCTTCTTCTTCGGAACCCAAATACTCAAAACGATAGTGGGCAAAAGATTTGGGGGACAAAGGCGATACCCAATCCCGGCTCTGGGGCTCGTATAAATTAATATTGGAATAATTCAAATTGGCCTCCATGCTTTTGGGCAAATTGGAGCGACGGGACAAAACCTTCTCTTCAAAATTTCGAGGCTGGCGGTACTTAATCCGACTGGCGGATTCCATAACATAGGTAACGCCTTGTTTGAGTCCCTCTTTTTCCAACTGCCGGCGCAGAACCCAGGGGACTTCCACGATTTTGAATTGGCCTTTGACATAGGTCTCGGCGGTATACCGCCAAGGACCAGCGGCATGGGTTGGTGCCGCGGCAATTGCTTTGCGCATCATACCGTAGGCGGGATCCTCTTTGCCGGCTTTCACGGTGATTTCCTGCAAGGCTACCACCCGGGGCTCCATAATCAGTTCCGGTCCTTCGATAACATTCCCTGAACCGCGGACGCATTCCCAATTCAATCGCCGGGGGCGATATCCCAAATGCGCAACTTGAATCGTGTAGGCTCCCAGGGGGAGATAGACCTCATAGCGTCCGTTCTCGTTGCTGAGGCCGGTGATTTGACCCGGTTCAAAAACCAAGGTAGCGTAGGCGACCCCACGACCCTGATCGTCCTTGACCCAACCCTGGACCCGGACCGTGCCCGGTGGCTGGGCCGCAGTCACCCGCAAAAACAACCAAAAAAGCAGGCCCCAAAGAGCAATGTTTCGGCCAAAAAAAAGCCTGCACCCCAAGGATGCAGGCCGGGTGCCGAAGGCCGGACTCGAACCGGCATGTCTTGCGACACACGCCCCTGAAACGTGCGTGTCTACCAATTTCACCACTTCGGCTGACTTTAAACCTCCCTCCATAACAAACCCGGCACGGGGCAGGGCCTTGCAACGCGTCGGAAGGGGTCAAATATACATTCATCAACTTTGAAAACGAATTGATACGCCTTGGAGCCTGAAGAAGGCCTCTTGAACGCCCTATCTTTGGCGCCCTGATGGTGGTTCAAAATTTGCCTCGTATTCTGCGCACGTCCCGTGGTTTTCCCGTCTTGTGGGTGCACGAACCAAGCCATAGCCTGAGCCATATGGCTCTGCTCAGCGATTGTGGAAGCCGGGACGATGAACCCACGGGCTCTGGATCAACCCATTTTTTGGAGCATTTGCTTTTCAAGGGCACCGAAGATCGTCGACCCATGCAAGTCCTGACGGAACTCGAAAACAAAGGCGGAGATATCAATGCCTTCACCACCAAGGAGCGCCTGGTCTTGCATGCTTCCTCCCCGGCCATACATAGCCGGTCGGCGGTGGATTTGGTGGCGGATATGTGGTGGAATTCCCGCTGGACCGATCAAGAATTTGCCAAAGAACAAAAAGTCATCCGAGAAGAGATTGGAATGTACAGCGACAACCCGGATGAGAGCCTTTTGGAGGCTTTCGAAAAAGCTGTTTACGGCCAACACCCTTTGTCTCACCCCATTTTGGGCTATGAATCCAGCCTGACGGCCCTAAGCAGTGCTTCGGTTCGGCATCATTATCAATCGGTTTTTGGATCAAAGCCTGCTGTCTTTGTTTACCACGGCCCCTTGGAGGCCGCGGAGATCCTGAAAGTCCTGGAAAACCGAATACCCAAGCGGGCCTACAAAACCCACAAATCGTCCCCAAGCCGAAAGGCTCCCAGCTCGCTGCGTGGTCAAAAGGAGCACGAAGAACTCAAGGATTTCAATCAAGCCTACGGTATCATGGGGGGTCGTGCCCCTTCGGTTCGGCACGATAGGCGTTGGGCGTTGGCGCTGTTGATCAATTGGCTAGGGGGAGACCATATGAGCGCCCGCCTCAGCATGGAGCTCCGCGAAAAGTCAGCCCTGGTCTACGATATCGATGCCCATTACTCGCCTTATTCGGATTCCGGGATGTGGAGCATCCAGTTTTCTTGCGATGCAGGGCAAGCGCCCAAAGTCCGCACCAAAATCGATCGCATCCTGAGCAACCCACGCCTTCGCTGCCCGGGTCCTAAGGAATTCAAAATCGCCAAGGAACAACTTATTGGCCGTCTCCTTTTGGCCGAAGAAAACAGACTCCAAAACCTAATCGGCTGGGGTCAGGCCTTCTTGGACGGCCACGGTTTGCTGACCCAACAGGAAATTGTGGACCGAATCCACCACATCCCCCTGACACAACTCCAAACCATGGCGGAGCAGCTCTTTGTTAAGCAAGGTTGGCGGAGCCTGATTTGGCGGAACGAAACGGCATAGCACAATCGGCGAAGGCCTAAATTTTTTGCTTATGAATTTTTTGCCCCCCAACCTGGACGCCTACATCGAGGAGCACAGCCACGCGCCCTCCGCCCTTTTGGCGGATTTGGAACGCCAAACCCATCTGCGTTGCCTCATGCCCCAGATGTGTTCAGGCTATTTACAAGGCCGGGTTCTGGCAATGATCAGTCGGATGCTGGCCCCGAAGCGCATTCTGGAGATTGGCACCTTTACCGGGTATTCGGCCCTTTGTTTGGCGGAAGGCTTAGCGGAAGGCGGAATCCTGCACAGCGTTGATAACAACCCCGAAGTCATGGACATGGCCCGGGAATTTGTGAATCGATCGGTATACCGCGAGCGCATTCATCTTCATACCGGCTCAGGCCTTGACCTCATCAAGCAAGTCAACGAAGACTGGGATCTGGTTTTTGTGGATGCAGACAAAGAGAATTACCCGGCCTATCTGGAGGCGTTGGTTGAGGTGCTCAAGCCAGGGGCTTATATTCTGGCCGACAATGTGTTATGGAGCGGAAAGGTGGCAGAGCCCGGGCTTTACAATGATGCGGAAACCGAAGCACTGCGTGAGTACAATCGCAGGGCGGTGACCCATCCTCGGTTGGAAACGGTGATTCTACCGGTGAGGGATGGCTTATCCTTGGCGAGGGTACGCTAATGAAGAATTGGGGGCAGCTTCTTAGAAGCGCCAGCCCACACGAATGGAAGGCAGTGCCCCAAAATTGGAGTTCATTTTGCGGCTGCTGGGCTCCAGAATTCCGGAGTTGCTGCTGCTAAGGCTGGAGAAAGAGAATTCGGTGGGGCGGTTGTTCAGAATGGTCATTCCCCAATTCATTTCCAATCCCAGGTAGAGGTTTTCGACCAAATAGAAATCGACACCAGCAACTGCACCGAAATTGAAGGACAGGAAAGGTGCCGTGATATCGGCTTTGGTTTGGAACTCATAATAACCTCCCAGGCTGTCTACGTTGTAGTCTTTCCAGGTTTCTTTGTTACGGCCGGCATTCAGACCAACGACGGCTCCAAAATAAGGAGAGAGCCTTTTGGTACCGGATGGGTGGTATTCAAAACCGGTTTGAAGACCCCATTGGCGATCGCTAACGGTGCGGGTTCCTTCGTTGCCGGTGAAATTGGGATTCTGATAAACGCGCTCTACTTCGTTGCTTGTAGCTGCCTCAATGGTACCTCGCAATGCCATGCGATCGTTCAAAAAGTAGCGGTAACGCACTTTGGGCAATACAATCGTGTTTCCTTCAGCGATGTTAAGACCGACCTCAATGGTGGATTTATGGGCACCGTAGCTGGAAAAACTTCCGCTAGAGGCCGAAGAAAGCGGCTTTTGGGCCAAAAGAGGCTGGGCTAAACAAAGGGTCAAACATACCAAAAAGGCTGAAAAGGTCAATTTTTGGAGCATGGGAAGGAGTTTGAGGGGTTGGTAGAGTAGGTTTTGAACTTTAACGATTTCCAAAAGTAAGCGAGAGGAACGGGGATTGCGACCCCAAAAGGGCCAAAATATGAGAATGGCCTAATTTTTCAATTAATATTGAAGCATGAAATCTGCCACGGCCCCCTCCTTTATCGGTTTTTTGAAGAATTCCTTTTGGAAAGGTTTGGTTCGTTGGGCATCCCTCGTCGTTATCGGGGTCCTGGGGGTCTTTTTGGAAGCGGTGGTGGCCCAGGGGATTGTTTGGCCGCTAGGAGTCCGGGGTTTCAGCCTCTACGACGATCGGATAGTGGCCCGGATTGATGCCCTGCTCCCTGCGGATAGCCTGGCCCGCATGCTGAACAATCCCAACGAGGATCGGGAATACCGATGCACCGTCGTCTATGCCCGTTCGGGTTTGACGGATACACTGCGGGACTGCGGTTTGAGCATACGGGGTAACACATCCCGGTCAGCGGCCAAAAAGCAGTTTCGAATTTCTTTTAATTCCTTTCGTGATGGTCAAAGCCTGGAGGGAATCAGCGACCTCAACCTCTACGGGATGCACAACGATCCCTCCATTAGCCGGGCTAAATTCTATTATGAATTATCCGAAAGGGTTGGGGGGGTGGCAGCACGCGCAGCTCATGTGAATCTTTATTTGAACGGGCAATACCGGGGTGTTTATGTCAACGTCGAACACTTGAACGAGGATTTTATGCAGGTACGCTTTGCCCAGGACTACGGAAACCTTTTCAAGTGTTTGTGGCCGGCGGATTTGACCTACCGTTCCAACAACCCCAACGACTACAAATTCACGTCCGGAGGGCGACGTGCTTACGATTTAATGACCAACACAAGCGCCGACGATTATACGCGTTTTGCCTTGATGGTTAGGACTTTGACACAGACTTCCTCTTCTCAAATCTACTGTCATTTGGACAGTGTTTTGGATGTAGAATCTACCTTGTTGACTTTGGCAACGGATCTCAGTGCAGGTCATTGGGATTCGTATTATAACAAAAATAATTTTTATCTCTACGAACATCCGATTGATCGAAGATTTCGCTTTTTGCCATACGATACGGATAATTCATTCGGCATCCAATGGGGCGGGCCCAATTACCGAACCTTGTCGCCCTACAGTTTCACGCCCGGGGAGTCCAGGCCTTTGTACGATAAGTTAATGGCCAATTCCGAGACCCGGGATATTTATACCTTTTACCTGCGACGGTTGGCCAACCGCCAGGTCCAGGCCCCCTATTTGGCTTTTGTGGACAGTGTCCGGGATCGCTTGGCGCCTTTTGCTTTGTTGGATTCGTTCAGGACCTTGGATTACGGGTTTACGTACGCGGAATTTTTGCAGTCGTTTTCCGGCAATCTAAACCGGGCCCATGTGACCGGTAGCATAACACCTTTTTTGATTGCGCGTTCAGCGTCTACCCTGGGGGCTTTGACGGGTCCGAGCAACCTGGCGCCCATCGTTCATCGACCCTTGGTGCTGAATCCATACCCCGGACGTCGGGCCACCATCCGGGTTCGAATTGAGGATGAGCTAAGCAGCGGGGTAACGGCCGTGGCGCTGGCGACTCAGGACGGGGTGACCCTTCAAATCCCACTCTTGGACGATGGAATGCACGGAGATGGTGCATCGGGCGATGGAGTCTACGGGGCCTATTGGAATCTGAACCCAACGGTTCAGCAGTGCAGTGTGCAGGTGAGAGCGCTGGATGCGGCCCAAAATCAACGGATTCGCCCTTGCAATCCGATGCGGGTGGCGCTCCGAACACAAGGTCCGTTGGTTTTGAACGAAATCATGGCCCTGAACCGCACCGGAATCACCGACCAAGCCAACCAAACCAGCGATTGGATTGAGCTTCATAACACAGGATCGCAGCCCTACAGCCTGAACGGGGTTTTCCTGACCGATAACATGGCCCAACCGGGGCGTTGGCGTTTGCCCAATTTAACGATTCCTGCCGGTGGTTTTGTCTTGGTATGGGCCTCCGGGGATACAACGCGGGGCAACCTGCATGCCAATTTTACTCTCTCGGGTTACGGGGAATGTCTGGGTCTTCATCGCTTGCAGGGCAGTCAATACGTGATGATGGATACCCTGTGTTATGGCCCTCAACAGGACGATGTGGCGTGGGGCCGGGCTGGCGATGGCGCCTTGGATTGGGTGCCTTTTCTGGTCCCCAGTCC
>RFOZ01000018.1 GCA_009926405.1 Cytophagia bacterium
GACCGGGGGGGCCTACGGAGTTGGTTCTCGTATGAAGTTAGCCTACACCCGCGCCATGATTACAGCCGCTTTGAACGGCGAACTGGATTCAGTTCCTTACACCGAGCATCCCAATTTTGGGGTTTCGGTACCAGCATCGTGCCCGCAGGTTCCCGCAGAAATTTTGAATCCAAGGAACACTTGGAGCGATCCTTCTGCTTACGATGCCAAAGCCACTCAATTGGCCACAGCCTTCATCAAAAACTTTGACCAATACAGAGACGGAGTGGATGCCAAGGTTTTGGAAGGGGAGCCGAGGCCTTAACGTAGGGTCTCGTCCAGCCAATCAAAAAAGACCTTTTGCCACAAGACTGAATTCTGGGGTTTGATCACCCAGTGATTTTCGTCTGGGAAATACAATAGTTTTGTTTTGAGTCCTCTTAATTGGGCGGCGGTGTAAGCTTCGAGTCCCTGAGCCAAGGGAACCCGGAAATCGTTTTCGTTGTGAATGACCAAAATAGGCGCAGTCCATTGGTCCACGGTCCGATGCGGTGAGAACCAAGTGTAGGATGCTGGTTTGGGGCGATCCCAAGGCCTTCCTTTCATATCCCATTGCGAAAAAAAGATTTCCTCTGTTTGACCGAACATGGATTCTAGGTTGTAAACCCCGCAATGTGAAATAAGGGATTTGTAGCGACCGTTGTGGTGTCCGGCCAGCCAGTAAACCGAGTATCCACCAAAGGAAGCACCCACCGCGGCAACGTTGGAGGCATCCACAAAAGGCAAACGCCGAACCGAATCGGTCACCCATAACAAATCATTCATGGCTTGACCGCCCCAATCTCCGGATATTTGTTCATTCCAAGCTTGTCCAAACCCGGGAAGACCCCGGCGATTGGGAGCTACAACGATGTAACCTTTGGCGGCCATGAGGTGAAAATTCCATCGCATGCTGAAGGCCTGGCCGATCATGCTTTGGGGCCCGCCTTGGCAATAGATGAGGGTTGGATAACGTCGATTGGGGTCAAAATTTGGAGGATAGATGATATAGGTCTGTACGGCTTTGCCGTCCGAAGAAGGAATCCAGCGGCTTTCAAAGCGAGCCTGTTGAATTCGGCCGTAAAGGCTATCGTTGCATTGGGTTATGGTGGTTTCCGGGGCTGATAGCAGGGGTTCTTTGATGCACAATTCCGAAGGACGAAGCATCGTTGATTTCAGAAAAACCAGCCGGTGGTTGCTGAGCTTTTGGGCTTTGGTGGAACGAGACCCCGAAGGATTGGTATCCGGTTGGGGTACGGCGATGAGGCCGCTGTACTGAGCCGTTTCGTTGGTGATTTCAACCCAAGAGCGAACGGCCGTTTCGCTTTGCTGAGCTGGCCCACGGGTGCCTGCACGAGGGGTGGTGGACGAAGATTGGCGCAGAGGCGAAGGGAGGGGATGGGCAAAAATTTTGGTTGAGCCCTGGTCGTAAACCCCGTAATAAAGGGTTTTGGCATCGGGAGCCCAACACAATTCATAGGCTGAACGATCCAATTCGGTGTTCAGATAACGAAGGCTTTGGGATTTCCAATCCATTAAAGCGACACGGTTCAGGTCGGCTTCGTACCCATCGCGGGCCATGCTAAGCCACGCCAGGTATTGTCCATCCGGTGAAAATACCGGGTCGGTATCGTACCCTGGGTTGGACTCGGTGATGTTTTGGGTTTTGCCGCTGGGAAGGTGGTAGGCGTAGAGGTCTGAATTGGTTGAAACGGCGGATTGGTTTCCGTTCATTTTTTTGGAGGGATAAACCAACCACTCTCCGTTGGGGGACCAAGCTATTTCTGTGGAAGAGCCCATGGGCTGCAGAGGGCTATGGTAGGGTTGATTTTCCAAAAGGTCAACGGCGGTGCCGTTGGGAACGCCCTTGAGTAAAGGCTGAACAAAGACGTGGCTGTAGGTTCCATCATGCCAGCGGTCCCAATGGCGGTGCATCAATTGGTCGTATAGACGACCGCTTGACAAGGGTAATTCCGGGTAACGATCACGCAAGGTTGGTTCCATGCGCACCCTTGCCAGGTAAAACCAATGACCACCCGTGGGGGATAATCCAAAACCTTCAACCCCACCGGAAACCTTGCTGAGGCATTCCCTTCCACTTCCATCCGGTCGCATGCGGTGCAATTGGAGTTGGCCCTCCACCGGGTAGAGAAAGACCAGCCATTGCCCGTCGTGGCTCCAACGAACCTCGCTTTCGGAGTAGGGGGTTGTGGTGAGTCGGGTTGATTTTTGGAGGTTTAACTCCAGGAGGTAGAGATCGTTTTGGGATTTGTTACGAGACAAATCGGTGGTCTTGACACCGTAAATTAGGCGTTGTCCATCGGGGGAAGCCACCGGAGCCTGAACCATGCTCATCTGCCATAACATCTCTTCGGTAAGCAAACGATCCGGCATGGACTGGGCCATTACGGTCGAGGACCATGGGCCGAGCAGGGCAAACATAAAGGCCAAAGAAGTCATAGGTCCTCTGAAGGCACGAAAGGATTTTCTACGCGTTGGATAATTCATGGGATGGATTTGAAGGAGATTGAAGGGCTTATTGGGTTCAATTGGGCAAAACAATGTTGATGATACGACCGGGTACAACGATGGTTTTGGTGGGAACCCGACCGTTCAACCACTCCACCACCTTGGGGTGACTTAAGGCTTGGCGGGCTAAGTCATCCGGGAGGCCTTTGGCCGGCAGCTCCACTTGAAAACGGACTTTGCCGTTATGCTGTACCGGGTAAGTGAAGGTGTCTTGCTCCAGGTAGGTGGGATTCCAGTTGGGATAGGGGGCGTGATGAACCGAAGGCTCGTTCCCCAAGACCGCCCAAAGTTCTTCGGCCAAATGAGGAGCAAAGGGGGCTAACATCCGTACATAGGCCTCCAAAATTTGGCGATGAAAAATTCCCGCACTTTGGATTTCGTTCATCCCAATCATCATCGCGGAAACACAGGTGTTGAGGGCCATTCGTTCCAAGCCATCGTGGACCCGGCGAAGGCAACGGTGAAGGATGCGCTGGGCGGCATCGTCCGGTTCGGAAGTATGAATTTCCAAAGAACGGAAATGGCGGTTTACCTTCTGGAGAAATCGGTAAACCCCCTCAATGCCTTGGGTATCCCAGGGTTTGGCATCTTCGAGGGGACCCAAGAACAATTCATAGAGGCGTAGGGTATCGGCCCCGTATTGCTCAACGACTGAATCGGGATTCACCACATTGCGTTTGGATTTGGACATTTTTTCGACCTCGGATCGGGTCTTGAATTCAAAGCCCTCTGCGCCCGCTCTGACATTGCCGTTTTGATTGAGCCAGACGGCGTTTTGCCACTCGGCTGTTTCGGGGGAACCGGCCAAAAGGGCGGGGATGTCCAATTGGTTTTTATCGACAAATCGAACATCGACCGAGGTGCGGAAACCGGGAAACTCGCCCAGGGTACGGGCCGTAGCGGGATTTGATAACAATTCTTGAAGCCAGTCTTCAGAAATCAGGAGGGGTGTCCCGGCCTCGACTTGGTTCAAAGGATCGCTGCTCGCCCGGCATTGGTTCCACCAATCCAGTGTTAGGGCTGGATGGGAACGATATACATACTCTGAAACACCCTGGATCATGCCCTGGTTGACCAGTCGCTTGAAGGGTTCTTTGAAAGGGACCAAGCCCCGGTCATACAAAAAATGATTCCAAAAACGGGCGTAGAGTAAATGTCCTGTCGCATGTTCCGAACCTCCTATATACAAATCCACGGCCCCCCAGGCCTTCATGGCCCCAGGATCGGCAAAGGTTTCCTGGTTTTTAGGATCGGTGTAGCGCAAAAAATACCAACTCGAACCGGCCCAACCGGGCATGGTGGTGGTTTCCAGCGGAAGTCCCTGCCAGACCCAGTTCTTGGCCCTGGCAAGGGGTGGTTCTCCCTCCGCTGTAGGCAGGTAGCGGTCAATGTCCGGAAGCAGCAAGGGCAGGGCTGTATCCGGAAGGGGGTAGGGGTCTTCCCCATCCATGACCATGGGCACCGGTTCGCCCCAATAGCGTTGCCTTGAAAAAACAGCATCCCTTAGGCGATAACGTGTTACGGAAAAGCCTTTTCCGCTTTCTTGAAGTTTGGCAATGACGGTGGGGATGGCTTGATGAGCGTTGAGACCGTCCAAAAATTCCGAGGATTTTAGCACGGCGTTTCGGTCTTCGCAAGCCCCCGATGAGGGGTCATGATCGACAAAAATCTCCGGGATCCCCAAGCCAAAATGCGTTGCGAAATTCCAGTCACGTTGATCCCCGGCAGGGACCCCCATCACTACCCCGGTTCCATAGCCTGCCAAGACATAATCGGCGGTCCAAATCGGAACGCGCTCTCCGGTTAAAGGATGCTGGGCGTAACTACCCGTGAAACAGCCGGTGATCTTGCGGGTTTCGGATTGGCGATCGCGCTCGCTGCGGCTTTTGGTTTGGAGAAGGTAGGCCCGGACCTGGTCCTCTTGTTCGGGGCTGGTGAGGCGTTCAACCCAGGGGTGTTCCGGAGCAATTACAACAAAACTGACCCCAAAGAGGGTATCGGGTCGCGTGGTAAAAACCTCGAGGGTTCCGCAAGCTGTCTCAAAGCGTACCTGGGCACCCACCGAACGCCCAATCCAATGGCGCTGATGTTCTTTGATCGATTCAGACCATTGGAGTTCGTCCAATCCCTCGAGCAATCGGTCGGCATAAGCCGAAATTCGGAGCATCCATTGGGGCATCATTCGTTGTTCGACCGGATGACCGCCCCTTTCCGAAAACCCGTCTTTGACTTCGTCGTTTGCTAGCACCGTCCCCAGGGCCGGGCACCAATTCACGCGAGCCATGGCACGATAAGCCAAGCGGTAATGCATCAAAAATCGGCGACGATTTCTTTCGTCCATGGAGTCCCAGTCGTGGGCGCTGATCGAAGGCGCTTGTTCTGAACAAGCAGCACGTAAATTTTGGTTTCCGTGGAGACGCAAATGGGTTTCCAAATCCTCTATCGGACGAGCCCGTTGTTCCCCGGTATCAAACCACGAATCAAACATGCGTAGAAACATCCACTGGGTCCAGCGGTAGTAATTGGGATCGCTGGTATCGATTTGGCGGTCCCAATCGAAACTAAAACCCAGACGACTTAGCTGTTCACGGTATCGGGAACTGTTTTGGGCGGTGGTGGTGCGGGGGTGTTGGCCGGTTTGGATGGCGTATTGTTCAGCCGGTAGTCCAAAGGCATCGAATCCCATGGGGTGAAGGACGGCATGGCCCTGCATACGGCGCAACCTCGCCACCACGTCCGATGCGATATACCCCAAGGGATGCCCTACGTGGAGCCCGGCACCCGAAGGATAAGGAAACATATCCAACACATAGGTTTTGGGTTGGCCATCAAGGGGTTCTTTGGTGAGGTAGGTGCCGTGTTGATGCCAATAGGCCTGCCATCGGGCATCCATTTCCTGAAAAGACGGGGAGGGGTTCAAGGTTAGGGTGTTGAGTTCAGGCGAATTTAGTTCAAAGCCAAGACCAAGGCTACGGGGCTACTTTGTTTTATTTTTACAGCCTATGAAGTTAACAGCGCCTACACTCCTGCGTTCTTCGGTATCCCGGTCCAGGGTCTCGGCCTTTGTCTCCCAGGGTCTGGTGCTTTTTTTGTTGGGTTTGATGGGTATCATCGCTGTTCAGGCCCGTTGGTGGGTGGAATACTTGCACGAAAACGTTGAAATCCAGGTCTTTTTGCGTCAAGAAGCCCAAACTGCCGAGATTCGGGAATTGTTACAAACGATACGCCGGATGCCCGAAGTCAAACAATGTCGATACGTGAGCAGGGAAGAAGCAGCTCGTGAAATGAGTAAAGAATTGGGTGAAGATTTTGTCGACTTTTTGGGTGAAAATCCATTGCTCGCCTCGGTCAAGGTTCGCGTTCATTACCGCTTTGGGGAAAAGGTGGCCTTTGAGGACCTCAAGCGGAAATTGGCCGTATTGCCATTGGTAAGCGATGTCGCATACCCTGTGCGGTTGTTGGACTCCCTTCAACGCAATTTTGGGACCATGGCTTGGATTCTTTTGGGATTGAGCGTTGCCTTGTTTGGTTTGACCTGGCTATTGATAGACCAATCGGTGCGTTTGGTTCTTTTTGCGGACCGTCATTTGATTCGTTCCATGCAATTGGTGGGTGCTGACGATCGATTTATCCGTCAACCCTACCTACGCAGGGCTTTGACTTGGTCTTTGATGGCCTGGGCCGGGGCCTGTGTTCTTCTTTTGGCTGCGATGCTCTGGGTCCTTCAGTGGGCCCCTGATTTGCATTACCCCGGTTCGGAGGTTCAGTCCTTGGCCTTGGCGGGGGGGTTGTTGGGGTTTTCGCTCCTTACGGGTTGGCTCAGCCATTATGTGGCCCTCAACAAGTATCTTCGCCTTGAGTCGGATCAATTGCACTAAAATCGGTTTCGAACCCTTTCTTTCCCTTTGTTATGGCCCAAAAAGCAACCTTGACCAAAACCCCCAAAACCTCCGCTTCATCCTTGGGCGAAGCATTTCGTCGCAAGGGTACCCCCTTGTTTGGTCCAATGAATTATCGACTGATGTTGTTGGGTCTGGTTCTCTTGGTGGCGGGGAACTTGTTGATGATTGGTAACGAAGACATCTACTCCTTCACAAAAATCACCCTGGCCCCTTTGGTAATTTCCCTGGGTTACCTGGTTGAATTGGCAGCGATTCTCTACCGGCCTCGGTCCTGATGAATTGGTTGGCCGTTTGGGTCCTTGCTATTGTTGAGGGCCTAACCGAGTTTTTACCGGTTTCTTCGACCGGTCATATGATTTTGGTTTCCTCTCTAATGGGCTGGAAACAAACGCCTTTGCTCGAGTTGTTTGAAGTCTTTATTCAACTTGGGGCCATCCTCGCTGTTTTGACCCTGTACTACCCAAGGTTTTTGCGCGGTCCCGCTATCTATTTCAAATTGTTTGTTGCCTTTTTGCCTACCGGGTTGGTGGGATTTTTGGCTTACCAAACCATCAAGCAATATTTATTTAATGCGGTAACTGTCAGCATTTCTTTGGTCGTTGGCGGGGTACTCCTTATTCTATTGGATCGGTGGTCGGATCGTCGGGAATCCCGGCACGAATCCATTGATAGCATGCCCTACAGCGCCTTGTTGAAAGTGGGCCTTATTCAATGCATTAGCATGATACCAGGGGTTTCCAGGGCAGCTGCCACCATTTTTGGCGGAGTTTCGGTGGGATTGAGTCGGGTCTTAGCGGCCGAATTGAGCTTTTTATTGGCATTGCCCACCATGGCGGCTGCCACCGGTTACGATCTGCTCCAACAATACGATCAAATTCCTGCCGATGCTTGGCCGATGCTTTTGACCGGGGGCCTGGTAGCGTTTGGGGTGGCCCTTTTGGCTGTGAAGGCTTTTATCGTCGGCATCCAGAAATTTGGTTTTAAGGCCTTTGGTTATTACCGCATTTTTGTGGGTTTGTTGTTTTTGATGGCTTATGTCTGGGGTGGATGGACTTTGGACTAAACAAAGCGGCCTGCCTTCTTTGGAAATTCTGAAGGCCGGAGCTGTTTTGCCGGTGCATAAGCCCAAAACCTGGACCAGTTTTGATGTGGTTCGTCGGGTTCGCAACCGACTCAAGGGTGCCAAAATCGGTCATGCCGGCACCCTGGATCCGTTGGCAGACGGCTTGCTGATCCTCTGCATAGGAGCCAAGACCAAAGAAATAGAAAATTGGATGGGTGGTGTCAAAACCTACGAGGCTTCGGTCGTGCTTGGGGCGGTGACGGAATCCTATGATTTGGAAACTCCGGTCCAAAGCAGCGGTGTTGAAACTGATTTTGAGGAACAAAAGATTCTAGACGGTTTGGGAACCATGGTTGGTTTTATTCAGCAAAGACCCCCGGCCCACTCCGCGATTAAAGTGGACGGGGTCAGAGCTTACACCCAGGCTCGGCAAGGAAAGCCTTTGGAAATGCAGTTCAGAACAGTGCATATCGAGGCCCTGGACCTCCTCGATTGGAATAATCCTCAAATGGAATTACGGATTCGTTGCGGAAAGGGCACCTACATTCGATCCCTCGCCCATGATTTAGGGGTTTACTGGGGCTGCGGGGCTTACCTTCAAGGATTGCGCCGTACAGGAATCGGGGAAGTCCACTTGGACCAAGCGTTTCAGCTTGAAGATTTTGACGCATTTTTGCAAATCGATTCACCATCGCAACATGCTCGTCGTTAACAACCTGGAAGATTACCGCAAGTCGGCACCTCTGGCTTTGACCATGGGTTCTTACGATGGGGTTCATTTGGCCCATGCTGAGATTATTTCGGCTTTGGTCCGCGAGGCCAAGGAACGTCAATGCCTGGCGACCCTCATGACCTTTGATCCACACCCCCGCATGGTTTTGAACAAAGACCCTGACAAATTGAAGTTGCTAAGCAGTGCCCGCGAAAAACGGGAAATGTTGGAGGCCTTGGGGCTGGACATCTTGTTTGTGGTTCCCTTTGATAAGGAATTTTCGAACCAAACAGCGGCTCAATTTTTGGCACGTTTGGTTCAGGGAATGGGCGTGGCTCATTTGGTGATTGGATATAACCATCGCTTTGGGAAGGATAGGGAAGGTGATTACGCTTTTCTACAAAACATGACCCAGCAATGGCCCTTTACTGTCCAGGAAATCGGAAGACAGGCCTTGGATCAAATGGCTGTTTCCTCCACCAAAATCCGTCATTCCTTGGAAAGCGGGGATGTGGCGTTGGCTCAGATGTTTTTGGGGTACTCGTATACCTTAAGCGGTACGGTGGTTCACGGAGATCAGGTCGGAAGACGATTGGGCTATCCGACGGCCAACCTCTCGATGGATGACCCGAATAAATTAATTCCAAAATCAGGCATCTACGCCGTCCTTGCCAAGGTGGGCCCGGCCTGGAAAGAGAGCATGGCCTATATCGGTCCCCGCCCAACCCTCCAAAACCAGGGCAAATCGGTGGTGGAGGTCCATGTGATGGAATACAATGGAGACTTGTACGGCCAAGAAATGAGTATTCGCTTTTTGAGCCGTTTAAGGGATGATCGCAAATTCGATAGCCTCGAAGAATTGCAAAGCCAAATTCGTTTGGACGAATCCCGGGCCCGCTTGTATTTCGAGGGTCGATAAGCCGGTTGCTAATCCAGCAACAATTGCTGTATCATTTCGCGGGTCAGTTCCGCTTCACCTACCAGCCCTCCCTGTCCCAACCCCTTGGATTTGAGATCGTAATCCATGAGAATACGGATGCTGCGCCGTATCCGAGGAGGGCGCAGGGAGCGGGCGTATTTGCGGTAAGCTGTAACAAAATAGGGATGGACGCCCAGCAAGGAGGCCAGGGCCTGGGGTGTCATGTCCGAAGCCTCATGAACCAAAGCCACTTTCTGATAAAAAGCATACAAGGTGCCCACACACAAAGGCAGACTAAAATTTGAGGCTTTGGGCTGTTGACCCAGGTGGACGGCCAAGCGGTATGCCCGGCCGGCGTCTTGTTCTCCTAAGGCGTCTTGGAGTTCAAATACATTGTATTCCCTGGAAATACCGACAAATTTTTCGACATGTTCCGGTTCAATGCTTTCGCCATCGCGAAGGTTCAAGCTTAGTTTTTCAATCTCCGAAGCCAAAAGGTCGGGTCTGTTCCCAACAAATTCCAAAAGGAGGGCTTTGGCTTTGGGGTTGAGTTTGTATCCATGGCCGGCAACTTTTTCGTCCAACCATGACTCCAATTGCCGGTCCTTGAGGGGGTCGCTTTGGACGACCAGCCCTTTTTGCTCAAGGATTTTATAGGTTTTTTTGCGACGATCCATGTTCTTGCCCCGGTAGAGCAGGACCAAGAGGGTGGAAGCTAAGGGATTTTGCAGGTAGGCTCCTAATTTTTCCCATTCCTTGTCGGCCATTTGCTGAGCTTCCCGCACCAAAACCAATCGCTGTTCCGCCATGAACGGAAAGAGCTTGGCTGCACTGAAGATTTGTTCCGCATCGCATTCTTTGCCGTACAAAATGGTCTGATTAAAATCCCGGGCTTGTTCAGGAAGAAAACGATTTTCTAATAAATCCCCCAAGGCATCGACAAAGTAGGGTTCTTCACCTTGTACCAAAACCGACCCGGACCATCGAAGGACATCCTGGGCTTGTTGCAAACATTCACGAGCAATTTTGGCGGCCATCAAAAACGCAAATGTTTGACCGTTAATCCATTGTTTATCAGGGTGTTTAAGGCTTGAATCCCGATATCCAAATGGGTTTGGGCATAATGTGCTGTCACACGTTGGTCGCTGACCCCTGTTTTGACCCCTTCGGGAATCATGGGCTGATCGCTTACCAATAGCAAGGCGCCGCTGGGTATGCCGTTGTAAAATCCGACGGAGAACAAGGTAGCTGTTTCCATATCGATGGCCATGGCCCGGATTTTTTGGAGATAGGCCTTGAAGGCCTTGTCATGTTCCCAAACCCTGCGGTTGGTGGTATAAACGGTACCGGTCCAATAATCCAATCCTAGGTCGCGGATGGTGGTAGACAGGGCTTTTTGGAGGGCAAAGGATGGCAGGGCCGGAACTTCGGGCGGAAAGTAGTCGCTGGAGGTACCCTCGCCCCGTATCGCTGCGATGGGTAAAATAAAATCGCCCAATGCGTTTTTCTTTTTGAGCCCTCCGCACTTTCCCAAAAAAAGAACAGCTTTGGGGGAAACGGCCGTTAGAAGGTCCATAACGGTTGCGGCCATTGGGGAACCCATTCCAAAATTCAGCATGGTGATTCCGCCTGCTTGAACACTGCTGATGGGTTTGTCTTTCCCCAAGATGGGAACCTTGAAGCGGGTGGAAAAAAGCTCCAGGTAATGGCTGAAATTCGTAAGCAGGATATACGGTGTAAAATCCTCCAAAGCCAAACCCGTGTAGCGGGGCAGCCAATCGTGAACGATTTCTTCCTTGCTTTTCATTTTACTTTCAACCAAAATTACGCCTATGCGTTAGATTTGGATGTCCCATCATGGAGAATAGACCAAATTCAAATCCCCTTTTGCTTTTCCCGGAAGTCTCCCTGGTTCGCCGTTGGCAAAGGGGTCGTGAAGAGGTTTGGGACGCTTTTCGGCGCCGTTGGTTGGCCCTGGGCCCGGAGGAATGGGTCCGTCAACATTTGGCCCATTATATGGTGAACCATTTGGGCTACCCCAAGAATCGGTTGGTCATCGAAAAGCGATTAGCGGATGGGGTGGATTCGACCCGTTTGGATTTGTTGTTAGTTGGCAAAGAGGGGGAGCCTTTGGTTTTGGTGGAGTGCAAAGCACCGCAAACCCAACTTAGCGAAGAGGTCTGGTGGCAGGTTTTGGGTTACGGGATGCAGGTTCCAGCCCCTGTAGTCGCGGTTACCAACGGCTTGGGCATGGAGGTACGGCAACGCACCCCCCAAGGTTGGATGAATTTATCAGGTATACCTCCGGCCGATGCCTGGATCAGAAAAGGACTAACGGGGAAGTAAACCGGAAAGGACTTTGATTTGGCGGCTGTCGTAGAGGTCGATGCCTTGGTCCTCTTTGAGGCTGTCCAAGAGCATGGCGGCCGCGACGTCCACGGCTGGGACAGCGGCGACCGAGCGTGGCAACCAAAAATCCCAAAGTCGATAGGTCAACCTAGCCC
Source organism: Cytophagia bacterium (assembly GCA_009926405.1). Lineage (GTDB taxonomy): Bacteria > Bacteroidota > Bacteroidia > UBA7662 > UBA7662 > SYHX01. The sequence goes on from RFOZ01000018.1 coordinate 11,648, forward strand.
CGTATTCAGCCGGCCTGCTTTCTTTCCGATTCCCCAGCAAAAGGCCGGGGCGAAAAATGCTTAGGCGATCAAAATCCAAGCGACGGAGCGAGTCTTCCACTTCACCCTTGGTCCTCGCGTAGGGTAACCTGGATTTGGAATTGGCCCCGGCTGATGATACGACCCCAAAGTAAGGAACACCTGCTTGGCGAGCCAGGATGCCTGCATCCACAACCATCTGGTAATCCACCCGCCGGAAAGCCTCCAGCGAACCAGCCTTGCGAAGTGTGGTGCCCAAGCAACAAAAAACTCGATCGATGGCCGTGTAATGTTCAGCATCGGCGCCGGGTTCCAGAAGGTTTGAACTCACCCAACGGAGTTTGTAATGGGTGAAGGGAGGCTGGGTCCGGCCCAAGCATAGAATTTCATAAACCTGGTCGCTTTTGATGCAAAGTTCCAGCAACGCTTGTCCTACCAAACCACTGTAACCCAAAAGGAGGACACGGCGTTGTGGGCGATGCAGGGAACCGGGTTTATCCATGGTGGTAGGGTTGATGATGAAGGATGCTAAAAGCTCGGTACAGTTGTTCCATTAAAATTAAGCGTACCAAAGGATGCGGAAAGGTAAGGGGGGACAGGGACCAAATCCAATCGGCCTTGCGTCGTAATTCATCCTGTACACCGTAGGCTCCACCAACCACAAATTGAACTCGATCTGTGCCTGAATTTCCCCATTTCTCCAGCTGACCAGCCAAGCCCGGACTGCGAACAGCTTGTCCCCGTTCGTCCAAGACCACCAAGGCATGGCGTGGCTTTAACTTACTGAAAATCAATCGATTTTCGGCATATTTTTGGTCCTCCGGAGAAAGCCCCTGTTCTTTGATCGCCAATTCCGTGACGGTCAAACGGCAATAATGTTTGAGGCGATCATGAAAATGTTCGCAGCCGTTTACCACGTAGGGTTCACGAATTTTCCCAATCAGCAGCAGTTCGATCACCATGGGTGTTCGTGACTGGGAGACGTAGGGTCTGTTGCCTTACTTTTTCTTGATGTCGAGCAGTTCGACTTCAAAAATCAGGACGGCATGGGGCGGGATTTTTTCACCTGCACCACGCTCACCGTAGGCCAGATTGCTAGGCAAGTAAAGTTTGAAGATGGAGCCTTTGGGCATGAGTTGCAGACCTTCGGTCCAACCAGCGATAACGCCGTTGAGAGGGAAGGTGGCTGGTTCACCGCGATCCTTGGAGGAATCAAAAACTTCGCCGTTGGTGGTGGTCCCGTGGTAATGAACGGTGACTTCGTCGGTGGCCAAGGGCTTGGCCCCGTCGCCCATCTTGATGACTTCGTATTGAAGACCGCTTGCGGTGGTAACAATGCCTTTCTTCTTGCCGTTTTCGGCGAGGAAGGCTTCGCCTGCTTTCTTGCTTTCGGCTCCTTTGGCTTCGGTAATTTTGGTAAAATAACCTTGAATGGCCATCATGGCTTCCTGATCACCCATCCAGGGGCTGTCACCGGCCAAAACATGTTCCATGCCCTTCATCATGGCCTGGAGATTCAATTCCTTGACTCCTTGGGTTTTGATGTTGGAGGCGATGTTTACGCCCAGGCCATAGGATACGCTGTCCAATTCGGTTTTGAGGTCTTCTTTTTTCATTTTATTGTTTTGGGCATTGCAGGATACGGTCCAAAGCCCGGTGGCCAAAAGGACGGCGTTTAGAATTTTGTGATTCATGTCAAGGATGTTTGAGGGATAAAGTGCTCGCGAAGATAATTCAGGTCGGGGGCATTTTGGCCGGGAACCCAACCCGGATGCAGGTAGACCCGGTACCGGTCGGTCCCGAGTTGGAGTTGGACCAGGGGATTCTCCGGCTCTGGCGGAGCCGGGGTTCCTTTTCCGAAACGCAAGGTGGGATTTTCCAAGACGTGGATTTCGTCCCAACAGCCTTCGTTGAGAAAGAGTTCCAGTGTTTTCAATCCACCTTCGACCAGCAAGGAGTTTAGGCCTGCTTCCAAGAGGATTTCGTGCCAGCCGGCGAGGCTATAAGGGGCCGAAGGCCAAGGCAGCCACAGGGGTTGCGGAACCTTACGAAGGACCTGTAGGTCCATGGGCAAGGGCCTGGAATCCCCGGCGACAGCGATTCTTGGATGCGGTGGGCCTGCCAAGCGAGCGTCCAGAATGGGGTCGTCAACCAGAACGGTTCGGGCACCCACCAACAAAGCGGCTTGTTGCCTGCGCAGGCCATGTACCCACTTTTGGGCTAGGGATCCACTGATTTTCGGGCCCGGTCCTTGTTCACCTTGGTCCAAATAGCCATCCGCTGTTCGGGCCCATTTAAGGACAATGTAGGGTCGTTGATGGTGGACGGTGGTTTCAAAGCGTCGATTCATCCAGCGAGCTTCTTTCTCCAAAACGGGGCCCCGAATTTCAAGATTGGCCTCAAGAAGTCGCTGCAAACCTCGGCCCTGAACCAATGGATGGGGATCGGTGCAGGCAAAGACCACGGTTCCAATTCCCGATGCCAAAATTGCATCGGTGCAAGGAGGGGTTCGGCCCTGATGATTGCAGGGTTCCAGGCTGATATAGAGTGTTGCAGCCTTGGCGGCCTCTCCATCGAGTTGATGAATTTGGAGGTAAGCCTTCCATTCTTCCAAAGCGTTGACTTCGGCATGGGCTGAACCGCAGGCCTGGTGATAACCTTCGGCAACCATTTGGTTATTCAAGGTAATCACAGCCCCAACCAAAGGATTCGGAGAGACCGCAGCCGCTGGACCTTCGGCTAATTCCAAACAGCGATGGATAAAAGGCAAATCCAATGGAAGTGGGGGACGCATCATGGCTTCGCCAAAATTAGTTCTTCTGCCTAACTTGCCTGCCTTATGCGTTCTACGGAGTTGGCAAACCTATCGGAGTGGACCATGCGGCTGGGCCATCGCTACCCTGTGGGGGAATTGGCCGCGATGCGCCGCTTTTGGTTGGAAGAAAGCCCACAGGGTCCCGATGAGGGCCAATGGAGCAGACTTCTTGCCGGAGAACCGGTGCAATACATTCTGCAAAAGGCCTGGTTTATGGGAAGAACCTTGGGGGTTGACGCATCGGTTTTGATTCCGAGGCAAGAATCCGAAGAATTGGTGGCTTGGGTTCTCGAAGAGAAGGCGTACCATTCCTTGGCCTGTTTGGATTTGGGAACCGGTAGCGGCTGCCTTGCGCTGGCATTGGCTTGGAAGGGGAAAGGTCGACCGGTTTACGGGGTTGACCTTTCGGAGGCGGCCTTGCAAACAGCATCCAAAAACGCTGTGTTATGGGGTTTGGAATCGAGCTTCATCCCCAAGCAAGGGGATTTTATGGACCAGGCCTGGATTCCACCTCCGGCAGTTCTTTGGGTTAGCAATCCGCCCTATATCGGTCGTGAAGAGGCTTCGCAATTAGAGCAACATGTTCTTGATTACGAACCACATAGTGCGCTCTTTGCCCCGGGGCCGCACCCGCTGGATGTTTACCGTGCTCTGGCAGAACATTTTTTGAGGAATCGGGTCGCTCGTTTTTTTTGGTTGGAACTCAACCCGCTTTACGCCGACGAATGTTTGTTGTTATGGCCGGGTTGTCAAACCCAAATTCGAGAGGACATGCAGGGCAAACCCCGGATGTTGCGTGTTATCAAAGAAGGGCTACAACCTGAGCTTGACGATCAATCTTTCGCATAAGGCCTTGCAAAACTTTGCCGGGTCCCAGCTCGCTAAACTCCGTGGCACCGTCCCGAATCATGGATCGAATACTTTGGGTCCACTGGACGGCTCCGGTTAGTTGAAGGTTGAGGCCCTCCCTTATTTGCTCTGGATCGATTCGGCCTTCGTTAGGGGCAACGTTTTGGTAAACAGGGCAACGGGGGGCTCGAAGGGTGGTGGACGCCAGGGCGGTTTGCAGGGCTTGAGCAGCACGGGCCATGTAGGGGGAATGGAAGGCTCCTCCAACTTGCAGAGGGACCACCTTGAGGGCTCCGGCTTCGAGGGCCTTTTGGCTTGCTTCGTTGACCCCCAGGGGTCCTCCTGAAATCACCACCTGCCCCGGACAGTTAAAATTAGCAGCCACGACGGTTTCGGAATGGATGCCTGCACAAATCTCAACAACCCGTTCATCGTCCAAACCCAGAACCGCGGCCATGGTCGAAGGTTGTTCTTCGCAGGCTTTTTGCATGGCCCCGGCCCGCAGGGCGACAAGTCGCAATCCATCCCCAAAATCCAAGGCACCGGCAGCGGTCAAGGCTGAAAACTCTCCCAGCGAATGCCCAGCTACCATCGAAGGTTCAAAGCGGTCTCCCAAAATTTCGGCCCAGATAACCGAGTAGAGAAAAACAGCGGGCTGGGTCACCTTGGTAGCTTTGAGATCCTCCTCGCTGCCATCGCAGAGGATGGTTTTGATAGGATATCCCAAGATCTCGGAGGCCTGATCCAAACGGGTTTCGGCCAAAGGACTCAAGGACATTAAATCACGGCCCATGCCTGGGTATTGGGATCCTTGCCCGGGAAAGAGAAAAGCGCGCATACAGAAGATTGGGTTTAGGTTGCGGCGGGAAGACCTACAAAACCGGGCCCGTAATAGGTGACGGAATTGTTGGGAGTTTCAAAGAGCTGGAGGCTGTAAAGTCGGTATCGGGGGTGCAGAAGAGGTTCCCATAATTGTTCCCAGATGGCCATGGCCAAGTTTTCGGTAGAAGCCATTCGACCTTGCATGAAGGGTACATCCAGGTTAATATTGGAGTGGTCTAAAGGCTCAATGACCCGTGCTTCGATGATTTTTTTGAGTAATTTGAGGTCAACCACAAAGCCGGTATCCGGATCCACTTCGCCGGCCACGGTAACCCAGAGTTCAAAATTGTGCCCGTGCCAATGCTTATTGGCGCATTTTCCAAAGACTTCTTCGTTGCGCGCCTCGTCCCATTGGGGATTCCACAATTTGTGGGCGGCGTTGAAATGAGCTTTGCGGGTAACCAGAATCATAGGCGGCCAAAGATACAAAGGCTTAAATTTGGGCAATGATAATTGTAACCGGAGCTGGAGGATTTATTGGGTCGAACCTGGCCGCTCGTCTTGCGGGCTTAGGGTACCGTGATTTGGTCTTGGTGGACGATTGGAACGACGGAACCAAGGCTTTGCGATTGGAATCCGGTCTGACCGGCCAGACCGTTCATCGGGATGCATTTCCGGAATGGTTGCATCAGAACCAGGCTTATGTTCAGCAGGTCTTTCATCTGGGTGCGCGGACCGATACCATGCTAGGGGACGAGGAAGTCTTCGAGCGCTTGAATTTGAATTATTCCAAGGAGGTTTGGAAGGTATGTGCCGCCTTTGGCTTGCCCTTGGTCTATGCGTCGTCGGCCGCTACCTACGGAGGGGGTGAGCAGGGATTCAAAGACGGAACCGAAGGTCTGGAACGATACCGCCCCTTGAACCCTTATGCTTGGTCCAAGCATCGGTTTGATTTATGGGTGAGCGAGCAGACACGCACCCCTTTGCGCTGGGCTGGCCTCAAATTTTTTAATGTTTACGGTCCGGGCGAAGGCCCCAAAGGCCGAATGGCCTCGGTGGTCTGGCATGCGTACCGGCAGATTCAAGAAACCGGAAAGGTTAAGTTGTTTCGATCGCATCGCCCGGATGTGCAGGATGGGCATCAAAGCCGGGATTTTGTATTTGTTGATGATGTTGCGGCCGTTTGCCTATGGTTTATGACCCATGAGCATCCCTCAGGAATCTACAACCTGGGCAGCGGACGAGCCCGCACTTTCATGGACTTGGTCCTGGCCCTCTTCAAAAGCCTGAATCTTGAACCAAACTTGGAATTTGTGGATACACCTCTTGAAATTCGAGAGAGCTACCAATATTATACCTGTGCCGATATGCAATGGATGCACCCTTTGGGTTGCGAACATGCTTTCACAGACCTCGAAACAGGAGTTGCTTCCTATGTCAGCCGAGAATGGGGTTCCCAACGTTAGCCTAGCATGAAACGATGGACGGTCGCCGGGGACCGGGTGAAAGGTTGGGCTTTGTTGCTTTTGGTGCCGGTAGCGGTTTGGTTAACCTGGTGTTACCCCCGCCTACAGCGTACCAGCGATGACCTTGCGGGTGAAGCAGTTTCATATTTTGAACAGCGGCTCCCTGAACTTAGCAAAGAGGCTCAATCCATTCATCCTTATGACTTTGCGCCGCCTCGTGGTTTTGAAAACCTCATGTTGGATTCCAAAGGACAGCGTCTTTTTTGGTCGGGTCGAGGTTTGCTGTCGGCCGATGACAAAATTCTTGCTCCCTTAAGGGGCCTTCATTTTGTGGAAGTCCAAAACGGTCAGGGTTTGGCCTGGGTAAAACCCGTTGACACAGGGATCCAGGTATTGTTTTACCGGCTGACCTATCGTTACCCGTTGGCTTCGAACTCCTTGTTTGACGGGTTGCAGTGGACCGGTGTGGGCGGTGAAAACTTATTGGTTTTGAGTCCACAGGACGCACGCGCTGGGCGTCCTGTTCAATGGCAGGGACGGGTCTGGTTCAAGATTGCTGGCAAAGCCGGTACGGTGGTCTATGACCCCCGGATCCAAACCTGGTTCAATGTTGGTATGTTGTTGTGGTTGTTTTTGTGGGCTCTGTTATGGGTTCGCATAGCTCCTTCCAAAGACCGGTGGTCGGCCTCCATTGCGTTGTTTTCTTGGGTCGTTGGGTTGTCGACTGGACTTCTTTGGCTCTATAAAAGTCGTTTTGGGGAGTCTGATTTTTTTGCCCTGCATTACCCGCTTCAAGGTTGGGCTTGGAGCCAGGCGGTCCTGGCCTTGGTTTTTCTCTGGGTTTTCCCCATGGCTGCCCGTTTTTCGGCGTTCTGGAGGGGACCTGGCCGGGTGTGGGTATCCTATGTTTTGTTGGCCTCCTCGTTGGAGGCGGGTCATCGCAAAATTGGTTGGGCCGATCCCCTGGGTTGGTCTTGGGATGATACGGCCTGGCTCATGCTGGTCATGGGACTAACCACCTCGCTCTTGATACCCCGAACAGCTCTTGGATCGGGTCATGGATCCGATGCTCGGTTTCGAAGGTGGACCGTTCCTCTGGCTGTTTTCTTTGTTTTGGGATGGTGGGGTTGGAAAGGTTTGGATGAATGGTCGTTGATTTTGGGTTTGGGCGGGGTGGTATGGGCCCTGCTTGGTTGGGCCTTGGATCGTCCTATAACCACAACCTGGACCCGGATTGGGACCTACGGGATGCTTGGGGGGTTGCTGTCGGTTTTGTGTTATGGTCAACATGCCAGGGTGGGCCTGGACCAGGCCCGTAGTCGCCTGGAGGCGCTCGTTCAAGCCCGACCCATTGAGGCCTACACGTATTTTATGCCTTGGATTGACGCGCTTCGTTCGGATTCTTCGTTTGAGGCTTCGTCAGTTTTGGGTGCCGCCCCTGAAAAGGCAGCCTTGCAGGCCTTGCTGGATCGCCATTCCCGGAACTTGCGACCGTTCTTTGATTTTTTGTCTTTTGAATTTCAACCTGCGATGGATAGCCTTTTCCCATCCGCCGAAGGTGGAGCCCAATGGAAAGGCAGTGTCCAAGAAAAGCCGGAGGGAAGTCGCACCGCTTACCGGGTTCGGGTGGCTTTGGGTCCTGCAGGCCGTGTTCCTGATACCCTTTCGGTTTGGTTAAACCAAAAGTTCTTTCCAAGCCTGTCACCTATACCGGCTATTTTGGGTGGGAATTCGGGTTCTAAGGCAAGTTCATCCTCCGGCATGGGTTTGGCTTTGTATCAAGATGGTTTTTTGGTTTTTCAAGAGGGTTTGGCTCCATACCCTTACCGGGTGCCCAGGGGATGGGAACAATCGGTGCAACCAACCCAAGGAAGTTTGGTGTTATGGAACGGGGGCCGACCCCTGCTTGTTTATCGCAATCCATCCGGTCAATGGGCGGTGCAAGCCTTGGCATGGCCTTCGTTGGTATTACCGATTTCATTTGGAGCCTTGGTTTGGCTGTTTTTGGGATGGGCCGAACGATGGAGAGCCATGGGGGGTGGGCGTCGTTGGGGATTGGGGATTCCATGGACCGGGTGGTCGGAACTTCGATTTCAGACCAAGGTTCAATGGGCTTCCACAGCGTTGGTTTTTGGCGTGATTGCTTTGTTGGTGGCCTTTACGACTTGGTTTATTACACGTCGTTTTGAGCGGGATGCTGAAACGGCCATGTGGGCTCAGATGAATCAGTTTTATCGGGTTGCTCAAAATATCTCCGTACAAGATCCGGCCTTGTCCGAGACCTCCGTTCGAACCCTAAGGGATTGGGCCTCGGTCAATGATTTGGATTTTTATATTTACGATAACAGGGGACGGTTCAAAGGGGGATCCCGGAGTCTTTGGTTCGACCAAAAATTGGTTTCGGATTGGATGCCTTTTGATGTATGGTATTCATTGAGTCAGGGTGAAAATCAATACAGGTCCGTTAACGAGCAATTGGATCGATTGGATTTTCGCGGAGCTTATCAAGCCTTGCGAGGATCGGATGGAAAAGTGCTGGCTATCCTGGGTTTGCCTTTCTTGAACCAAACCGATAAGGGAGGATTAAGCGAGTATTTGGCAGGTGTTTTTTCTTTTTTCATCTTGGTGACTCTGCTGGCAGTGTACCTGTCCTTTCGATTGGCCAAGGGCGTGGCAGCTCCCTTGCAGACCCTCACCAAGGCGATGTTACAAACCAAATCCGGCCTCAAGAATACCATTAATGAAGATCAGGGCCGAGGGGAATTGGGGCTTTTGCTCAAATCCTACAATCAAATGGTGCAGTCTTTGGCCGAGAACGAGGCCAAATTGGCCTCTGCTGAACGCAACACCGCCTGGAAAGAAATGGCCAGGCATATTGCTCACGATATCAAGAATCCCTTAACGCCCATGAAGTTGCGTGTTCAAAAAATGTTACGGGACAAAGCCTACCATCCGGAAGTGTTTACTCAAAAATTTGAAAACGACGCAAAACTTATTCTTCAGCAAATTGATTTTTTGACTGAAATTGCTGATACTTATCGGGAATTTGCCAAGGAAAAAGAAGCAGA